>CAZFXD010000022.1:0-32331 GCA_964522795.1 uncultured Myxococcaceae bacterium
GGGCGGTTTCACCTGGTAACCGCGCAGCCCGCCGTAGGGTTCCCACCGGACATTCTGGATGGCCGTGCCGCCGTCCATGTCCCACACGTCGAAGGCAGTCTCTGAAACACGCGCCACCTCCACCGAGGCGACTCTGTCAGTGAAGCCGCCCGTCCCGTAGTTGTACCGGACGGTGCGCTTATGCGGGTACGTCGACGTCTTCAGGTTTCCATTCCATGTGTACGTGTAGGACTGGTGGGGGTTGTAGAAGCGCGCCTGCCACTCGTACGGCGGAGTGAAGGTGCAGTTCGCGGCATTGCCAAGAAGACGGACTTCCTTCAGCACTCGGCCTTCCTCGTCATACTGGTAGTAGGTGCTTCCAAAGCCGTCCACGCGGGCCTGCAGGCGGCCTTTCGTCAGCGCGGTTTGCGGGCAACCGCTCGGCGCCGCGTGCGTCTCGTCGTAGTAGAGACTCCACATGCCCGCGTTGCCGTGGATGGTTTCTCGCTGCGCGGACAACGGCCTCCCCAGCATGTCGTACGTCGTGTGCGTCGAAGTCGAGTACGACGGCGTCCCGTCATTCTTGTCGTCGGGAGAAACCGTGTAGTCCACCAGGCCCTGCGCGTTGGAAATGTACAGGTACGCGCCGGCCGCGGAGTGCGCGTCGTTTTGTGTCCACGGCAGCTTCGCCTTCACCAGGTTGCCGAAGTCGTCGTACGTGTACTCCGACGCAAGCGGGAGGTTGTTGCTCTCACAGGTGCTGCAGCCCGCGGTGCAGCCCGTCCGGATTTTCGTCACGTTGCCGTGGCCGTCGTGGCCAAAGCACGTCGTGGTGGCGCCCGTCGTCGAGTTGGCGGGGTACTCCGTCACCTCTGACAGTCGGTTCGCGGCGTCATATTTCAGGTGACTGCAGAGGTAGGACGACGGCTCATCGACATTGCCGCCGGACGGCCCACCGCAAAACGCGGGAAGCGTCCCGCTGCCTCCATTGCCGGGTTGGCCGACGCCTGCGAGGTTGTTGGCGCGGTCAAAGAAGGACACCGCCTCAAACTGACCGTACCCGGAAGCTGTGTCGCCAAACGCGCGCCACGTAGGACGGCCTTGCGCGTCGTTTTGGTACTTCTGTACGCGGCGCAACGTGCCATCGCCGAGCGTGTTGCAGCCCGAGGACGACGGGCATGAGAGGTACGACTCCTTCGAGACTGTGCCATCAGTGCCGTAGTCGAAGCGGACGAGTTCCGCCCACGTGGTGCTGTTGCTGCCGTCGCACTTCAGCGGGCTTCCGCTGCACGACGTCTTCGCCTTCCACTGCAGGTGCGGCGTGTACTTGCTGCTGCCGTCCGACGGGCACGGAAACGCAGTGCCGCCGTCGCCCTGTGTCCGGTAGCAGAAGAATTCCCCGTTGCCTTCCGGGTAGACAATTTGCGCCAGCTTCTCGGCTTCGTACCCGTACGTGGTGACGTTGCTGTGGCCAGAGACTGAAATTGTCTTCTTCGTCAGCAAATTCCCCGAGTACTCGAAGGTGGTGGTGACGCCGGTTTCGTCGATGACGGAGGTGGCGTTTCCGAAGGCGTCGTACGCGGCGTACTCGGTGACGAGGGGCGTGCCGGCGCAGTCGGCGCTACCGCCGACGAAGCGAAACACCTTCTTCAGTCGGTTGGCTTTGTTGTCGCCTTCAGTCGACGGGTAGTACTCGTACGCCGTCACCGGGTGCGTGCCGCTACACGACGTGTCCGAGTCCGCGGAAACCCAGCATGGCCCGTGGACTTCCAGGGTGCGGCCTGCGTCGTCGGCGTTGCTGGCGCCGCAGCTTCGGGTGTCCGAGTAGAAGGTGGCCTTCACCTTGCTGACGACACTCTCGTCAAACGTCACTGTGGTGTAGCCGGACACCGTCACCTTCTTCAGGCGGTTGCTGCCGTCGTAGTGGTTTTTGGTGACGGTGGAGTTTCCGGAGGAGAAGACGGAGTCCTTCGTGGTGGTGGAGAGGAGTTGCTGGGTGTTGGCGCCGTACACGTAGGCGTAGGTTTCGGACTCGAGGCCCGTGTTGTCGGAGGAACTTGAAGCCCCGCGCGCTTCGCTGCGTTTCTCGAGGAAGCCCTGGGGGAGGCCGGCGTCGACGAAGGCGTACGTCCACGTCGTCCAGTTGTCGCGCTTGTCCTTGTGGCCCTTCTCGTAGCCAGGGAAGGCGCCCGACTTGCAGGCCCACTCCCAGACTTCGGTGCCGGCGCTGCAGGAGTTGGTGTTGGAGCAGGCTTCTTCAATGGAATACGGGCGAGGTTCATTGGTGTCCGTGCTGCTGAAGAGAGACTTGAAGTACCGGACGAAGCCCGGGGCCGTGCCGGTGCCGTCGCCCGCGGAGCCCCCGTCGTATATCTGCACCGTCCACGTCGGCGCGTCGCCGCACACGCCGCCGTCAGTGAGGAGGACGGGCGCTGAGAGTGAGAAGTGTTCCTCGGGTGTGTCCACGCCGCCCACGCGGACGCCCGACGAGATGGTGTGCAGCGCCATGGTGGTGCCGGAGAGAGACTGGGCGAAGTAGCCCGAGTTGTACTCGTAGGCTTCGCTGCGCCAGGGCAGCGTCGCTGACGCCAGGCGGCCGGGGCGCTCCTGGCTGCTCACCACCTCGTAGGTAAACGTGACGAGGTCCGTGGTGCCGGCGTCAGCGCCCACCAGCTTCACCTTCTCGAGGACGCACTCGGCGACGGAGTCCAGTCGCTGGTGCGTCGTGTAGGTGAGGCGCAGCTTCGCTTCGGGCGAGGTGATGTCTTTCAAGTACGGGGTGCCCGCGGTGCCCGCGTCGCCCGCCGGGCACGTCACGCCAAGCCCTGTCGGCGTCTCGTACGTGAGGCTGGCCTTGAGGGCGCCACTCGGGGCGTACATGGCGGTGAGGAAGTAGCGTGTGGCTCCTTCAATGGTGACGCCGTAGGCCGCGCCGTAGACGTTTCGGCTGCCATCTTCGCGCACCAACTCAAACGTGCCATCGCTGAGGCGGTGCAGGCGCGCGCGCACGGAGGTGTTGTTGTCGACGGGCTTCGTCCAGCACGACGTGCTGCCTGAGGGGCAGAGCTTGAAGCGCACCAGGGTGCCGTCAACGTCGCGGACGCTGAAGTACGGCAGCAACGCGCTGGCGGTGACGAGGGAGAAGTAGTTGTGCCACCAGAGAATGTCTCCGTAGCCGGCGTCCACGCCAAAGCCGCCGTCAGCGAAGGCCGTGCTGCCGAAGGGTTTGGGGACGCGGTCCAGGGGCGCGTCGAGAAGCCACTCGTCGCCGCGGCTTGAAAACACACGGGAGAATTCGAGCGGCCCATTCGCGCCCGGAATTCTCACGTCGGAGAATGACTGCATGGACGTCGCGCTGAAGACGCTGACAGGGTCGCCGGCCATGAGCGGGTTTTTGCACTTCGGCGGCTTCGGGTCCTTGGAGGGCGGCCGTGGCTTCTTGTCGGGGTTGCAGGTCTCTCCGATGCAGTCGCAGGTGCCGATGGTGGCACCGCCGTCTGCCCCGGGCGCTGAACAAAGTCGCCACGTATTGCCCGACGAGTCGCAACCCGTGACGCAAACACGTGGCCCCAGTGCGTCGTCAGTACAAATATCCGGGCCAGAAAGGGTCAAATCGCCATAGAAGTTCCTGAAGGTCTGGCAACACTCCTTGTCGGCCGGGCCACACGCGCCGATTACCCCGCCATTCGTTGGCGCCCGACAACACTGCTCGCCCGAGGCGCAATCCGAGCTTGTGTTGCACGACGCGGCGGCGACGGGCGCCCACAGCACGCCGAGTGCAAGCGCCATCCCGGCGACAACTCGAAGTGCCCGCCTCATCGCGTCACCTCGACAGCCTTCGCGACAAACCGCGCCGGAGGCACGCAGGCTCTCTTGTAGGGCATCACCTCGCGGCAGCCCCAGCCCTTCGGGCAGTCCGAGGGTGCGCTGCACGCCGTCACGCAGACGTGAGAAGCGGGTTCATTCGCGGCGAGGGTGACACCCGGCAGCACGGGTTCAGGGCGGACACGCAGGCACAACCCGGTGGCGCACTCGGCGCGGCCGAATTGTCGGCAGCTCTCGCCGAGGCGCTTCGTCGCGGCCACCGCCACGCTCGACAGCGGTTGGTCCACTCTCGCAATCGCCGTTGCCGAAGACTTCGACGTCTCGCCGCTGCCGCAGCCGGCGAGCGCCACCGCGAACAACCACCAGAACTTCAATTTCATGTGTGCCCCCGTTTGTGCGGCGGCACCATGCCCCCCCCCTGCAAACAACGTGCAACGACAAAACAGCCGTCTGTTCCGTTTTGTCTATTTCGAGACACGCTTGATGCGCGTCAATGCAGAAGCGTGAGCAGTAGTACGCACCGGCGTCTCACGCTCGACGCCGGTTTCGAGTCGGTCCGGGTGGATTCCCGCCGTGTCTAGTCGTGCGGCTTCGTGCCCCGGGTGTCCCCGGCGTTCCGCAGCGCCCCGGTGACGGCCGCCTGAAACGCGCAGTCGGTCGGTTGGGTGGCGCGCACTTTTCGAGAGAGCTCGGCGAGGGTCTGTTCACCTGCGGCGAGCGTGGCCTCCTGGGCTTCAACGTCGGACTGTCGCGCGGCGTCGAGAAACGAGGCCGAGAGGTCGGCCATGCGGCTCGAGGCCGATGACTGCGCGCCGGGAGCTGCGCCCGGGAACTCGAGCAGCAGGGCCGAGAACCGCGTGGTGAGCAGGTTCCACCGGTTGAGGGCCACGTCGCTCCGTCGCTTTGCTTCGGCGGCCCGCGCCGCTTCCCATGAGACGCGCAGCCCCTCGGGGAGCGGTGGCAGGGCCTCGTCTCCCGGACTTTCTCCGAACTGCGCCTGCGTGATGGCGAGCAGCCGGCGGTAGGTTGGGTTGGCCGGCGTCGTGCCCTGCTTGCGCTCCAGCGCGGGCATCAACTGCAGCGCGGCGCGAGCACTGCGTGGGTCGTTCGCGCGGAGCGCCTGCGCCGCCCGACGCAACACCGCCTCTGCCGTGGGTGGGGAGCGCAACGGTTCGAGGGGGGCGGGCGAGGTCGCGGGCGCGTTGGCCCACGAGACTCCGGTGAAGAAGGCGGTGAGGCCGGTGACCGGGCTCGCTTCGAGGTGAATCAGCGCGGCGCGAAACGCGGCCACGTCGAACTCGAAGGAGAGCGTGTCCTGCCCATCGGCCTCGGCCTTGAGCGCGTGTCGCCCGGGGCGGAGCTTCTGCGGTGTGGTGGGGGAGGCGACCACGCGGCGACCGTCGACCGAGAGGGTGAGGTGTGGGGCATCGCCGTCGATGAGGACGAGCGCCACGTCCTGGTCCGGCAGCAAGGCAGGCGGCTCGGCGTCGGCGTCTGTGCACGCGGGCCCCCCGTCGGGCGCCGAGGGGGCCGGCGCGGCACTCGGCCGGCGCAGCTTCTTCAGCCCGAGCCCGAGGCCGAACCCCAGGGGCACGAGGAGCAGCAGCGCAAGTACCCGTGGCGACGGCATTTTCATCAGCGGCGAGTGTACGCGGGTGTCGTCGGCTCCAAGAGTTCCTTTCTGAAGATCGTTTCCTGCGCCGGTGCGTTTCAACGCCTCGGAGGTTCAACCCATGAACTCATACGCGCCGTTATTGATGATGCTGTGTTCACTCGCGGGCGCAGCGTCCGCGGCCGAAGCCAACGACAACCAGAACGCCCCCGGCAACGACCGGCCGAAAATCGACGTGGTGTTCGTGCTCGACACCACGGGCTCGATGGGCGGCCTGCTCGAGGGGGCGAAACAGAAAATCTTCTCCATCGCCTCGAAGATGGCGGCGGGCCAGCCGTCGCCCATCATTCGCATGGGCCTCGTCGCCTACCGCGACCGCTCGGACGCGTACGTCACCCAGCGCTTCACGCTCTCCAACAACCTCGACGCGTTCTACGCGCAGCTGCGCAGCCTCTCGGCCGGCGGTGGGGGCGATACCCCGGAGCACGTCGGGCGCGGCCTGGGCGAAGCGGTGAAGTTGATGCCGTGGTCCGACGACAAGCGCACCATGAAGACCATCTTCCTCGTGGGCGACGCGCCCTCGCAGCACTACCAGGACGGTTGGGACGCGGCTGACATGGCCCGTGAGGCCGCCAAGCGCCACATCGTGGTGAACGCCATTCGCTGCGGCAATGATCACTCCACCGAACTGGAGTTCCGCCGGCTGGCCAGCATGACCGACGGGTTGTTCCTCAGCATCGCCCAGACGGGCGGGGTGGTGGCGACCTCCACCCCGTACGACGCCGAGATGGCGCGCCTCGACCGCGAGGTGGCGGGCACGGCCATTCTCGCCGGGAGCAAGGACTCGCGCGCTGAAGCGAAGCGCAACATCGACTCAGTGAGCACCATGGGCGCGGGCGCGACGGCGGACCGGGTGGGCTACCGGATGAAGGCGTACGGCGGCGTGGCCGCTCCCGCGGCGCCGCCTCCCGCGACGGGCGTGATGGACGTGGTGAACAAGCCGGCCGCCATCGCCACGATTCCAGAAGCCGACCTCCCCGCCGAGCTGCAGGCGATGCCGGCGGAGAAGCGCGAGGCGTTCGTCAAACAGAAGGCCGAGCAGCGGCAGCAGATTGAGAATGAGTTGGGGAAGCTGGCCAAGCGCCGCGACGAGTGGCTGAAGAAGAACACCAAGGCCGGCGAGTCGGAGTTCGACGACAAGGTGCAGCAGGCGGTCTCGGCTCAGGCGAAGGAAATCGGCGTGACGTACTGAGCACCGTTCCCGCACAACATCACGGTGCTCCTGCCGCCACCCGGGCCCGCGCGCTCAGGTGGCGGCGGTCTTTTTCGCGCCGTGCGGGTGAGCGACCGCGTGGGCGCTGGTACACCAGGCAAAGCTTGCCTGCGGGCGCACTCCAGCTGCGCACGAGTGTTCGCTCCAGTGGTGCAGGTGCGTTCCGACACTGCGAGCGGAGGCGGCGTTCGATGTACGCTCGAAGCCCACCCTGAGGATGACCCCGTGCACCACGCGCCCGCCCCGACTCTTCGCGACCCACCCCACGCAGGCCTCGCCGCCGCCGCGGTGATGCTGTGCCTTCTGGGCGCGGGCCCAGCGGGCGCGGAGCCGGTGCGCGCCGAGCGCGAGCTGATGCACACCCTGGTCAGCGTGGCCATCAACGACCCCATGACCGACGCCGGCTACGCGGCTGCGTTCGAAGACGTGTTCGGCGTCTTCGCGGACATCGACAACACGATGAACGAGTGGAAGCCGGGGTCGGTGCTGGGGCAGATCAACGCCTCGGCCGGCGGCGAACCCGTGCTCGCGCCGGCGCCGCTGTGCGAGGTGATTCGAAAGTCACTCGAGGGCGCCCGGAAGACCAACGGGCTGTTCGACCCGACCTGGGCAGCGCTGAAGGACGTGTGGAGGTTCGGCGACGGCGACGCGCCAGTGGTGCCCTCGGCGGAGGCGGTGAAGAAGGCCTGTGCGCTGGTCTCATACCGCGACGTGGAGGTGACGGCGGCCACGGACGCGGGGGTCGGAGCGTGCCGCGTGCGCTTGAAGAAGCCGGGCATGAAGCTGGGCCTGGGCGGCGTGGTGAAGGGCTGGGGCGTGGACCAGGCGGTCGCGAAGCTGCGCGCGCGCGGCCTGAAGAGCTTCTTCATTCAGGCGGGCGGCGACCTGTACTTCGCCGGGCACAAAGAGACGCGCAAATGGAAGTCGGGTATTCGCGACCCCCGCGGGCCACCGGACCAGACGTTCGCGAAGCTCGAGGTCGAAGACGGGGCCTTCTCGACCAGCGGCGACTACGAGCACTACTTCGAAGTCGACAACGTGCGGTACCACCACATCATCGACTTGCGCACGTGCTGGCCAGCCAAAGCGTCGCGGTCCGCCACGGTGCTCGCGCGCTCGGCCACCGACGCCGAGTTCCTCACCAAGTCGGCGTTCATTCTGGGCGCCGAAAAGGGCCTCGCGCTGGCCGAGTCGATGGGCGCGGCGGCGGTCATCGTGGACGCCCACAACCGCGTCTACGTCTCGAAGAAGATAAGAGCGAAGTTGGAGCTGGGCACCCCTTCGCCGTAGCCGCCTGAACTCGTTCAGCTTGTCGAACGTCCACGACGGCTGTGAAGTCGCGTGAACACTTGAATCACGGGACCTGCGCAGCCCAGAATTTCGGCATGCGACTCCACCATGCGCGTAGCTTGTTCATGATCGCAGCGACCCTGTTGGGAGTTGCTTCAACCGAGGTGAAGGCGCAGAGCTCTCTGTCGGTGAACTTCGTCACCACCTCCAACGGTGGAAACTACTCACCCAAGAACATCGTCGCCGTGTGGATTCAAGGGCCGGGCGGCACCTTCCAGAAGACGATTGGCCGGTGGGCGAACTCGCGAAAGTCCCACCTCGTGGCCTGGACGACGGCCTCTGGCTCCGACACCGACGCCGTCTCGGGGGCGACCCGCTCCAACCACAACGGCACGCTCACCGTCACCTGGGACTTGAAGAACCGCTCGGGCGCGGTGGTTCCTGATGGCACCTACACGATTCGCATGGAGGAGTGCGACAGCAACGCCTCGAACGCGAGCCAGAACCACCAGGGCACGTTCACCTTCGTCAAAGGCCCCACCTCGAGCACCCAGAACACGAGCGGCGGCGGGTTCAACAGCGTGGTCATCACCTACACCGCGGGGGGCGCCGCCAACATGGCGCCCACCGTGGCCACCGCGGCGACCGCGACACCCACGCCCGCCACCGGAACAACCACCAACCTCTCGGTGCTGGGGGCGGACGACAACGGCGAGCCCGCGCTGACGTACACCTGGGCCAAGAGCAGCGGTCCCGGCACGGTCACGTTCAGCGCCAACGGCACCAATGCCGCCAAGGCCAGCGTGGCCACCTTCAGCCTCGCGGGCACGTATTCGTTGACGGCGACCATCAAGGACGCGGCCGGCCTGACCGCCACCAGCGCGGTCAACGTCACCGTGAACGCCACCGCCACCAGCGTGTCGGTGACGCCCGCCAGTACCTCCGTCACCTCGGGGGCGACGCAGCAGTTCGTGGCCTCGGCCAAAGATCAATTCGGCGTGGCCCTGGCGTCGCAGCCCGCCATGACGTGGACGGTCTCGGGTGGCGGCACCATCAGCGCCACGGGCTTGTTCACGGCGGGTGCCACGGCCGGCGGTCCCTTCACCGTCACCGCCACTGGAGGCGGCAAGTCAGGGACGGCCACCCTCTCCGTTGGCGCCGCGCCCGTCCCCACGGTGGCGACAGCGGCGGCCGCCAACCCGTCCACGGTAACGGCCACCACCTCGGCCGTCTCAGTGCTCGGCGCAGACATCGGCGGAGAGCCCAACCTGCTCTACACGTGGTCTGCCACTGGCCCCGGCGCCGTCAGCTTCTCGCCCAACGGCACCAACGCCGCCAAGGCCTCCACCGCCACCTTCGCCAAGGTCGGGAGCTACACGCTCACCGCGACCATCGCCAACAGCGGAGGCAAGACGGTCACGAGCTCGGTGAACGTGACCGTGAACGCCACGCTGACCTCCGTATCGGTCGCTCCGTCCAGCGCGTCACTCGGCGTCTCCACCAGTCAGAGCTTCGTCGCCACCGGCACCGACCAGTTTGGCGCCGCCATGGGAACCCAACCGACCTTCACCTGGACAGTGTCCGGAGGCGGAACCATCGCCAGCAACGGAACGTTTACCGCCGGGGCAACGGCCGGTGGGCCCTATACGGTGACGGCCACCTCGGGCGCGAAGTCGGCTACCGCCACTGTCACCGTGACGACGGGTTCTCCCCCGACCGTGGCCACGCCCGCGGCCGCGTCTCCCAGCAACGTGGTGGGGAAGACGACCGCCGTCTCGGTGCTGGGCGCCGACGTGAGCGGAGAGGCCTCGCTGAAGTACGCGTGGGCGAAAGTGAGTGGTCCCGGCACGGTGACGTTCGTGCCCAATGGCACCAACGCGGCCAAGGCAGCGACGGCCACCTTCTCTGCGCCGGGCAACTACGTGCTCAGCGCCACCATCACCAACCTCAACTCACTCTCCAACTCGAGCAACGTGAGCGTCACCGTGGCCTCGACCTTGACTGCGCTCTCCGTCACGCCGGCCACCACGTCGCTCATCGCCGGTGGAACGCAGCTGTTCTCAGCGACCGGGGTTGATCAATTCGGCGCCAACTACGCCGCCGCCCTCACGCCCACGTGGTCAGTCTCGGGGGGCGGAACCATCGCGGCGAGCGGAATGTTCACTGCGGGGTCGGCCGCGGGTGGGCCCTTCACCGTCACCGCCACGTCGGGCAGCATCACCGGGACCGCGCAGGTGAGCGTCACGGCCCAGCAGCCCCCGACGATTGCCCAGGCCGCCAAAGCCACGCCGGCCCTCGTGACGGGCACCAGCACCCTGCTGGGCGTATTGGGGGCGGACTCGGCGGGAGAGGCCGGGTTGACCTACACCTGGTCGTGCCCCACGGCGTCGAACCCCGTCACCTTCTCGGCCAACGCGACCAATGCCGCGAAGGCCGTGAGCGTCACGTTTGAGGGGCCCGGCACCTACCCATTCGTGGTGACAGTCACCAACGGCAACGGGCTCAGCGTCACCAGCAGCGTCACCGTGACGGTCGTCGCCACGGCGAGCGCCGTCAGCGTGGCCCCGCCCAGCGCCACCCTGGCCTTTGGAGGCAAACAGCAATTCACCGCGTCGGCGGTGGACCAGTTCAACGTGGCGATGACCACCGCGCCGACGTTCACCTGGGCGCTGGCGTCAGGCTGCACGGGCTGTTCGCTCTCCAACACCGGATTGTTCACCGCGGGTTCGATGGAAGCCGGGCCGTTCACCGTCACCGCCACCGCGAGTGGAAAGTCCGGAACGGCGCAGGTGTCGGTGGCCGCGGGGAGCCCGCCCACCCTGGCCGTGGGTCCGGCGGCCGACGAGAGCCCGGTGCTCAACACCACCACGCGGCTCAGCGCGCTGGGGGCTGACGCGGCTGGGGAGTCGACGCTGGTCTACACGTGGTCCGTCTCGCCCCCGGGTCCGCTGTTCAGCGCCAACGGGACCAACGCGGCCAAGAGCACGGGCGTCACGTTCCAGAAGCCGGGCGACTACGAGTTCAACGTCACCATCGAGAACGCGCAGGGCCTCACCATCTCCGCGGCGCTCGCGCTCAAGGTCGTGGTGTCGGTGAAGATGATTGATGTCTCGCCGCCCACCGCCGAGGTGCCGCTGTTCAAGACGCTGCAGTTCACGGCCACCGCAGATGACCAGTTCGGTCACCCGGTGACGCCCACCCCGCTGGTCGTCTGGTCCGCCACCGGGGCCGGCAGCATCTCCTCGTCGGGCTTGTTCACCGCGGGTGGGGTGGTGGGCACGGCGCGCGTGCGCGGCGCGGCAGGTGGCGTGACGCAGGAGCGCACCATCAACGTGGTCGACACCGGCATGGACACCACGCCGCCGACGGTCTCTGTGCTCTCGCCGCTGAACGGCGCAGACATCTCTGGTGCGCTGCTGATGCGGGCGGGCGCGGTGGACAAGGGCGGCATCGCGCGCGTGGTCTTCCGAATCGACGGGGCGGACGCGGTCGAGCTGACCCAGGTGCCCTACGAGGCGCGGTTCGACTCCACCACGCTCTCCGACGGTGCTCACGTGCTGGACGCCGTGGCCTTCGACAACGCGGGGAACCGCGGGTTCTCGGAGCCGGTGAACATCAACGTCAAGAATGGGGCTGCCCGACGCGGCGGCTGCCAGGCGACCGACAGCACGCTGACTCTCTGGGCCGTCGCGGGACTTCTCGGTCTCGTGTTTCGACGTAAAGTCGCTCGCGCATGAACCACCCGTGGGTTCTGCTGGCCGGAGCGCTGGTGGCGCTCGGGTGCAGCGGGACGACAAACAAGCCGATTGTCGACACGCCGGTGACGCGGGAGACGCATAACTTTTTTCCCATCAACGCGGGCGTGCACAACCTGGACTGTGAGACGT
Source organism: uncultured Myxococcaceae bacterium (assembly GCA_964522795.1). Taxonomy (GTDB): domain Bacteria; phylum Myxococcota; class Myxococcia; order Myxococcales; family Myxococcaceae; genus CAZFXD01. The sequence goes on from CAZFXD010000022.1 coordinate 11,867, forward strand.
GCCACGCGGCGTCAGAGTCATTTCGGCAGTACCACTGCACCAACTGCCACGCGCACACCCGAGACCGCACCGTCGCCAACCACTTCAGCATCACCGAGAACTTCGTCTACGAAGACACCAGTTGTTACACGTGCCACCCCACGGGCAGCGGCGTGCGGTTTGACCACGCCCGCTACTTCCCCATTCGCGAAGGCGCCAAGCACGCCGGGCTCTCCTGCATCGAGTGTCACCAGAACACCGCCGACCGCCATGAAGTCTCCTGCCTGGGCTGCCACCCGTCGAACCCCACCGACATGCTCCACAGCGAAGTGGCGCAGGGCGCGAACGGGTATGAGCGCGTCGCTTCGGCCTGCCTCAAGTGTCACCCGGACTCTCGCGTGCAGCGCGTGGCGGCGCACCTGCCCTTCCACATCTCGAGCGGGTTTCCCCACTACTTGACGCCGTGTGGCGACTGTCACCGCAACGTGGTCTTCGACAAGCCCTGGCAGATCGACTTCACCGTTCGCTGGTGCCTCGACTGCCACTACGAGCAGGACATCGCCGAGTTTCACGCTGACAAGCCGACCTACCGGTACGACAACGTGACGTGCCTGTCGGTCGGGTGCCACGCGCAGGGCACGCGCAACAACTGAGCGTCAGGTGCCGGGCACGCGTTGAGGCAGGCTGGCGGTCTGACCGCCGCGGCGCCGCACCACCAGCTTGCGGCCGAAGGCCTGATCAGCGCTCGAGAGCCAGGCGCGGAAGGCCGGGTAATCGGCCGGGGCGATTCGCGTCTCGGAGAGCGTCATCTCCCCTCGGGCCACCAACAGGTCGCCTTCGATTTTCGCCGAGAGCCGGTAGGCCCCGAACGCCGAGCGCTCCTGGAACTCGACCGGCACATCGTCCGGGGTGAAGCCGGGCGGCATGCGGTAGCGCACCACGAAGGTGTTGGTCCACGTGTTGGGCAGCTCGAGCACCTGCTGGCGCTCGGTCAGCCCGGCCAGGGCCTGGGTGAAGGCGCGCCCGGTGCCCAGCATGAAGAAGCGAAGGAGGCCCGGGGAGGCTTCGGCAAACCGCGGCGCTTGAAAGGTGAAGCTCTCCTTCACCGGCGCCTCGAGCTTGGAGAGGTCGCTCACCGTGAGCGACTTGAGCGAGAGCCCCGGAAACTGCTGGGCCCACGCCTGCTCGAAGATCTGGTTGCGCCCGGTGGAGGTGGCCAACAGTCGGCGCTGCTCCGGTGCGGCCTGGCCGGAGAAGGTGCTCACGCCCTTCAGCTCGGCGCTGCCGTCCGGGCGCAACGCCACGTCCATCTCGACGGCGGTGGTGTTGGCGTCGGGGGCGGCTTCGGGCGTGGTGGTGAAGACCGAGTTCCCCGCCGGCTCGATGCGGAGCACGTTGGCCTGGCGGTCTCCCGAGGGAAGCTCGGTGGAGCCGACGAACTCGGCGGTGCCGTCGAGGTAGAGGTCGAGCGACGGCACGTAGGCGATGGCGTGGTTGAAGGCCGCGAGCGACGCGGGCTCGGGGGCAATGCGGCCCAGGTGTCTCATGCGCAAGAGCGTCAAGCGGGCGTCGACGCCGGCCAGTCCCAGCATCGCCACCAGCAGCGACGCTTTGTCTTTGCAGTCGCCGAACCGGCGGGCGAGCACGCGGTCCACCCGGTACGGCTTGAAGCCGTGAATTCCAAACTCCAGCGCCACGTAGCGGGTGTTGGTGACGACGAAGCCGTACAGCGCCTCCACCACCGCGCGCTTGTTCTTGCGGTCGACCTTCTTCAAGACCTGATCAACCGTTCGCTTCAGCTCGTCGTTGGGCGTGAGCTGGTCTTTCACCAGGGCCCAGAAATAGCGACCGACGTCATCCCAGGACTTGTAGGTGGAGACGTGCAGGTTGGTCACCGACTCGCCGAAGCCCGGCATCATCGGCTCGGGTACCACCTTCTTCACCTCGTTGGCTTCGAAGCGATAGGAGACGCGCCCGTCTGGCAGCGTCGTCTGTTGCACCTGCACCCACGCCGGCAAGGTCGACTTGTTCCAGTAGAGCGGGCGCGAGGCCGGCATCTCCACCGTGTAGGCATAGCGAAGCTTGGGGTGAATGCCGGCGATGGTGTCGATGGCGCCGAAGTAGTCGGCCAGCAGGTTCTCGTTGGCGGTGTCGTCGACGCGGTAGGAGATCTCCAGCGTGTCGCCCTTCTCCAGGTTGGGGAAGCTCAAGAGGCGAACACGCGCGTCGTAGTACATGCCGGACCAGGGCTCGTTCAGGCTGCGCTCAGCATCGGAGAATCCGTCGTTGATGGAGCCGTCGGCCTTGGTCACTCGCGCTTTGAGCACCCGCACTTCCTGTCGGTCGGGCGAGTAGGAGATGGGGTAGCTGCGGTAGGCCTCCACGCCGCGGTCGGTGAGGACGCGAATGACCAGCTGCTGAAAGTTGCTGGCCTGCCCCGACGGCTGCACGCGGGCGGTGGCTGAGTCGACCAGCACCACGGCGTCTTCCTTGAGCCACGCCGCAGGAATCGCCGCGGTGGGAGGAATGGGGAGCGCCGGGGGCGGCAGGCTGGCGGCGTCGTCGCCTTTGAGGCTGCGCAGCGCTTCTTTGAGGCCCGGGTTCTGCGCGTGCAAGGCGAGCGACCTGCTCATCGCCGCGATGGCTTCGTCTTTTCGACCGGCGAGGAGAAACACGCGGCTCTTTCGCTCGAAGACTTCAGGGTCTGCGCCCGCCACGGCCTCGATGGAGGCGAAGGCGTTGAGGGCGTCAGGCAGTCGTCCGTTGGCGGCCAGAAGCTCGGCCGTCCGCAGGCGCGTGGAGATGTCGTTGGGGTCGAGCGCTTCAATCACCTGCAGCTGCTCGATGGCGGTGGAGACCTCGCCACTGTCCGCCAGCAGCTCCGCCAGCGCGCGTCGCGCGCCGAGGTCCGTGTAGCGAACGGCCGCCACCGCGCGGTATTGGGCGAGGGCCTCGGTCGCGCGCTCCAGCCGACGACTCTGGGACGCGGCCAGCCGCAGCACGGACGGGGTGTGGGGCAGGGCGCGGAGCGATTCCTCGAGGAAGAGCGCGGCCCGTCCGCGTTCCTGCAGCGCCTCGAGGGCGCGAATGGTCAGCAGCCGCGCGCGGGCGAAGGTGGGCGCGTCGGCGACGAGGGGTTCGAGGAGCGCCAGCGCGTCGGCGGGGCGATCGCGGGCGAGCTCGTGGTCGGCCACCGCGGCGCGCACCCAGGGGGACTTCGGGTCGGCCGCCAGCGCCGCTTCGAGGTGCTTCTTCTTCTCGTTGTGATCATCCCCGTCGATCTCCGCCGCGGCGAGGCGGATGTTCACGTCGTTCGGCTTCAGCTCCACGGCCTTGCGAATGAGCGCCAACGGTTCGCGCGCGGTGTCGTCGAAGCTGCGGGTGTTGAACGCCACCAGCGCCGCGTCGGCGAGGAGCGCGGCGTCGCCCTTCTTCTGACGGGCCGCGGCGGCGAGGTCGTCGGCGGCCGTGGGCTTCACCTGGGGCGTGGGTGGGGGCCCGCGCTCGAGCGGCGCCAGACTCGGTGGGAGCTCGCTCACCAGCCGCGCGCCCTCAGTCCGAAGAAAGAAGCCCAGCGGTCCCGATGCCTGACACAGCTTGAGGAGAATCCGGTTCTGGCCACGGCGCAGCTGAACCGAGACGCGCGACTGGTCGGGCCGCGGTTGGTTGTAGCGCTTCGAGTCCAGCGCCTTGACGCCGTTGACGAACAGGCGGAAGGCGCCCGAGGTGCCGAGCCAGAGGTCGGTGCGCGCCTCCACGTCGGACTTGAGAATGGCCAGCGCGTACACCACCACTTCGTTCGACGGGCGCACGGCCCCCGCCAGGTTGACGTAGCCATTGGGGGCCGCGGTCTGCACGCGAACCCAACCGACGTCGCCGGCCTGGGCGGGGTAGGCCGAGTTCAGTTGCAGCGAGCTCTCGGGTCCGAAGTCGGTGTCGCACCCGGACTTGGCTTCGTTTTCAAACCCGCCCACCACGTAGAAGTCGCGCACGATGCCCAGGGGTCGGGTGACGTCGTCGGCTCGGGCCACGCGCCCCCGCGCTCGCTCCACGTCGGCCAGCAGGCGCCGAGCCTGGGCCCGCACCGCCGGGTGCGCGGTGTGCCGGGCGATGAGCTTCGAGAGGGGCTCGATGAGCTGGGTCAGGTCGTCCACGTCGTCGAGGAGCGCCTCCGCTTCGAACAGGCGCGCCGAGGCCCGCGCGTCGGTGGAGGTGGCCAGCGCCTTCTCGAGCAACTGGGCCACTCGCGTCTCCACGAGTTCATCGGTGCGGTTGGCCGAGAGGGTGACTGCGGTGAGGGCGAGCGCCAGGAACATGGGCGCACTGTAGCGACTTGGGTTTCTCCTGCCTCGAATGAAAGAACGCGTGATTGGGACGCGGCTGCGTGTAGAAAGGCGGGGTGGGGCTCCCGGTTCCGCTCGGTCAGGAGTGGTTGTTCGACGCGTCGGGCTGCGACGAGGCGAAGCTGCGCGACGTGCGCGCGCTGGCCGCGCTGTTCGAGACGTTGGTCGTCGAGTTGGACTTGAAGGTGGTGGGGACCCCGCAGTGGCATGTCTTTCCCTCGCCGGGGGGCGTGACGGGGCTGGCGCTGCTGTCGGAGTCGCACCTGGCCGTGCACACGTTTCCTGAACACCGCTACGCCGCGCTCAGCATCTACTCGTGCCGCCCGCGGGCCGTGCCCGACGTGGAGGCGTTGCTGCGGCGCGTGCTGGGGGCGACCGCCATCACCCAGCGCACCGTGGCGCGCGAGGCGGCGCGATGAGCGTGGGCCAGTGCCCCGGGTGCGGGGCGCCGTTGGAGTTCGGCGGCGGGCAATCGCCCATTCGGGTGTGCGAGTACTGCAGCACCGTCATTCACCGCACCGGCGCGAAGCTCGAGAACTACGGCAAGGTGGCCGAGCTGTTCGACACCCAGTCTCCGCTCAAGCTGGGGCTGGTCGGGCGCTACTCCAACGCCGAGTTCCGCGTGGTGGGCCGGCTGCAGAAGAGCCACGGCAAGGGCGTGTGGGACGAGTGGTACCTGCGCTTCGACGACGAGCGAACCGGGTGGCTCTCGGAGTCGGAGGGCGAGTGGAACCTGATGTTCGAACTGGGCGAAGTCGCGCTCCCGCCCAACGTCAACCCCTGGCCGATGGCGGCCATGACGCTCAAAGATCAGCGCTTCGTGGTGGAAGAGCTGGGCGAAGCCGCCACGTACTCCGCGTCGGGAGAGCTGCCGTCGTTCGACAAAGAGCACGCGTACATCGACCTCACCGGGCCGCAGGGCTCGTTCGCGACGCTCGACTTCGGCTCCACCCCGCCGACGCTCTACGCCGGCACCCGCGTGACGCTGGCGGCCCTCGGCTTCGACGCCAATCAGCTCGTGCCTACGCCGAAGAAGGCGGCCCTGGAGGCGGCGAAGTGCCCACAGTGCAACGGCATGTTGGCGATGCGCGCACCCGATGTGAGCAAGCGCGTGACGTGCCCGTTCTGCAACGCGCTGATTGATGTGGCGGCGGGGCAGTTGTCCTTCTTGCAGATGCTGACGCCTCCGCCGTACCCGCCCGCGCTGGAGCTCGGCAGTCGCGGGACGCTCGAGGGCCACAGCTGGACCGTGCTGGCGTTTCTGGTTCGCAGCTGCACGGTGGAGGGCACGCGCTACGCGTGGGACGAATACCTGCTCCACCACGCCACCGAAGGCTTTCGCTGGCTGATGTGCTCGAACGGGGCCTGGACGTTCCTCACGCCCATCGCCGCCGGCCGAACCGTCATCGGCCAGACCGCGGCCCGGTACGGCGACAAGTCGTTCAAGTTCTTCCAGGAGGTCAACACCCAGACCGACCACGTGATGGGTGAGTGCTACTGGGAAGTGGAAGTCGGTGAGACGGCGTGCGCGCGAGAGTTCGTGGCCCCTCCCGAGAGCCTGAACATCGACGAGACGCTGTACGAGGGCACGGTGACCCACGGGAAGCTGCTCTCCCCGGAGGAGGTGCGGAAGGCCTGGGGCTTGAAGGAGCCGCTCCCCGCGCCGACGGGCATCGCGCCGGCGCAGCCCAACCCCTACCGCGCGCGTGCAACCGAGTCTTTCAAGTGGGCCGCCGTGTGGGCGCTGGGGCTGTGGCTCACCGCTGCGCTCTTCGGCGTCACCTCCACCCGCGGAATCTACGTGGACATGGAGGCCGCGATTCAGCCGCTGGTGTCCCCCGGCACCCCGCAGGCGATGACCTTCACCGAGAAGTTCGAGATTCCCAAAGACACGCCGCTCGAGGTGGAGCTCACCGCCACGGGGCTGGCCAACAACTGGCTGGCGGTGCAGGTGGACCTGGTGAACGACGCGACGGATGAAGTGGTGTCCGTCACGCCGCAGGCCTCGTACTACTCCGGGGTGGAAGACGGGGAGTCGTGGAGCGAAGGCAGCCCGTCCGACACCAAGCAGACGGCAGTGGTGAAAGCCGGCACCTACATCGCGCGCGCCACGGCGGCGTTTGACGCGGGCCGCGCGCCACCCTCGTACCGGCTGGTGGTGCGGGCGGCGCCCGTGGGCCTGGGCTGTCCGTTCTTTCTCATGCTGCTCTTGTTCGCCTGGCCCATCGTGCTGTGGATGCGAGCCAACGCCTTTGAGACCGCGCGGTGGAACGACTCGGTCACGCAGCCGCCCACCTCACTGATGGACCGGAAGCTTCCAGCGGCCATCGCCAAAGCGATTGGAGAGACGTCATGAAATATTTCGGAGGCGTGGTGGTGCTCTTCTACGCGGTGCTGCAGGCCTTTGGCGCCAACCTGTTTGCCGACGATGACCGCGGCGCACTTCCCCCGGGCGCGCGCCATGCGCCGGGCGGCATCTTTCACTGGCACGACGGATTCATGGGAGGGAAGTAACAATGACGGACTCGTTAGCGCACGCCGCACTCGTCTCACTGGTGTTCAGCCTCATCGGCATGGCGGTGTTTGTCGCCGGCTTCTTCGTGGTGAAGCTGATTCTGCCGTTTGACGTGAACAAGGAACTCGAGCACGACCAGAACACGGCCGTGGGCATCGTGATTGGCTCGTTCATTCTGGGGCTCGCCTTCATCGTGGGCATGGCCATTCACGGACCTTGAAGCCGTCGCTGCTCTTCATCACCGTGCTGGTCATCGCCACCGCCGGGCTCGTGTACGAGCTCGTGGTGGGGACGCTGGCCAGCTACCTGTTGGGTGACTCCATCACGCAGTTCTCGACGGTGATTGGGGTGTACCTGTTCGCGCTCGGCGTGGGCGCGTGGCTGTCGGGCTTCGTGGAGAAGGGCCTGGCGCAGAAGTTCGTCGAGGTGGAGCTGGCGGTGGCGCTCGCCGGTGGCCTGACCGCTCCGTTCCTCTTCGCCACCTTCAGCTTCGGGGCGTCGTTCCGGGTCGCGCTCTACGGCATGGTGCTGCTGGTGGGCACGCTGGTGGGGCTGGAGATTCCGCTCCTCTTGCGGATTCTGAAAGATCAGCTGGCGTTCAAAGACCTCGTGGCGAGGGTGTTGACGTTTGATTACGTGGGCGCGCTGCTGGCGTCGCTCCTCTTTCCCATCGTGCTGGTGCCGCGGCTGGGACTGATTCGCACCTCGCTGGCGTTCGGGTTGTTGAACGCGCTCGTCGGGCTGTGGAGCACCTGGCTGTTGGAGACGCAGCTCGTCAACCCCTGGCGGCTGCGCGCCCGGGCGATGGTGGTCTCCGCCCTGCTCCTGGTGGGGCTCGCGCTGGGGGACCGCGCCACCAGCCTCTTCGAAGAGCAGCTCTTCGTGGACGAGGTGGTGCACGCCGAGAGCTCGCCGTACCAGCGCATCGTCCTCACGCGCGGCACGAAGGGGTTCTCGCTCTTCTTGAACGGCAACCTGCAGTTCTCGAGCGTGGACGAGTACCGCTACCACGAGGCGCTGGTGCACCCGGTGATGCGCCTGGCGCCTCGGCACCAGAGCGTGCTCGTGCTCGGCGGGGGCGACGGGCTCGCGCTCCGGGAGCTGCTCAAATACGACGACGTGGGGCACATCACCCTGATTGACCTCGACCCGGCCATCACCAACCTGGCGCAGCACAGCACCGAGCTGTCCGCGCTCAACGCCCACGCGTTCGCCGACCCCAGGGTCACGCTCCGGAACGAAGACGCCATGCAGTTCCTCGATGGCACCAAAGAGCGCTTCGACGTGGTGGTGGTCGACTTTCCCGACCCGAACAACTTCTCGCTCGGAAAGCTGTACACCACCCGCTTCTACGGGCTGCTCAAGCGCGCCCTCTCCAGCGACGGGGTGGCCGTGGTGCAGAGCACCTCGCCCCTGTTCGCCCGCAAGTCCTTCTGGTGCATCGACGCCACCATGAAGGCGGCGGGCTTCACCACCCAGCCGTACCACGTGTGGGTGCCCAGCTTCGGGGAGTGGGGGTACGTGCTGGCGTCGCTCGAGCCGACCGAGCCACGGCACCCGTTGCCGCGGGACCTCCGCTTCGTGTCGGAGGAGACGCTCCCCTCGCTCTTCCAGTTTCCGCTCGACATGGCGCCGCTGCCCTCCGACGTGAACCGGCTCAACAACCAGGTGCTGGTGCACCTGTACGAAGAAGAGTGGAAGCGCTGGAATTGAACGCCTCACGCCGCGAGCTGCTCTCCGCATTTCTCGGGGCGAGCGTGGCCCAGACCGCCTGTCGAAGGAGTCGACCCCGCGAGTTCCCCGGCCAGTTCGTCGACGGGTTTCAGAACCTGGGTCACAAGCTCCGGGGGCCGGCCATTCCCCTGCGCGACGAGGTGCAGCGGAGAATCGACGTGGTGGTGGTCGGGGCCGGCGCGGCGGGGCTCTCTTCGGCCTGGCGGCTGGTGGGCGGCGGCGTCACCAACCTCGTGGTGTGTGAGCTCGACGACACCGTGGGCGGCACCTCCCGCTGGGGGCAGAACGCCGCCACGCGGTTTCCCTGGGGGGCCCACTACCTCCCGGCGCCCACCCACGCCTCGGGGCCCGTCTTCCGGGTGCTGACGGAGATGGGGCTCGTGCGCAGCGTGACCGACGCCGGCCGCCCGGTGCTGGCGGAAGAAGTGCTCGTGCACGAACCGGAAGAGCGCGTCTTCTTCCGGGGACACTGGTCGCCCGGGTTGATGCCACCCGAGGTGATGTCTGAGCCGGAGCTGGGCGAGGTTCGACGCTTCGAGCAGCTCACCGATGCGTTCTCGGCCGCGAGGGACGCCCGCGGCACCCGCGCCTTCGATTTGCCCGTGGCCCGCTCGAGTCGCGATGACACCTGGGCGGGACTGGACCGGATGAGCTTCGGCGAATGGCTCACCCGCGAGAACTTCACCGGGCGCGCGGTGCGGTGGCTGACCGACTACGCCACGAGAGACGACTACGGCGCGAAGCCCGAGCACGTCTCCGCCTGGGCCGGGCTCTGGTACTTCGCCTCGCGGCATGAAGGTGACGACAAGAGCGACGGGTACTTGAGCTGGCCGCAGGGCAACGGGGCCCTCATCGATCACTTGAAGGCGAAGGTGGGGGCGGAGCGGCTCCAGACCAACCTGCTCGTGCACGACATTTCGCCCGAGGCCGACGGCGTGCACGTCCACGCGCTCGACGCTCGCACGGGGGCGCCCACGCACGTGGTGGCGCGACAGGTGGTGGTGGCCGCGCCGCGCTTCGCGACGCCACACGTGGTTCGCCCCTGGAAGCGTGCTCCCCCGGCGTTCGTGGCCGAGTTTCAGGCTTCGCCCTGGGTGGTGGCGAACTTCGAGCTCTCCGCGCCGCCGGTCTCTCGCGGGGCGCCGCTCTCGTGGGACAACGTCTTTTTTGAGAGCAAGAGCCTCGGGTACGTGGTGGCCACCCATCAGGCGGCGCGCGCCGATGCCCACGGGCCCACGGTGCTCACCTGGTACTACCCGGTGGTGGATGAGGACGTCCGGGCGGCGAGGGAGCGGGTGGCGGGGACGACGCGAGAGGACTGGGTCGACATCGCCATGGCGGAGCTTCGACGCGCCCACGCCGGAATTGATGAGCTCGTCCAGCGCGTCGATGTGCTGCGCTGGGGGCACGCGATGATTCGACCCCGACCCGGCTTCATGTTCGGGCCCGCGCGCGCCCAGGCCGCGGCGCCGCTCGAGGGGGTCGTACACTTCGCCCACACCGACCTCTCGGGGCTCGCCTTGTTCGAGGAGGCCAACTTTCACGGCGTGCGCGCGGCCGAAGAGATTCTGCGCGCGTTCGGCCATTCGGCTGAGTCATGGCAATGAACGACCGGTGGCTCTTCTCGGCGCGAACCGACGTGCTGGCCTTCGCCGGCGCGGCGGGCGCGTCGCTCGCGTTCGGTTTCGGCTGGCCGGCCGTCACCGGACACCGCGAGGTCACCCCGGCCCTGTTTCTTCTCTTCGTGGTGGGCGTGGACGTGGCGCACGTGTGGTCGACGTTGTTCCGCACCTACCTCGACGGGGCTGAGCTCCGCCGCCGCCCACGGCTGTACGCGCTGGCCCCGTTTCTCGCCTACGTGACGGGGGTGCTGCTGGCGCTCGTCTCGGTGCGCACGTTCTGGACGGGGCTCGCCTACCTGGCGGTGTTTCACTTCGTGCGTCAGCAGGTGGGGTGGATGTCGCTCTACGGCCGCAAGGCCCACGCGTCGCGGGCCACGCGATGGCTCGACGCGCTGGCCATGTACGGCGCCACGCTGGGCCCCATCGCCTGGTGGCACGCGCACCTGCCGAGGCCGTTCAGTTGGTTCGTGGAGAACGATTTTCTCGCGGGGCTTCCGGCGTGGGCGGGCACGGGGCTGCTCGTCATGGGTGAGACGCTCTGGCTGGCCTGGCTCCTGGTGACGCTCTGGGGCGCGCGGCGTCCCGGCGGACTGCACTGGGGAAAGCTGCTGCTCGGCGTGGCGACCGCCGCCACCTGGGGGCTGGGAATCGTGGTGGCGCAAGACGACGTCGCCTTCACCAGCGCCAACGTGGTGCTGCACGGCGTGCCGTACTTCGTGTTGCTGCACCGCTACGCGAAGGGCCGCGCGGCCGAGGAGGGCTTCGCGCTGGGGAGGCTCATTCTGCGCGGGGGCGTGGCCGCCTTCTGGTTGTTTCTGGTCGCGGTCGCGTACCTCGAGGAGTTCCTGTGGGACCGCCTGGTCTGGCTTGATCACCCCGGCCTCTTCGGCGGCCTCGAGCTTGGGGCCGGGGCCGACCTGCTGCCGCTCGTGGTGCCCCTGCTCGCGCTCCCGCAGGCCACCCACTACGTGCTCGACGCGTTCATCTGGAAGCCCTCGTCCACGCCTGAGTTGTTGCTTCGACTCGGCTGGACTCCGGCGGCGCCCCCGGCCGCTTGAGGCCGGCGCGCACCCGGTCGCCCGCTCTGCGTCCTCGAGAAATGAAGGGTATAGTTGTGGCGTCCATGCGAGCCCGTTCGCCGGTCGTTCTTGCGCTTCTGCTCGCCGCGACGAATTGCTCGTTTCTGCTCGACGCCGGCAAGACGCGGCCGTGCGACGCCGACGGGCACTGCCTCACAGGCTTTCGCTGCGTCTCCGGGGTCTGTGTCACCGACGGAAGCGGTGGTGCCGGTGGCATCGGAACTGGCGGAGAGGGCGGCCTGGGTGGGCAGGGCGGCGACGGGTGCGACGGCGTCATCTGCGCCGCGCCGACGTTGTGCTTCCAGGGCCAATGCCTCGACCCCACCTGCGCCGCGATTACCTGTGCGACCGACGAGTCGTGCGTGGGTGGCCAGTGCTACGCGAACCAGTGTGCGTCCACTACCTGCGCCAGCGGCGCGGTCTGCGTGGGCACCGCCTGTGTGGACAAGCGCTGTGCCGGCGTCGGGTGTCCGACTGATCAAACCTGCGCCGGCGGTGTCTGTCTTCCGACTGCCTGCCCGAGCGGAGCTTGCGCGGCCGGCGAGGTCTGCTCGGGCTCTCAATGCGTCAACTTCGGCTGCGATGGGCTGACGTGCGGCACCGGGTTGCGCTGCTTGAACGGGGCGTGCGTCTCGTGCGCGTTGAGTGAGGTGTCCTGCACCGACGGTGTCGACGATGACTGCGACGGGAAGATCGACTGCGCAGACTCGGATTGCGATGCGCACGCCTGCACCGACAAGAACGAATGCACCGTCGGAGAGACCTGCGCCGGCGGCGTGTGCGCGGGCGGCACGACAACGTCCTGCAACGCTCCCCCCGGCGCGTGCCTCAGGTCGCCCGGCACCTGCGACACTTCGAAGGGGCGCTGTGTCTACGACACCGTCGATGCCGGCGCCGCGTGTGACGATGGCAACAAGTGCACCACGGGTGAAACGTGCGGCAGCGGCGCGTGTACCGGCGGCATGGCCAAAGTGTGCAACACCGCGCCGCCGGGTGGTTGCTATCAGCCGGTGGGAACGTGCAGCGCCACCACCGGGGCGTGCGTCTACGCGCCGCTCGCTGCGGGGACCGCGTGCAACGACGGCGACGCCTGCACCACGGGCGATGCGTGTGACGGAAAGGGTGCCTGCCAGGGAACCGCCAAGGCGTGCAACTCGCCGCCCAACTCCTGCCACAACGCCCCGGGCACCTGCTCGGGCGGTACGTGCACCTACAGCATCAAGGCGGCGAACACCGCGTGCAGCGACGGGAACAACTGCACCGAGGGCGACAAGTGCGACGGTGCGGGCAACTGCATCGCGGGCCCCTCGTGCCCGTGGATTTACGGCACCTGCTACAACCGCGCGTGTTCCGGCGGAAACTGCGTGCAGAGCAGCTACCGGGGCGAAGGGACGTCCTGCGCCTTTCCCGCTCCCAACCGATGTTGTGGGGGCGCCTGCATCGACGTCTCCATCGACAAGAACAACTGCGGCGGCTGCGGGCTGGTCTGCAAGAACGGCTTCGGCTGTGAACGCGCCAGCGCCACCAACACCTGTTCGCTCGCGCCGGCCTGGACGGGCCGGTGCATCTGCGCCTCGGGGTCGGAGTGCCCGGCCGGACAAATCTGTCGCTCGGGACAGCCCACCTACAACAACCGCTGCACCCCGAGCGGTGGCGGGTGTGCGCCGGGTCAGGCGATTCAGATGCTCAACCAGTGCCCTGACTACTGTTACTACCCGTAAGGCGCCCCGAGTCCTGGTTTCGAGCGCTTCCGCTCTATAGTGAAGGCGTGCGCGGGGTCTGGGTTCGCCTGGTGGGGGTGGTGGTGGCGACCGGTGTCGCCGCGAGCTGCTCGCTCTTCCTCGCCGCCTCCGACAAACCCCGGCCCTGTGACGAGAACGGAAAGTGCCTCGCGGGCTTTCATTGTCAGGACGCGGTGTGTGTCGCTGACGGCACTTCCCAGGATGGTGGGGGAACGTGCGGCGCTTCACGCTGCGCTTCGTTTGAACAGTGCGTGAACGGTGCGTGCGTCGACGCCGCCTGCGCCACGGTCGACTGTCAGCCTGACGGAATGTGCGTGCGCGGCCAGTGCTACCCGCGGAGCTGTTCGACTGGCGCGTGTGCCACGGGCGCCGTGTGTGACGCAGACCACTGCGTCGAGCGAACCTGCGCGGGGGTGGCGTGCGGCGCCAATGAAGCCTGCGTGAAGGGGACGTGCGTCGCGACCGTGTGCGGCGGTACGCCCTGCGGAGCGTTTGAAGTCTGCTCCGGAAACCAGTGCGTCAATCTCGCCTGTGACGGGCTCTCCTGCGGCGCCGGCCAGCGGTGCCTGGGCGCGGCGTGCGTGGCCTGTGCGACCACCGAGACGTTGTGCGCGGACCGCCAGGACGACGACTGCGACGGCGCCATCGACTGCGCCGACAAGGACTGCGAAACGCGGGGCTGCAACGATGGCAACGAGTGCACGGTGAACGAGACCTGCCAGCCCGGGGGCCAATGCTCGGGCGGCGGCCTGGCCCCGTGCATCAACCCTCCCTCGGCCTGCAAGAAGGCCGCGGGCGTGTGCGACTCGGCGACCGGGACCTGCCAGTACGAGAATGTGGCCGACGGAACGGCCTGCGAAGACGGGAACAAGTGCACCACCGGCGACGTATGCCAGGCTGGCGTGTGCACCGCGGGCACGGTCAAGACCTGCACCACGCCTCCGGCGCACGGCTGCACCGCGCCCACCGGGACGTGCAACACCGCGACCGGGGCCTGCACCTATGCGCCGGTGGCGGTGAACACACCCTGCGATGACGCCAACGCGTGCACGTCGGCTGATCACTGCGATGGAAACGGCGCCTGCGTGGGCACGGCCAAGGTCTGCAACGCGTCGGGCAATGCCTGTCGCTCGAATAACGGCACGTGCAGCAACGGGACCTGTTCGTACCCGCCGCTCTCGGCCGGCACCCCCTGCAGCGACGGCAACGCCTGCACCGAAGGCGACGCGTGCAACGGCGCGGGCGCCTGCGCGGCCGGGCCCGTCTGTCCCGGAGGCGACGCCTGCCACAACCGCGCGTGCTCGGGCGGCAGCTGTGTCTTCACCAACAAGGCCGACGGCACGTCGTGCGGCGGCGCCTCGTCGGCGCGGTGTTGCGGTGGCGCCTGCGTGGACCTGTCCACCAACGCGGCGCATTGCGGGCAGTGCAACCTCGGGTGCTCGAGCGGCCAGTGCGAGTCGGTGGCGGCCACCACGTCGTGTTCCTCCCACCCGGGCGGCGTCACCGGTCGTTGCATGTGCCCCGCCGGCGCGAATGCCCAGTGTCCGCTGGGCCAGCTGTGCCGAACCGTCGCCCCGTACACGCTGCGATGTGCCCCCTCATCGCAGGCGAACTGCGCCGGAGGCACCGCCTTCGTCGATCTCGCCTCGTGCCCCAACTACTGCGCGCCCTGAGGGAACCCGAGAGGCGGGAAAAAGTGTTTCAGACGGGCCGAATGGACCGAAGATAAGTCCTGGCTTCGGCCGGCCCGATGACTGAACCGCAGATGCTGGGAAAATACCGGTTGGTTCGTCGCCTGGCCCAGGGCGGGATGGCCGAGATCTTCCTCGCCAAGCACTCCGGACCCGGCGGGTTCGAGAAGAGCGTGGTGATCAAGCGCATTCTTCCGGCGTTCGCGCAGCAGCAGGAATTCGTGCGCATGTTCATCGACGAGGCGCGCATCGCTGCGCAGCTCTCACACCCGGGCATCGTGCAGCTGTTCGACTTCGGCGACACCCCCGAGCCCTTTCTCTGCATGGAGTACCTGGTCGGAGAAGACCTCGGCTTCATCCTGAAGCAGTGCGTGGCTCAGGAGCTGCCGATTCCGTTCAACATCACGGCCCACGTGCTGGCCTCGGCGGCCGACGCGCTCCACTACGCCCACACCTTCGAGGACGACTTCGGGAAGCCCGCCAACATCGTTCACCGCGACGTGACGCCGTCGAACATCTTCCTCACCTTTCAAGGCGTGGTGAAGGTGCTCGACTTCGGCATCGCCCGAGCCGAGAACCGGTTGGATCAGACGCGCGCCGGCCTCATCAAAGGCAAGCTGAAGTACATGTCGCCAGAGCAGATTCTGGCCAAGCCCATCGACGCCCGCAGCGACCTGTTTGCCCTGGGCGTGGTCGGGTACGTGATGCTGACCTTGAGTGAGCCGTTCGCGCGGCCCACCCAGGCCGAGGTGTTTCAGGCGCTGGTGAAGGAGCCCATCAAGCCGCCTCGCGAAATCAATCCCGACGTCCCGCCCGAGCTTGAGGCGGTGGTGATGAAGGCCCTGTCCCGTGACGTGAAGCAGCGCTTCCAGACCGCGGAGGAGCTGAAGAACGCGCTCTCGGACTACCTGGCCACGGCGACCTACGTGCCCCACGCGTCGCAGATCTCCGGGTTCTTGAAAGAGCTGCTGGGCGAAGCGCACATCAAGAAGCGCTCGAGCATGCACCGCGAGCAGATCAGCGATGTCTCGGACCGCACGCAGATGGAGCCGTCGAACAAGTCCAACCGGCAGACGCTCTCTGAAGCGGCGGAGGACGGCGATGCTCCGGTCTCCGACGAGACGGGGACCGACTCACGCTCCGAGCCGTCGCAAAAGAGCACCCGACGCGAGAAGGTGGTGGACGGAGAAGACAGCATGGGGGCGCTGTCGGTCTCGTCCGTCATCAGCGACGTCACCAAGCCGCGGCGGTCGCCTTCGAAACGGTCGGTCCCGAAACTCCCCACCACGGCGAGCGCTCCCGGTGCGCCCCGGCGAAAGAAGAAGTCGACGCCGTCTCCGGTGGTGGCCGCTTTGATTGGCATCATCATCGCGGCCTTCGGCGCGGCGGGGCTCCTTCGCTTGCTTCGCAGTGAGCCGGTGGTGCTGGAGCCGGGCCTCGCTTTTGACGCCGGCGTCCGTGCAGCCCCCACGCAGGTCGACTCGGGGGCTCCCGCCGAGGTGGTGGTCGACGCAGGCCGCCCCGTGGAAACCCCTCGGCGCATCGACGCCGGACGCGCGGTCGCCGCGACGGTGGTTGACGCCGGCCAGAAGGCCACGAGCGGTGGCGACGCGGGGAGCCCCGAGCGCGACGCCGGGCAGAAGTCGTCGCCGCGCCCGCAGTACGGGACCATCAACGTGAACTGCGTGCCGTGGTGCAAAATCATCATCGACGGCAAGGACAACGACCTCACCTCGCCGCTCACCGATTACCGGCTGAAGGCGGGCAACCACCGGCTCAAGCTCATCAACGGAATTTCGGGCGGGGTGGTGGAGAAGAAGATCGACGTCGACCCCAACGAATCTGTTCCCGTGATTGTGAAGTTCTGAGGCCGACCCCCGAGCCCGCCGTCGGGAGCGACGCCGCGCAGAAGTGGCGGTAGCATGGGCTCATGGCGTCACGTCCTGGTCGGGCAAGCGCATCGCGAATCTCCGGCTCCGCGCGGGTGGCGATGAGCCTCGCCCTCGTCGCCGGCTCCGCCCAGGCCGGGGTCGACGCGGTGGTGGCGGTCGTCCCTCCGGCCGGACAGGGGCTGATGTCACCGCTCTCCGCCGCCATGCTGCCGGTGGCCGAGAAGGCCGCCCGCGACGACGGGCTCACCCTCTCCACGCGCGCCCAGCTGGGCGAGCTGAAGGATGGCAAAGACGTCTCGGGGCAGGTCAGCAAGGGCAAGGAGCTGCTCAAGTCCGGTGTGGCCGCGATGGACGAGCTGGACCTGGCCAAAGCCAGGAAGCTCCTCGGTCAGGCCGTGAGTGAGTTTGAACGCGCCCAGTCCATGGAGCTGCTGTACGACGCGCTCTCGATGAAGGCGCTGGCGGCGAAGACGGCCGGCGATGAGTCCGAGGCCCAGAAGACGTTGGTGCAGTTGTTCAGCCTCAACCCGGGGTACCGGGTGGACCCGGCTCGGGCGAGCCCGCAGTTCTCCAAGGCCGTGGAGAAGGCCCGGGCGAAGGTGGGAGGCCAGAAGGTGGTCTCGGTCAGCGTCGAGACGCAGCCCGCCTCCGCGTCAGTGCAGATTGACGGCATCGCCCTCGCCACGGGGACGACCTCCACCCAGCTCCAGCCGGGGACGCACTACATCTCGATTTCCGCGCCGGGGTACGTCTCGATTCGCGAGCGCCTCCCGGTGTCCGTGGGGGGCCCCTGCAAGTTCAAGCTGGAGCCGCTCAAGAACGACGCCGTGGTTCGACTGGAGTCACTCGCCACCGCCGGCAGTGAGAAGGACCTCATTCGGGAGTCCGCGGCGCTGGCGGTGTTCGCCGAGGCGCCCCTGGCGCTGGTGGTGCTCCTGCCGCAGGACGCGGCCGAGGGCGTGTGGGTCTACAAGGTGGACCGGTCCGGGCAGACGGTGAACAAGGCCAGCGCGCCGGCCCAGAAGCTCGACGAAGCGACGCTCGGCGCCGCGGTCCGAATGGCGGTGGCCGCGGTGTTGAAGAGCGCCACGCCCGCGCCTCCGCCGCCCGAGAAGACGCCTGAGGCGCTGACCGTGAAGCACGACGCGAGGACGTCGCCGCCGAACACCGTGGTGGCGAAGCCTGATGCGGAGAGCGGCGGTTCAGTTCGCCCCTACATCGCGCTGGGACTCGTTGGCGCGTGCGCGGTGGCCCTGGCCGTGGCGATTGGCATGGGCGTGTCGGCCTCGGGCCAGGCGGCGGCGGCCGGGCAGATTCCACAGACGGACGTCGACAGGTACGAAGCGGCGATGCGGGGCGCTCGCGGGAGTGCGCTCATGGCAGACATTCTCTACGGCGTCTCGGCGGCCAGCGCCGGCGCGGCGGCGCTCGTCTACTTCACGGGCGGGGGCTCGGAGTCAGAGCCCAAAGACGACACGCCGTGGTCCAAAGACGCCAAACCCCGCAGCGCCGCGCCCGCTCAGTGAGCAGTCTCCGACGGTGAGGCCTTCACCACGGTGCCTCCCGAGCGCTGCCCGGCGAGGGTGCCGCACGCGGCGCCAATGTCTTTTCCGCCGGAGTACCGCCGGGCGATGGGCGCCTTCAGAATCTGCAGCGCGTCGAAGAAGGCGTGCCGCTCGGCGTCGTCGGGCGGTTGGTATTTTCCTGAGAGGTCGGTGACGTCGATGAGGTCCATCTTGATGGGAATGCCGTGAAAGACGCGCTGGAGCGCCTCGGCATCTTCCACCCCGGTGTTGAAGCCTTTGATGAGCACGTAGGCCAGCATCGCCCGCTCGTTGCGCGCGACGGTGTACTCGCGAATCGCCTCCACCAACTCTGACAGGGGGTACGTCTTCTCCACCGGGAGCACCACAGCCCGCTTCTCGGGAATCGCCGAGGTGATGGAGAACGCCAGCCGATACGGCAGACGGTCCGCGGTGAACTTCCGAATGCCGGGGACCCAGCCAGCGGTGGAGAAGGTGATGGACTTCGCGTCGATGGCCAGGCCCGCCGGGTGACAGAAGATTCGCGCCGCGCGCGTGGCATTGGCGTAGTTGAGCAGCGGCTCGCCCATGCCCATGAAGACGACGCCCCGGACGGGCCGGCGGGCTTCGCTCTTCACCCACTGGACCTGATCAACCATCTCCCAGGCTGAGAGGTTTCGGGAAAACCCGAGCCGCCCGGTGGCGCAGAAGTCGCAGGCCAGCGCGCAGCCCACCTGCGACGAAATGCACACCACGTACTTCTCGTCGAAAATCGGAATGCGAACGGCCTCGAACTGCCCGCCCAGCGGCGACTCGAAGAGGTACTTCACGAACCCGTCCTCGGCCTCGCGCCGCTCGAGCAGGGTGAGTCGCTTCAGCTCCCCGCGCAGCTGAACCGCGTCGCGGACTTCGCGGGTGACCTGGCGGGTTTCCCGCAGCGCGTCCATCGAGCTGGCCCAGCGGGCGTGCGTGGCGGCGTGGAGCTTGAGCAGCTCGGTCTGCGACGGCGCCGTGTCGGCCAGCGCGCCGGCGAGGCCGTTGAAGTCGAGGTCGTTGAGGGTGAACCGCACGCGCGGCTGTCTACTTCTTGAGGTGACTCTTAAGGAAGTCGGTCAGCTTTTCGGCGAACTCCTGCGGCATCTTTGCCGCCAGGGCGCCTTTGCACAGCTGGGGCGTTCGCTCGTAGGACTTGAGGAACTCCACGCACGGGGTGCAGCCGCCCAGGTGCGCTTCCAGCTTCGCGCGCAGGTCTCCCGCCACGTCTCCGTCGAGGTACTCGCGGAGCGATTCGACCGCCTGTTTGCAGGTGAACCCGGACACTGTCAGACCTCAGCTACGTCAGAGCGAAATAAATGCCGTCCCCACGTACTGCTCGCCACATTATCCATCGGCGGCCTCGTAGAAGCGATCTATCGACGCTCGGAGCGCCAGCCGGGCCCGGTGCAGGCGGCTCTTAACCGCCGGAACACTCTCCTGAATCAGCTCCGCAATCGCCTCGTACGACAGGCCCTCCACGTCGCGCAGGAGGAACACCTGCCGGTGGGTTTCGGGCAGCTTGTCGGTCGCCTCTTCGATGGCCTTCTTCAGCTCTTCGTCAATGAGCTGCCCCTCCGCGGTCGGCCCCGGGTCGATGACCGACTCAATCAGCGAGCCGCGCTCGTTGAACTGTGGCCCCTCGAGCGGCTCTTCCACCTCGTTGCGGGTGGTGCGCTTGCGCAGCCGCATCAAGGCGAAGTTGGCGGCAATCCGGTACAGCCAGCTTGCGAACGCGGCCTCGCCCCGAAACTCATTGAGGCTGGTGAAGGCCTTCAAGAATGCGTCCTGCGTCGCCTCCGCGGCGTCGGCCGGCGAGCGCAACAGGCGCACACACAGCCCGTACACCGCGTCGCGGTGCCGCTCCACCAGCGCTTCAAAAGCCTGAACGTCGCCCTCCCGGGCGCGCGCGACCAGTTCGACGTCTTCCACGGAGAGCGCACCATAGCCCGACTTGCGCCCCGGGCTGGAAGCCGGAGGCGAAAG
This sequence comes from uncultured Myxococcaceae bacterium, assembly GCA_964522795.1. Lineage (GTDB taxonomy): Bacteria > Myxococcota > Myxococcia > Myxococcales > Myxococcaceae > CAZFXD01. The sequence continues at coordinate 32,006 of CAZFXD010000022.1, forward strand.
TCAACGCGTCGCCTGCACCCCACACCGGGGCCGGTGCGCCGCTGTTCTGCTGATCACACCCGTAGACATGCGACATCGGCCTAAGGCCGCGCGTTTCCTCGTCAGCCCCCGGGGGTCGACATGGAATGGTTCTCGCAATTCCGCCCGCATGCCCGGAACCCCTGTCATGCGCCCTGCGCTCCTCGCCGGCCTTGGAGCTGGCCTGTTGCTCGCCTGCGGCGGAACGCTCGAAAACAACGGCGGCAACGGCGGAGGCCAGGGCGGCATGGGCGGCGGCGATGCGGCGGCCGGCGGCGGCCAGGCCGCGGGCGCGGGCTCGGGCGGCA
>CAZFXD010000023.1:0-31922 GCA_964522795.1 uncultured Myxococcaceae bacterium
GACGTACTGAATGACGGCTTCGTCGAGCTTGTCGCCGCCGATGCGCACGCTCTTCGAATCGACGATGCCGGCGAGCGAGATGACGGCGACGTCGCTGGTGCCACCGCCGATGTCGACAATCATGTTGCCCGAGGGCTCGGTGACGGGGAGCCCGGCGCCAATGGCCGCGGCCATCGGCTGTTCAATCAGGTAGACCTCGCGCGCGCCCGCGTTCTCGGCCGCCTCGCGGACAGCGCGGCGCTCCACTTCAGTAATGCCTGAAGGAATGCCGATGATGATGCGCGGGTTCACCAGCGTCTTGCGGTTGTGCGCGGACTGAATGAAGTACCGCAGCATCGCCGCGGTGATTTCGAAGTCGGCGATGACGCCGTCCTTCATCGGGCGAATGGCCACAATGTTGCCGGGCGTGCGGCCCAACATCTCTTTGGCTTCCTTGCCCACGGCGAGCACCTTCTTGCCGCCGCGCGCGTCCTGCTGCACCGCGACCACCGAAGGCTCGTTCGAAACGATGCCGACGCCGCGAATGTAGATGAGGGTGTTGGCGGTCCCCAGGTCAATGGCGAGATCGCGCGAGAAAAGAGTGTGGAGCCAATCGAGCATGGGGAGCGCGGCACCGTACAGAAAACGCTGAATCGGCGCCACTTTCGCCGCGCCTCAAGCCACAATGCCCTGGTGCGAATCCACCTCATCGATGGCACCTGGGAACTGTTTCGGGCCCACTTCTCACCGAGGCCCTCGCACACCTCGCCCTCGGGGAAGGACAACAAGGCCACCCTGGGCGTGGTGCAAAGCCTGCTCGCCCTGCTGCACAACGAGGCCGAAGACGTCACCCACATCGCCGCCGCGTTCGATAACCCCATCCGCTCGTTCCGGAACAAGTTGTTTGCCGGGTACAAGACGGAGGAAGGCGTTCCGCCGGAACTGTTGGCGCAATTCGACGACGTGGAAGCCGGGGTTCGCGCGCTGGGCGTCACCGTCTGGTCGATGAAGGAGTTCGAAGCCGACGACGCGTTGGCGTCGGGCGCGGCGGCAGCGCTGAAAGACAAGCGGGTGACGCAGGTTCGCATCTGCACCCCCGACAAAGACCTCGGCCAATGCCTGTACAAGACGCGCGTGGTGCAAGTGGACCGGATGCGCGAACGTGAAATCACGGCGGCGAGCTTCGCGCAGGACCGCGGCTACGCGCCCGAGAGCGTTCCCGATTTTCTGGGGCTGGTGGGAGACACGGCCGACGGAATTCCCGGGCTGGACGGCTGGGGCGAAAAGACCGCCGCCAAGGTGCTCGGGCGGTACCCACACCTGGAGAAGATTCCCGACGACCCGAGCGCCTGGGACATCGACGTTCGCGGCAAAGAGCGGCTGGCAGCGACGTTGGCAGCCCACCGCAAGGACGCCGTGCTTTACCGAACGCTGGCGACACTCAAGAGCGACGTGAAGCTCTTCAAGTCGGTGGACGAGATTGCGTTCGAAGGCGTGCCGCGCGCGGAGTTCACGCGCTGGTGCGAACGCGCTGGAAGTCCTCGAACCACGGAACGCTTGAAGGGCCTTCGAACGCGTCCCTGAATTGTTGGCTGGAACCGTTGGCTTCGTCGGCCCGGCCATTCGGCGTGCGCGCACGAGTCTTTTGTGCGTGAACGAATGGGCGCAAAACGTTGCCCCTCGACCGCAATTCAGTTCCAGCGGGCTACTTGCTCGGGCGTCCGAGCGCCGCGGCCCACGTCTGCAGTTCAGGGCAGTAGTTGTCGAACCCGCGTTCCTTCGCCACCTGTCGAAGAATGGCTGCGGTCTCGACGCCATCGGACCCTGGGATTTCGGCGAGGACCTTGAGAATCTTCTGGGTGTCCGAGTCGCTCTTGTTCACCTTCAACAGCTTCGCCACCACGCGGCCCAGCGCTTTGGAGTCGTGGGGTGACGTCTTGAATTCTGAAGCCGCGAGCCGACAAATCTCGTCGTACTCACGACGCCAGACGGCCTGTCGAGCGTTTCGTTCCGCTAACGAGGTACGGAAGTGAATCGTTTTCGAGAATCGGACATGCCGGGGCGCCATGTCGGGTGGGACCGTCACCTGTTTCAAGCGCGCCCCGAGACACTCGGTGTCGACGAATCGCGACCAGGTCGATCTGCTCAGAAACGGGCGCCCGTCATCGGCGATATCGAAGTCGACAAGGGTCCGGTCGTCTTCCCACGAGGATTCCCAGTCGGGGCTCCATTCGCCTGTGACGGGCGCCGGCCGGACGATTTGAGCGCACTCCCGCAGCGCCTCGGTCGGAAAGAGACGGTCCACCACGGAATCAACCACCGCGGTCGGGGCAGATGACTCCCCACCGCCACTGCTGGCCCTCAGAGGCAGACAAAAAGAGTCCGCGTCGGCACGACGGGCGAGCTTCTGAAGCCAATCCAGCGCGCTTCCACGCACGCGCCTCGCTGCTTCACCTTCCGTGTGCGGAGGAATTGGGAAGAAGTAGTCAGAAGCGACGCGAAGAGGAGAGACCAGCGACTTGGTGTTGGGAGAAGCGAAGACGCCGACGAGTTGCTCGTGCGTCACAGAGGAACCTGAAAGGCGCTGGCACACCGTTCCTATTTCGGTCCGAAGAACGCGGTTGGCGGCCTGTCTGAGCCCGACGGTCGGTCGCAGCCGAAATGACAGCTCGACGGTGGATGTCGTTCCGGTGTTCGGGAATTTCCAACGCCCAATGAAATCGGCAAGGCAGTCCGCGTAGAACCCATGCCCCTCGATGCGTGTGAATGGCGAAGACGCAACCTCGCCGCCCGGGGTCACATCGAACCGGATGACGGTCGTATCTGCGGCTGCTTCGCCTGTGATTCCCGACTCCGTAAGGCACATCGCCAGGTCCGGCCAGTTCTGCAGGAGCACGCGCCGCGCATCGACTTCCGACAGCGGGGCCTTCACCACGACGCTGAGATCAGAAAGTTCCCCTCGAAATCGTTCAAGGCTTTCGACCGCCGAGCGTTTCTCGTCTGAGCGCCCCAGACCGTCCTGCGGCAGATTCCGCGCGCAAGAGGCTGCGAGAGTCGCCAGGATTCCGATCGACAGGATTCGAAAGATCATCCGCGCCGCCTAGCACGCGCGAATGAGACGCGAAACGCTCGCTAGGGCATCGAGTAGCGGTCTTGCGCGACGTAGATGCGAACTTTGTGCTCGCCGTTCGCCGTGCGAATGACCGCCTCGGCGTGGCCCTTGGCTTTGCCCACCAGGGTGATGCGGCGACCCTCGCGGGAGACCTCCACCAGCGACGGGTTACTGACCGTCACGCTGGAGACCGTCGACGGCATCGACATGGTCAGGGTGTTTCCCACCGGGAGGTTCAAACGTTCGGGGAGACCCGCGAACGCCGTGGTGCAGAAGAGAACAGCGACTGAAATGAGCGCCTTCATGGTTCGATACCTCACAGGGGACTGATCAATTCCCCTGCCAACATTGTCGGCACTGGAAATCAATAAGTTGCTTCGGGTTGTTGATCCAGGTCCGCGTGAAAACACGACACTGGAGTGCGCGCGCGCAAGCAGCCGGAACTCGTGACCAAAACGTGCTCCCGCCGCCACATCGGCTAATCTCGTCGCGGGTTTATCCGTGAACAAGGGCTTCGCCTGTCCAGCGTGCGGCAAGTGGCAATCGGGCGAGGCCAATTTCTGTCCGGCCTGTGGATCAGACCTGCGCGGCCTCTCCCCAACCTCTGACACCATGTCGGGCGAGACGTCCGGCCAGGTCCTCGACGGCCGCTACAAGCTGCTCGAGAAGCTGGGCGAAGGCGGCATGGGCTCGGTCTTCAAAGTCGAGCACGTCCGCATGGGGAAGATTCTCGCGCTCAAAGTGCTCCGCCCCGATTCGCAGAAGGACAAGACGCTCAAAGACCGTTTCCTCCAGGAAGCGCGCGTGGTCGCCCGGCTGTCCCATCGAAACACCGTGCAGGTGTTCGACGCCGGCCAACTCCCCGATGGTTCGCTCTTCATCGCCATGGAGTTCCTCGAGGGAAAAGACCTCGCCTGGCACCTCCAACATGAAGGCGCGTTTTCTGAAGAGCGAACGATTCGCATCGCCAAGCAGCTGTTGGGCTCGCTCGCTGAAGCACATTCCAAGGGCATCATTCACCGCGACCTGAAGCCGGCCAACGTGCTGCTGGCCAAGACGAGCGACAACCGCGACGTGGTGAAGTTGCTCGACTTCGGCATCGCCAAACTCACCGAAGGCAAAGGCGCGGCCAACATCACGGCCATCACCGAATTCGTGGGCACGCCGGCGTACATCGCGCCGGAGCAGGCGCGCGGTGAGTCGCTCGACGCGCGCAGCGACATCTACTCGCTGGGCGCGATGCTCTTCGAACTGGTGACGGGACAGCCGGTGTTCTCCGCCGGAAGCCCGATGGCCATCGTCACGCAGCACCTCACCGCCCCCGTTCCCAGCATCGACAGCGTGGCGCCGGGCCGCGCCACCCGGGGCTTCGAACAACTGCTGCGAAAGATGCTGGAGAAGGATCGCGAACATCGCTTCCCTTCAGCCGCGGCGGCCATGCAGGCCTTCGAGGCGCTCACGCAGAAGACGCCCGTCACTTCCCTGCCCCACCTCGAGCCCATCATTCTCGATAAGCGGGTCGCGCGACGCGAAGACTTCGATGCGTTCGAGCGGGACTTGAAGCGGCGACAAGCCTGGCCCCGCCGACTGCTGCTCGCGGTGTTCGTGCTGGGAGCCATCACCGCCGCCGCCGTGACCTTCAAGCCCAAGCCCGCTCCGACGCACGAAATCGAACCCAACGATGGGCCGTTGATGGCCACCGCCATCATGGTGGGGAACGACGTGCGGGCCACCATCGACGCGACCGGCAAAGAGAAAGACCGCGACATGTTCGTGGTTCAGACCACGCCGGGGTGGTACCGGCTGACGTTGAGCGGCATTCCCGAGCTGAACCTGTTTCTCGAGGCTTCGGTGCTCGACGGAGATCGCCTGACCCGCCTCGCCTTCGTCGACGACATGGGCCCGGGCGGCGCCGAGCGACTGGACGCCATCTACGTTCCCGGCGGCGCGCTCTATCTCCGCGTGGAAGAGGCACCGTTCTACGACGAGCCTGACCGCGCGCCGAAAGGCCGAGGGAGCACCCCCTACGTGCTGCGCATCGACACGGTCGAAGCGCCCTCGGGTCGCGCACTTGAAAAAGAACCCAACGACAGCGTGGAGCGCGCCACGCCGGTCGACGACCGGACGCCGGTTCGCGCCTTCGTCGGCGCGCTGGTGCCCTACCCTGACCACGCGGGCTTCGTCCGCCCGGAAGTCCCGACGTCGTCACCCGATTTCTTCGCTCTTCCCGCGGGCAAAGGTCGGGCCTTCGCGGTCATCGTGCCCCCGCCGGCGGGCAAGCTCCTCGCCCAGGACGGAACGCCGTACGCCGCCTGGTTCGCCCGCACCAAAGACAAGCCCACCGAAATCGCCAAGAAAGCGCAGCCCGACGAAAAGCCGCTCGTGGTGGACGGAGCGCCGCGCCTGGTGCCGCTCACCAGCGGAGAGCACGGCTACGTGCTCCGGGTTCAGGGCGGAGACAATTCTGTGCCGGGCGCCGCCTACGACGTGGCGTTCATCACCCCCGACCCCGGAGGCCTCACCGCGGCCCTCGCGCTCGCCCGGGCGCTGACCGAGGACGAACGGCCCAACCAACGCGAAGCGATGCTCAAGATGCTGAATGAAACGTTCAAGTCACACCCGCAGGTTTCAGACCTGCGCGCGTTGATCAGCGAGGGCTCTGGGCACTAAGCAGCGGCCCATGCCTACCATTCAGCGCTACAACAACTTCATCGGCGGCACCTGGGTTCCTCCTTCGACGCAGTCGTACGTCCCCAACCGCAACCCGGCCGACACGGACGACATCATCGGCGAGTACCCCTCGTCCTCCGCCAAGGACGCGCTCGAAGCCATCGCCGCGGCCAAGGCCGCGTTCCCCGCCTGGGCCGGCACGCCCGCTCCCTCGCGCGGCCGCGTGTTGTGGAAGGCCGTCGAAATCTTCCGCGCTCGCGTCGACGAGTTCGCCCGCATGCTCTGCCGCGAGGAAGGCAAGACGCTGGCCGAAGCGAAGGGCGAAGTGTTGAAGGGCATCGCGCTCTTCGAGTTCTACGCCGGCGAAGGCTTTCGCATGCACGGCAAGACGCTGCCCTCAGAGATGAAGCAGACGTTTACGTACACCATTCGCCAGCCGCTCGGCGTGGTGGCGCTGATTACGCCGTGGAACTTTCCGTTCGCCATTCCGGCGTGGAAGTCGGCGCCCGCGCTCGTCACCGGCAACACCGTGGTGATGAAGCCGGCGTCGAACACTCCGGGAACCGCGACCATGTTCGCCGAGGTTCTGGAGGCCGCGGGGCTGCCCAAGGGCGTCTTCAACCTCGTCACCGGTCCAGGCGGAGCCGTGGGCAACACGCTCGTGGACCACAAGGACATCGTGGCGGTGTCGTTCACAGGTTCGAACTCCATCGGCATGGCGCTCAACGAGCGGGCCGCCAAGCGCGGCATCAAGGTCACCTGCGAGATGGGCGGGAAGAACCCCGTGGTGGTCCTGGACGACGCGGACCTCGACCTCGCCGTCACCGGCATTCTCCAGGGCGCGTACGGTTCGACGGGTCAGCGCTGCACGGCCACGTCCCGCGTCATCGTGCAGAAAGGCGTCGCGCCGAAGGTCATCGACGCGCTCGTCGCCGGGGCGAAGAAGATCAAGGTCGGCAACGGCCTCGAGGCGGGCATCGACATGGGCCCCGCCGTCGACGATTCGCAACTGAAGACCGACCTTTCGTACGTGGAAATCGCCAGGGCCGAAGGCGCAAAGCTGCTCACCGGCGGCCGTCGCCTGCAGGACGGCGCGCTCGCTCGAGGTTTCTTCGTGGAGCCGGCGGTGTTCTCTGGCGTCAAAGTCGGCTCGCGCCTGCACCAGGAAGAGGTGTTTGGTCCGGTCATCGCGGTGGTGGAAGTCGGTGACTTCGACGAAGCGATGCACGCGGCGAACGCGGTGGAGTTCGGGCTCTCCTCGAGCATCTACACGCGCGATGCGAACAGCGCGATGAAGTTCATCGAGCGCATCGAGGCTGGCATGGTGCACGTCAACAACCCGACGGTGGGCGGCGAGGCGCAACTCCCGTTCGGCGGCTGGAAGACCACCGGCGTGGGCGAGCGCGAAATGGCCGAAGAAGGCGCGCTGTTCTTCACGCAGTTGAAGACGGTGTTCTTCGACTACACGGGCGCCGTTCGCACCTCGAAGAACTACTGAGTGATGCGAAAATTTCAGTGGGCGCTGGCGGTCGCGCTGCTCGTGAGTTCGAGCGGGTGCGCCTTGTTGCAGGAACTCCTTGGGAGCGCGGTCAAACGACCGACGATGGAATTTCGCGGCGCGTCGCTGGGAGACATCTCCCTCGCCGGGCTGTCCCTCAATTTGAACTACGAGGTGGAGAACCCGAACGCGCTCGGCATCAGCATCGCTGAGGTCTCGTACGCGCTGTATGTCGAGGACAAGCAGGTCGTGGCCGGCGCACCGCCCAACGGCCTCACCATTCCCGCGAATGGGCGAGCCCCCCTCGTCTTCCCCGCGGGAATCCGATTCGCCGACCTGGTCCCCGTGGTGCAGACGTTCCTCACCAAAGACACCGCGAAGTACCGTGCCTCTGGGCACATCGGCCTCGAGACTCCGCTGGGGCTCATTCGCCTGCCGCTGGACAAAGAAGGCACCTTTGACGTGCCGAAGATGCCGCAGCTCGCGCTGGAGAATCCGCGGGTGTCGTCGGTCAATCTCGCCGGTGCCACCATCGAGTTTCCGTTTACGCTCGAGAACAAGAACTCCTTCCCGCTGCCCATCGGCGGTGTCTCCGGGCAGGTGAAGGTCGCCAACGTCGCCGTCGGCACGATTTCCTCGGGAGCGCTGGGGCTGATACCCGGCGGCTCGAAGAAGCGCGTGGCAATTCCGGTCTCCGTGAGTTTTCTCGGCGCGGCCTCGGCGATTATCTCCGCGGTGAATGGCGGCCGGGCCGACGTGGCGTTCGACGCCAAGGTCGACGCGGGCGGCCTCACCCTGGGCTTGCCCGTTCACGACGTGCTGCAGTTCATCAAATAGCGCTCGGGGACGCGTCGCGGCACTGAGGTCGGTTTGAATGTTCCGGGCCCGGCGGCGTCATGTGCGCCGTCATGTTCGCGACCAGCCTGGTGCTCGCCCTCTCGTTGTTCTCGCAGGTTCCTCCAGCTCGCTGCGTGTCGGCGTACGGCCTCACCCGCTGCGGGTACCACTGCACCGCGGCGTACGGTCAGGTCCGCTGCGCCGACACACCGCAGGGCGCGTGCGGCGCCGCCTACGGCCAGGTGACGTGCTGGGACCCTGAAGCGCCGACGCCCAATGGCGCCCAGGCGGAGTGCCTCAGCGCGTACGGCACCACGAGCTGCGGGTACGGGTGCACCGCCGCTTCGGGGCTGGTGAGGTGCGCGAAAAGCCCCGGCGGCCGCTGTACCCCGGCTTCGGGAACCATCGGTTGCAACGACGTGGAGCGGGACTGGTCCGCCGTTGACGAAGCCTCCTCGTGGCCCGACCCGCGCGAGGAGCGCTGGCCCGTGCCGGAGTGCGTGTCGCAATTCGGAACATCGGCGTGCGGCTACCACTGCAAGTCTGAGTTCGGCGCGGTGCAGTGCGCCCAGACGCCCTGGGGGGCCTGCGCGGCGGAGTTCGGAAAAGTCGCCTGTTGGGACCCACCTCGGTGGGTCACGCGAGACGCGCGCTTTCAAGGTGAGCGCGCGACGTGCAGCGCCCAGTTCGGAGCAATCGCCTGTGGGTACCGCTGTGCCACCAGCGCCGGGCGGGTCGGTTGTGCGCCGGCACCGTGGGGCATCTGCCGCGGGAGTTCCGGTGGCGTGGCGTGCTGGCCCAACCCGCCCCTTCGCCGGTAGCGGCAGGGGAAGCGAGGGCAGATACCTCGTGGGCGTCTGGGCGCTAGTTGCGCAGATGAGATGGGGTTTCGACCAGGCCCTGCGCTTCGAGCCCCTCGCGCGTCAGGAGAAATCGCACCAGCCCGCGCCCGCGCTCAGTCTCCACGTCCGCTTCGAAGGTTGGCCCCCCGACTGAACCGATGACGGCGTGGCGCTTCAGATTTCGCACCGTGCCGCTCAGCACGTCGCCGGAGACCTTTTTCTGCCGCGCGTCGGTCTGCTGCAGCTCGAACGCGGCCTGATACAGCGTCATGGCCAGCCCTGAGGTCATGGGGAACGAGCTGAAGAGCACCGACAGCAGGCGCCAGTAGGGAGGAGTCGCGTCGCTCACGTTGGTGGCGAACTAACGCTCCTGGTTCGTCTGCGCTAGGGGGACGTGCGTGAAGGTCCTGCCCCGGTCATTTTTTCAGCGCCCCACGGCCGAAGTCGCCCAGGCCCTCCTCGGGATGCACCTGGTGCGCCTGGTGGACGGAGAGCGCCGCACGGGGCGCATCGTCGAAACCGAGGCGTACCTGGGTCCATTGGATTTGGCCTGCCACACCTCGAAGGGGCGCACGCCGCGAAACGAGGCGATGTTCGGCGCCCCCGGCACGGCCTACGTGTACTTCGTGTACGGCCTGCACTTCTGTTTCAACGTCGTGACGTCTCCCGGAGAGGCCGTGCTGGTCCGGGCGCTGGAGCCGCTGGATGGGCTTGGCGGGCGCCCGACCCACGGACCAGCGCGGCTGACCCGAGCGCTCGAGATTGACCGGTCCTTCAACGCGCACACGCTTTCGAGGGCACCGCTCCTGCTCATCCGGGGCGCGCCGTTGAAGCCGCGCGACATCGCCCGGGGCCCGCGCGTGGGCGTCGACTATGCCGGCGCTTGGGCTCGACGAAAGCTTCGATTCTGGGTTCGCAACAATCCCTTTGTTTCGCCCGCCTGAGCCGCGGTCGAGCGCCCCCAGGCCTAGATGGGCCGTGAATAGATTCGGTAGACGCGAATTCGCCGCGCCCCCGCCGCGTGGACCGCCCGCGTGACCAGGGTGTCGTCCTCGCGAACCCAGCCGAGCTCGGCCGACGCAAAACCGAGGCGACGCGCGGTCTCCATCGTCTCCACCGTCAAGAGCGCGTCGATGCCGCGCCGCCGGAAGCCGGGTTTGATGGCGAACAGCAGCATGCGCAGGCGGTCTGCCTTTCGCGCCGCCCACAGAAACTTCGCGAGGCCGATGGGCAGCCCGTACTTCGACAGGTACCCGCCGGCGGCTTTGAGCGCGAGGTTGGAGTCCGGCACGGTGATGGAAAACGCCACGGCCTCGCCGGCGACCTCCGCCACCAGCGACAGCTCGGGCCGCATCGACACCAGGGGACGGAGTCGGTTCACCATGTGGCTGAACTCTTCCTCCGAGATGGGCGCAAAGCCGAAGCCCGGCTTGAGCATCGAGTCATAGACGCCCTTGATTCGGCGCGCCTCGGTCGACGCCTGCGACATGTCGATGGTGCGAACCGTCACCAGCCCCGACTGCCGCACGCGGTCCGCCAGTCGCGTCATCTTCGGAGGCAGCGGGGTCTGCGCGGTGACTTCGTAGCTGAAGAGGTCTTTGAGCTTACGAAACCCGTTGGCTTCGAAGAGCCCCGCGTAGCTGGGTGGGTTGTACGGCATCATCATCGACGGAGGCCGATCGAACCCTTCAACCAGCAGCCCCACGTCGTGGTGAAACGCGAGATTCACCGGCCCCATGGCCTCCCGCACGCCGCGCTTTCGAAGCCACTCGCCCGCGGCGGACAGGAGCGCCGAGGCAATGCCCGGGTCGTCGGCGGACTCGAACATGCCGACGAATCCCACGTTGACGCGGTGGAATTGGTTGTAGCGCTGATCAATCACCGCCGCGATGCGCCCCACCGGCGCGCCATACCGACGGGCCACGAACAACATGGCCTCGGCGCGCGCAAAGTACGGGTTCTGCTGCGGGTCGATGAATTCGCGCCGCTCGGCCACCAGCGGCGGCACGTACATGGGGTCGTGCGCGTAACGCTCCAACGGGTAGCGAATGAAGTCGTCGCGGTCTTTGGTGGTCCGAACCTCGTCCACCGCGACGTCGGCGGCACGGGTGGCGTAACGAGGCACCACCACGGTCGCTCCCCGCCGCGCCGCGCCACGCATCAGGAGGGTCGTCCCGCGTCCGGCATCAGACCGCTAGTTCGCCGCGTCCACGACGAGGGGCTTCTCGTATACGCGATAGGTCTTGTAGCGCTCGCACCCGAACACCTCGATGGCGCGATTGACCATGTCGTTGTCTTCGAGCGTCCAGCTGATTTCGCCGCCCCACCACCCCAGCTTTCGGGCGTTGTTGAAGGTGTCGAGGAACAGCACCGAGTCGAGCCCGCGCTTGCGAAAGCCCGCCTTGATTCCGAGCACCGCGAGGCGCCCGGAGCGGATTTTTCGCTTGGCCAGCAGCATCTTGATGAGCCCGAGCGGAAAGAGTTTTCCGTTGGCCGCTTTGAACATGAAGTTGGCGTCGGGCAGCGTGATGGCGAACGCCACCGCTTCGCCTTTGACCTCGGCGATCAACGTCAGCTCCGGGATGAGAATCATCTTCAGGTCTTTGGCCAGCTGCGCGAACTCGCGGTCGGTCATGGGGACAAAGCCCCAGTTCTTCTCCCAGGCCGCGTTGTAGATTTCTTTGATTCGAAGGACTTCGTTTTCCCAGTCCTTCATGTTGGCCGTGCGAATGGTGATGCCCTCTCTCGCGCGAACCTTCTCGGCGATGCGGGCGACTTTTTCGGGCAGTGGTTTCTGCACGTCGATTTTCCAGGCCCACAGGTCTTTGGCCTTCTTCAGGCCATACGCCTCGACCATCGCCGGGTAGCTGGGTGGGTTGTAGGGCATCAGCACGACGGCGGGTTGCTCGAAGCCCTGCACCAGGAATGACCACTCGGCGTTGCTGGAGAAGCTCGCCGGCCCCATCAGCGTCTTCAGGCCCCGAGCGCGGACCCATTTCTCTGCGGTCTCCAGCAGCGCGTTGGCGACGGATTGGTCGTCAATGCTCTCGAACAACCCAAACCAGCCGACTTTCACCTCGTGAAACTCGTTGTATCGGGGGTCCTCCATGGCCGCGATGCGCCCCACGACTTCGCCGTTTCGGCGAGCCAGAAACAATTGCGCGGTTCCGAACTCGAACCAGGGGTTCTTCTTGGGGTCGAGAAACTCGTTTCGCTCCAGCTCCAACGGCGGCACGAAGTTCGGGTCTCCCCGCTGCCGGTCGTACTGAAACTTGATGAAGGCCTTGCGGTCGGCGTTCGAGTCAGCCGGCGTGACCACCACCGCCACACCCGGCGCGGGCCTGGGCAATCCCTGCGTAGTCGTCTCAATCATGGCCGCCCAATACCACCTTTCGACGATGGCGATGAGGCCTCGAAACGATTGATATGAGCAATTACTTGCCCAGTAATACCGTGACTCAGAGGCCTGGGCGTCGTCAATTGTGGGGTTGCGACATGCTCCAGACAGTGTTTTCGGCCGATCGTGAGCCGAACCTGCTCAAAACATCGATTTATGAGCAAGTAGTTGCCCGCAAAGCTGGCTTAGCTGTGAAAGAATCTTCGCGCGCGCTGTCTGTTTGTTCGATGTATCCATCTTAATTAATTGTTGTTTTGACGAATATTCGAAGTGCTTAGTCGTCTTTGAGGTGGTTTTTCTCACGATCCGAGACGGTGTGTGTTTCTTGAAGTCTCCGCGTCATTCAGCGTATCAGCAGGACCTCATTTCTGGAGGTACGCATGGCGACGTGGAACTTCCCCAACCTGATTGCGGCGATCGACGGCGGCAAGGGCGAAACGACGCGCGGGTATTCGTTCGTTCAGCGCGATGGCAGCGAGCTGCAGTTCAGCTTCGACCGACTGCGCACCGAGGCCATGAACCGCGCGGCGCACTTCCGCGCGTGGGGGCTGAAGCAGGGCGACCGCCTGGCCATCATTCTGCCTGACGGCGAAGACTTCGTGCCCACGTTCCTCGGTGCGGTGTGGGCGGGCATCATCCCCGTGCCGCTCTACCCGCCGCTCTCGCTGGGCAAGCTGGACGCGTACATCGACGGGCTGGCGACCATCATGAACCGCGCGGAAGTGTCGGCGCTGGTGACGAACGCCAAGCTGAAGCAAATCGTCTGGTCCGCCGCCGCTCGGGTGACATCGCTCAAAGGCATCATCGACGCCGAGGCGCTCTCCACCGACGCGCCGGCCGACGCCAGCCGCGAGCCAGCGGCGGTTCGTCCCGACGACACGGCGTTTCTCCAGTTCACCTCGGGCAGCACGTCGCTCCCCAAAGGCGTCGACGTCACACACGGCAACCTGCGCGCGAACTGCTGGGCCATCATGCGAGACGGGCTGCGCAGCGACGAGACCGACGTCGGCATCAGCTGGCTCCCGCTGTACCACGACATGGGGCTCATCGGCTTCGTCATCGCCCCGCTCTTCCACCGCGTTCCGGTGACCTTCATTCCGACGCTGTCGTTCGTCCGCAACGCCACCATCTGGATGGACACCATCTCGAAGAAGCGCGGCACCATCACCTTCGCCCCCAACTTCGCCTACTCGCTTGTCACCAAGCGCGCCAAGCCCGAGCAGATTGCCTCGTGGGACTTGTCGTCGATGAAGGCGTTCGGCTGCGGCGCGGAGCCCATCAACCCGCGCGTGATGAAGACGTTCGTGGAGAAGTTCGAGCCGGCGGGCCTGAAGCCGACGGCCCTCATTCCCTGCTACGGCATGGCGGAAGCGACGCTCGCCATTTCGTTCATCGCCCTGGAAGAGACGCTCTCCACCGACGTCATCGACTCCAGCGCGTACGAGTCTGCGAAAACGGCGGAGCCTGCGCACGAGTCCCTGCTGGCGTCGCACAAGGCGTTGGAGTTCGTCAGCTGCGGCCGCGCGTTTCCCGGTCACGAAGTCGCCGCGTTTGGCCCCGATGGCGAGAAGTTGCCTGAGCGCCGCGTGGGAGAACTGCGGGTCAAAGGCCCGAGCGTGGCGCAGGGGTACTTCCGTGACGAGGTGGCCACCCGCGCCACCTTCCCCAACGGGTGGCTGCGCACCGGCGACCTGGGCTACCTCGCCAACGGAAACGTCTACATCACGGGTCGCCAGAAGGACCTCATCATCATCAACGGCCGCAACTACGACCCGCAACGCATGGAGTGGTTGGTCGACGAGCTGCCTGAAGTTCGCAAAGGCAACACCGTGGCGTTCTCCCGCCCCGGCACGGCCTCTGAAGAGCTGGTGGTGGTGGTGGAGTCCAAGACCGAAACCCCGGACGCGCTCAAAGACGCCATCAAGACGCGCCTGACCGAACAACTGCAGCTCGCCGTGGCTGACGTGGTCATCTGCGCGCCCGGCTCGCTCCCCAAGACCTCCTCGGGAAAGCTGCAGCGACAGAAGACCCGCGCTCAATACCTCGACGGCACGCTCGGCACCGAGGGCGTTCGCACGCTGGGCGGCACCGGCCAGCGCCTGACGCTCGCCAAGCACGTCGCCATGTCGCTGGTCGGCCGCAGCCAACATCGCGCCCGCCGCGTCATCGAACACACCGCTGAAATCCGCTCCATCGACGACGCTGTCGGGAAGATGCGGCTGGTGAGCGAGTACGCAATTTCCGTCGTCAACCGATTGATGCCGTAACGCCTTCAAGGAGAACCATGGCCAACACAGTGAATGTCATCACGCTGTTTGCGCAGGCAGCGCAAGAAGTGAACGGGAAGAAGCTCGAAGGTCTCGAGCGCAGCACGGTCATCGCCAAGCTGGGGCTCGACTCCGTGGCGGTGATGGAGTTGGTGAGCTACTTCGAAGAGAAGCTCTCCATTCGAATGCCCGATGAAGACCTCGCCAAGGTTCAGACCCTGGGCGACCTCGCCGACCTGGTCAAACGCCTCGTTCCTCCGGGAACGCAGGTCGAAAGCTGAAGCGAATGAACGGTCGCCCGAACGACATCGCAGTCGTCGGCATGGCGTGCCGCTTTCCGCACGCGCGCGACCTTTCCTCGCTTTGGAAGCTGCTGGAGTCTGGCGAAGTCGCCTTCGAACCGATTCCGGCTTCGCGCTGGAACCACGAGACGTTCTTCGACGGGGCCGACGCGCGGGCCGTCGACAAGACGTACGTCAAGAAGGGCGCGTTCATCGACGGTGTCGAGGAGTTTGCCGCGCTCCACTACGGCCTCGCCCCGAGGCGTGTGCAGGTGGCCGACCCTCAACAGCGCTGGTTGGTCGAGATCACCCGTCAGGCGCTCGAAGATGCGGGCCTCGGCAACAAAGCGTTCGATCGCGCCAACACCGGCGTCTTCGTGGGCGCGAGTGTCTCTGAGTACAAAGACATTCTCACGTCGCGGCTGCGCGCCCAGCAGATGGCCGACGGCACGTTCGGCGGGGCGCCCGACGCGAACACAGCGGCCGCGATTCGCGGCGCGGTGGCCGAGGTCGTCCCCACGCGTGCGTTCTCCATCGCTGGCTCGCTGCTCAACATGATCGCGGCGACGGTGTCCCAGGTCTTTGACCTGGGAGGCCCGAGTTTTTCGCTCGACGCGGCGTGTTCGTCGGCGTTGGTCGCCATTCACGAGGCCGTCGTTCACCTGCGCGCCAACCAGTGCAACATCGCGCTCGCCGGCGGCGTCTACTTCAACCTCACGCCCGACAACCTGGTGGGCTTCTCCCGCATCGGGGCCATTTCCCCCAGCGGCGCCTGCCGACCGTTCGACAGTCGCGCCGACGGGTTCGTGATGGGCGAGGGCGTGGGCATGGTCGTCTTGAAGCGCCTGGAAGACGCGCAGGCCGCCGGCGACCGCATCTACGCGGTGATTCGAGGTTCCGGCTGCAACAACGACGGCCGCGGTGAAGGCCCCATGACGCCGCGCCCCGAGGGCCAGAAGGAAGCCATGGTCCGCGCGCACCGCGACGCGGAGATGCCGGTCGACACGATTGATTTCGTGGAGACGCACGGCACGGCCACCACTGTCGGCGACGTGGTGGAGGTCGGCGCGCTCAAGTCGTTCTTCGTCGAGCGCGCTGGAAAACCGCTCGCGCAGCCCTACTGCTACCTCTCGTCGATCAAAGCCAACATCGGCCACACGATGTCGGCGGCGGGGGTGGCCGGCTTCATCAAGACGGTGCTGTCGCTCTACCACCGCACCATTCCTCCACAGCCGGGCATCGAAGAGCTGAACCCCAGGCTGGACCTGCCCAACTCGCCCTTCAAAATCACCCAACGCCCCATCGAGTGGCCCGAGTCGCCGCTTCACCCGCGCCGCGCCGCGGTCAGCTCTTTTGGCTTCGGGGGCACCAACGCCCACGTCTTGCTCGAAGAAGGCCCGCGCCCACAGCCCACGACCGATGCCGCGCAGCTGGTGGTGGTGTCGGCGCCGACCGCACCCCTGCTCGCTGCGCACCTCGACGCGCTGGCCGGCGAGGTCGAAACTCACGGCTACGCCCTGGCCGACGTGGCGCGCACCCTCGCCTCGCGACCGGTGGCGCCGGTTCGCGTCGCGTTCGTGGCCTCGGACACCACGGAGCTCACCACCCACCTTCGCGCGGCCGCGACGGCGCTGAAATCAAACGCCACGCCGCCCGTCGGGGTGTGGGCGGGAAAAACGGGCGCTGACAAGAGCCCGCGCATCGTCTTTCTGGTGCCTGGCCAGGGTCTGCAGCGGGTCGGCCTGTTCCTCTCGCTGTTTGAACGCTTCCCGAAGTTTCGGGCGCGGCTCACCGAACTGGACCGGGCGTCGCGTGACGCGACGGGCATCTCGATTCTCGACGCCCTCTACCCACAAGCGCCGTACGACATCTCCGCGGCGCAGCGCCAATTGACGCAGACCGAAGTCTGCCAGCCGGCGATGGCCGCGCTGGGCGTGGCGCTGGGTGAATTCCTGCTCGAGGCCAACATCGCGCCGGACGCGATTCTCGGGCACAGCCTGGGTGAGTTCGCCGGCGCGGCCCTGGCGGGCGTCTATGACGGAGCCGATGCCGTTCGCCTCGTCGCCAAGCGCGGCCAACTGATGCAGGGCTCGAGTGGGACCGACCCGGGCGCAATGCTGGCGGCCATGGCCTCGCGCGCGCAGGTCGAAGCGGTGGCGCGAGAAATTCGCGGCGTGGTGGTGGCCAACGACAACCACCCGACGCAAGTGGTGTTGAGCGGCACGACCGACGGCATCGCACGGGCGAAAGCGGCCCTCGAGCTGGCGGGCGTGAAAGCCACCTTGCTCGACGTGTCGCACGCCTTTCATTCACCGCTGATGCAGGCGGTGGACACCAGCATGGCGCCCCTGCTCAAGGCGCTCCCTCTCCAGGCCCCGACGCGAACGCTCGTCTCCTGCATCACCGGCGCGCCCCTGAAGACAGGCGCAGACGCCGCCTCGGTGTGGGTCCGCCACGCGAGCTCTCCCGTGGCGTTCACTGACGCTACCCGAGCCTGTGCCGCACCGGCCACGACGTACGTGCAGTTGGGCGCAGGCAACACCCTGCTCTCGTTCGCACGGGGCACAGCCGTGGCCGACGCCACCTTCGTGTCGCTCGCGCCCTCGGACGCGGCGGACTCCAGCGTGCAGTTCCTCGAGGCGCTGGCACAGTTGTTTGTGCTGGGGGCCCCGCTGAACGCCGCCAGCCTGTTTGAAGGCGCAGAGGCATCGCTCGTTCCGCTGCCGCCGTCGCCGTTGGAAACCGAGAAGTACTGGGCCATTGAACGCGGCGCGCGCGTCGTCGCCGCAGCGCCCGCCACGAGCCCGAAGACTCCGAAGCCACAAGGAACTGCCGCCATGGACAACATCGTCTCGCTCTTCCAGCAACAGATGGCGCTCTTGCAGGCCCAGGCCGATTTGATGCGCGCGCAGGCGACGGCGCTCTCGAACCTGTCCGGTGGTGCGCCCGTGCCTGCCGGAGCGATGCCGGCCCTGCCCACCCCGGCCGCCGCGCCCGCAGCGACCGACGCAGGCATGAAGCCGCCCAGCTTCGCGAACCTGGTGGCCGAAAAGTCACCCCAGACGGCCCCCGACGGCGCGCTCGACCTGAAGGCGGCCACGGCCAAAGTCGAAGCCACGGTGCTCGCCGAAGTCTCGCGAATCAGCGCGTTCCCCCAGGCGACGCTCAAGCTTGAGCAGTCGCTCACTGACGAGCTGGGGTTCGACTCCTTGATGTTGGTGGAGTTGGATCAGTCGCTGTCCAAGGCGTGGCCCGGCGTCGGCGGGTTGCCCCGCGAGATGTTGAGCCGCACCACCACGGTGAAAGACGTCGTGGCGTTCTTCGCCGGCAAGCTGGCGGGCGGCGCGACCAACGCGACTCCGGCGGCTCAGGCGTCCACCGTGCCCGCCACGCCCTTTGAGCTGGTTCGGACCGCCACTTCGCTGCCCACCACGCTCCAACGCCCGACCCTGGCCAACGGCCCGCTCCTGGTGGTCGACGACGCCGCCGGAACAGGAAAAGTCGTTGTGGAATCGCTTCGAGCCAAAGGCGTGGCGGCCGAGCTGGGGACCCCGCACACCACCGGCGCGTTCTCCGGCGTCATCTACCTCGGGCACACCAGCCCTTCGTCTTCACTCGAACAGCCCACCCTGGATGCGATTGCCCTGGCGCAGCGGTTTGCCACCCCGCCCGAGGTGTTCGTGGTGGCGGTTCCCTCGAATCGCCGAATGCCGGGCGCGTCGGGCGCGCTCGGTGTGGCTCGTTCCCTCTCGCTCGAATGGCCTGGCACCCGGGTCAAGGCCATCGAATTCGACGGCCCCACCACGCCACCCTCGGTGGCCGAATTCATCACCGCGGAGACGCTGGCCGCCGACCGCACCGTCAGTGTGTTGTGGAACGGCGCGGAGCGCGCGGTGACGACCTTCCGCCCGGCGACGCGAAGCAACGGTCCCGGCCTCACCCGGGGAGACGCCGTCGTCGTCACGGGCGGTGCGAAGGGCGTGGGCCTGGTGCTGGCGAAGTCGCTGGCCCGGTCGCTCGGCGCCTCGCTGGAAGTGTGGGGGCGCTCCCCGGCGTCGCCTGAAATCGAAGCCGTCTTGCGCGAGCTGACTTCGCTCGGCGCCGCGACGGCGCGCTACCGCCAGGTGGACGTGCGCAACCGCGACGCCGTGAAGCAGGCGCTGGTCGCCGCCCGCGCTCAGTTGGGCAAGCTCGATGCCGTGGTGCACGCCGCGGGTATTCTGAATGACGGCCTGGTCGACTCGAAGAAGCCGAACGCGGTGCGCGGCGTGCTCGAGACCAAGGCCGTGGCGGCGCAGGCGATTCTGGAGACGGTGGGAACGTGGGGCTTGAAAGCGGTGGCCTTCGTGGGCAGTTGGTCCGGCCGCTTCGGAAACGCCGGTCAGACCGACTACGCCGCCGCCAACGCGTTGCTGGGCGAGCTCGCCAGCCAGGTGGAGACCACCACCCGGGTGGTGGCCATCGACTTTCCGCCCTGGGAAGACTCAGCGATGGCCCGGAAGATTCCGTCGTTCAAGAAACAGGAGCTGCAGGCCTCGGGCGTTCCCTTTCTCTCTGACGCTGAAGGCGCGCAGTCGTTCTTGAGCGCCCTGGAGAGCGGTCGGGGCGAGCTGTTGATTTCGCGAACGGCGCCTGAAGCGGTGGTCGCGCTTCGCCTGTCGGAGACCCTGGCGGTGGAGACGCACCCATTTCTCGCGCACCACGAAATGGCCGGGCAACGCGTCTTGCCACTCGCGTCGGCGATGGACTTTCTCGCCGCGGCAGCTGCGCGCGCAACCCGGGCCTCGACGTTCAAGCTCTCCAACTTTGCGTTGAAGCGCCCGGTCATCGTCAACGAGCCCACCGCCATCTCCGTCGAGGTGAGTGGAACCTCCTCGGCGGCGCAGGTCTCGCTGCAGCTGGGGACCACCCCCGCGTACACCGCGACGTTCGAGAAGCTCGACGCCGCCCAGTCGCGACCATCGGTCCCCGCCACGCCCGCCACCGAGCTCCCGCTGCCGCTGGCCGAGTTCTACGCGCAGCACGTGTTTCACGGCCCGATGCTGCAGGGCATCGACCGCATTGAAAGCCTCACCGCCGAAGGCGTGTCGGGCTGGGTGAAGCCGTCGGCACCGTCGACCTGGGTGAAATCACCCACCGCCTCCACGTGGACGATTGACCCCCTGGTGATTGATTCCAGCTTCCAGTTGGCTGGCTACTGGGCCTGGGTGAACCACCAGCGCGCGGGGTTCCCCATCGGGTTCGATGCGTATGAACAGTTCGAACCCTTCGGCACCGAACCGGTTCGCTGCGTGGTGCGGCTGGAGGCCGGAGAGGGCGACCTCTTCAAGGGCACGCTGACGTGGGTGTCCGCGGCCGGCAAGACGCTGGCGGTGATGCGTGGAGCACGCGCGGAGTTCAAACGGCGAGACCCACAGTTCCGCGTGGCCGCGACGGCCCGGCCGGCGGCCATCGATGAGTCGACCTACAACTTTGCCCTCTTCCCCGAGTACGTCGAACTGCAGGAGCGCATTGGAATGGCCGAAGGGTTCGGGCTCAAGAACCCGTACTTCAGCGTTCACGAGCGCATCTGCAATGACACCACGCAGGTGAACGGCAAGGAGATGATCAACTTCTCCAGCTACAACTACGTGGGCAACTCAGGAGACCCCAAAGTCTCTGGCGCGGCCAAGGCCGCCATCGACAAGTACGGCACCTCGGTGTCCGCCAGCCGCGTGGCTTCTGGCGAGAAGCCGCTCACGCGTGAGCTGGAAGCCGGTCTGGCCCGCTTCTTCGGGACCGAATCGTGCCTGGTGTTCGTCAGCGGCCACGCCACCAACGTGACGGTGATTGGCCACATCGTGGGCGCCGGCGACTTGATTCTCCACGACGCGCTGGCGCACGACAGCATCATTCAAGGCGCCAAGCTCTCCGGGGCGAAGCGACGCCCATTCCCCCACAACGACTGGGCCACGCTGGAGAAGACGCTGGCCAGCCTGCGACCTCACTACCGCCGCGTGCTCATCGCCATCGAAGGCACCTACAGCATGGACGGGGACATTCCTGACCTGCCCAGGTTCATCGAGCTGAAGAAGAAGTATGGCGCCCTGCTGCTGGTGGACGAGGCGCACTCAGCCGGCGTGGTCGGGCGTTCCGGCCGGGGCATCGGCGAGTACTACGACGTCAACCGCGCAGACGTCGACATGTGGATGGGGACGCTCTCCAAGTCCTTCGCCAGCTGCGGCGGGTACGTGTGTGGAACGAAGGCGCTCACCGAGTGGCTCAAGTACACCGCGCCCGGCTTCGTCTACAGCGTCGGCATCAGCCCGCCGAACGCGGCCTCGGCGCTGGCCGCTCTGGAGAACCTGGAGCAACACCCGGAACGCGTGCAGAAGCTTCAGACGCAGGCCAAGAAGTTCGTCGCGCTGCTCAAGGCGCGCGGCGTGAACACCGGCATGACCAAAGACTCGGCGGTGGTGCCCGCCATCATCGGAAACTCGTTCATGTGCCTGCAGCTGTCCGACCGCCTGAAAGACCGCGGCATCAACGTGCAGCCCATTCTGTACCCGGCGGTGGAAGAGGAGTCGGCGAGGCTCCGCTTCTTCCTCTCCTGCACCCACACCGACGAACAGCTCACCACCACGGCCAACATTCTGGCCGAAGAACTGACGCAGCTCCGACGCGAACACGAAGCCGACGCCGTCGCCTGAACCGCTTTTTCAGTCTGTCTCGAAAGGAAGTCGCCGCATGACCTCAACGCAAGACCAGGTGGAAGTTTCCTACGACGTCTCGAACGAGTTCTTCCGCCTCTGGCTCGACGAGCGCATGCATTACACCTGCGCCGTCTACGAAGACGACAAGCAGTCGCTTGAACAGGCGCAAATCAACAAGTCGAAGATTCTCTACGACTTCGCCGAGATGACGCCCGAGAAGACGATTCTCGACATCGGGTGCGGCTGGGGCGCGAACGTGGAGTACCTCGCCCTTCACCAGAAGGTGAAGAACGTGCACGGCATCACGCTCTCGCGCGCGCAGCACGAGGAAATCAAGGCGCGCAAATTGCCCGGCGTGACGACCTGGTGCGTGGACTACAAGGATTTCGAACCGCCCGTGAAATACGACGCGCTGGTCTCGATTGAGATGATCGACCACCTCTGCTCGCCGGCGCAGGCCCGTGAAGGGCTCGCCACGTCCATCTACCGCGAGTACTTCAACAAGCTGGCGCAGTGGGTCAAGCCGGGGGCCTACTTCGGTTTCCAGGCGATTCTGCGCAACCGCATTCCCCGCACCAAGAAGGACCTGCTCGACCTTCAGTTCACGGCCGACGTCATCTTCCCGGGCGGTCTGAACCCGCGCCTGGAAGAGCTGGTGGCGGCCGCGGGTCAGAGCTGGGAGATTGTCGAACTCCACACGCGCCGCACCCACTACGGCCGCACCACGGCCGAATGGCTGCGCCGCATGAAGCTGAACGAAAAACGAATTCGCGCCGAGTGGGGCGACAAGGTGTTCGACGACTACGACCGCTACCTCTCCACGTGCGTGCGGGCGTTCGCCGCCCACTGGTCGAGCGACGTGCAGATGAAGCTGCGCCACATCGACGTCTGACGCTCGCGCCGTCTACTCGTCGGAGTCTGGAAGCAGGTAGGCCCCCGCCGTCGCCTTGAGCTGCGACGACATTTCCATCGCGGCCTCGGACAGCTCGGTCAGATGACGCGCGCCGTCGCGAATCTGTTGCGACGCGGACTGCATGCTCGAGAGCGCCGTGCTGACCTGGCTCACGCCGGCCTGGTGCTGGCGGGCGCTCCCCTCCACCTGCCGCATCAACCCCACAGCTTCGTGAATCGTCACGCCCAGGTGCTCCACCACTTCAGAGAGCCTGGAGACCTCGTCGCTGCCGGTCTCAACCGTCTTGGCCCCTTCGTTGACTTGCGCATCCACCTGAACGGTCTTCTGTCGGAGCTCGGAGAGAATCTCGCGAATCTGGGTGGTGGCCTTGCGACTGTCCGAGGCGAGACTTCTCATTTCACGTGCCACGGCGGCGAAACCGCGGCCCGCTTCGCCGGCCCGTGAGGCCTCAATTCCGGCGTTGATGGCAAGGGTGGAAGACTGGTCGGCCAGAAATCCGACCGTCTCAATGATGGAGTCAATTCGCTGCACCCGCTCCGCCAGGACGTTCGAGGCGCCGGACACTTTGGAGAGGCTCTGCGCAATCTCCTTCATGGCGGCGATAGCGCTGGCCGCCCCCTTGCGTCCTTCCTCCACCACGTCGCTCGCCGCTTCGCCCTGCTTAATCAGCTCGACCGCCCGATCGGCGCTCACCGCTGAGGTCTGGCTCATTTCGGTCATGGTGTTGGCTGTCTCGGTCAAGGCCGACACCTGTTCGGTGGCCGCCGAGGACAACTGACTCGCGGTCGCGCGCAGACTCACGACTGACTCCGACATTCGTCCGCCGCTTTCCTGCATGTTCCCCACCATGCCGCGAAGGTTCCGCGTCATGCGATCGAGCGCCGCCCCCAGGGCACCGCTGGCGTCTACCTCACGGCGCAAGTCACCTTCGGCAATGGTCCGCGCCTGGAGAATGGTGTTGGACAGCGCGTCGGCCAGCCGCTCGAACGCTCGCCCCAGGTCACCCGAGAGTTCGCCGCCCGAGACCGCTTCACCGCGCGACAGCAACTGCATCTTCTCGGTCAACGCCAGCAGCGCGACCTGCGACTCTCGGAAGGCGCGTGCCAGCCCCGAGTCGCCCGTGAGTTGAACCGAGAGATCCCCGGCGGCCACGGCCCGCAGCTTGTCGTACAACTGGCCCACATCGACCGAGACCACCGAGACCGCAGCGGCCACATCGCCGGTTTCGTCAGTGGAGATGAACTCCGGCAACCTGGGGACGCCGTCTCGCAGACCTTCCAGCGACGCCCGAATCGCTTCTGCCGCCTCCCGTTCACGACGGGCCAGCAGGACACCCGTGTAGATGAACACCAGGACCAGCACCACCGTCACCCAACCGATGGGGAAGATCACCCGCGCGCCAGCATCGGCGAGCTCTTTCGTCAGGCTCGCCTCGGCCTCCGAGCCCAAGTGTTCGGCCATGTGGGCCACGATGCGGGCCGTCTCCCGGCGAAACAGAAGCGCCGCGGTGGTGCCTGCGAACAGCACGAGGCTGGAGATCTGCACCACGAAGATGGACGGCACGTACCACGCGTTTCGAACGGCGAAGAACGGCTGCCCCTTCAAGCGCACGGTGGGGAACTTGTGAAACTCCTCCACCACGTCCGGCATCAGAATTTCCTGAATGATGAGGCCGGTGGGAATGCCGATGACCAGCGACATGGTGGCGCCAATCACCAGCGCGAGTGGAATGAAGGCGGGCTCCAGGTTGAACCGCCACACCATCACCGCCACGAACATCGCCGCGCCCGTCGACCAGCCAAAGCTCCCGGAAAACAGATTCAACCGCTGAGGAAACTCCAACAGCCGCTGCAGCCGCTCGCCGGGCTTGTCGTGCTCGAAGCGGCTGAGCGCCGTCTTCAGAATTCTGTCCGAGATGAAGACGGGCGCCACCCCTGCGAAGATGCCCAGCACCAGGACGAAGCTGCCCACCAGAAACCCGGTGTGGCCCGCGGGGACGTCGACCATCAAGTTCAACAGGTAGACGGTGACCAGCGCCGGCGGAATGGCGATGCCGGTGCACCGCAGCATCATCTGCGTCTTGATGCGGGCGAAGGCCTGTGGCGAATACGCGGTCGTCACGTGGCCTTCAGGTATCGCTCCACCGCCGCTTTCAGTGCCGCGACGTCGACGGGCTTGGCCAGCATCTCTCGCGCGCCCGCCGACAAGCACGCATTGCGGGACGCTTCATCCTTCATGCTGGTGAGAATCACGATGGGCGTGGCGGCAATCTCGGGGTCTTCTCCGACGCGGCGACACAGGCCCGGGCCGTCGAGCTTCGGCATTCGCATGTCGGCGATGACCAGGTTTGGTCGGTGTTGGCGAATGATGGCCACCGCGTCTTCGCCGTTCTGGGCTTCCAACAGCTCCAGCCCATCGGCGGCGAGGTACACCTTGAGCACCTCTCGAGAAACCTTGCTGTCATCGACGAGCAGAATTCGCGGCATCACGTTGCTCCCGGGTGTTGGGGCACACGTTCGGCGCCGTGCCTGAGCGCGTCGACGAACGCATCACACAATCGTTCCGTGTATTCGACGACAGACGGCGTCGTCTTCACCGAGCCGTCCTTCACCAGCAGAATGAAGTGCTCCACCAGGCTCGCCAGCACGGAGATTTCCTGCAGGCCGACCGGGGCGGCCACGCCCACCGTCTTGTGGGCCAGCTCGCGCAAGGGCCCCAGGGCGCCGGGGTCGCTCGTCTTCCGAAACGCTTCTTTGGCGGCGATGGCCAGCTCGGTCTCTGGGACCATCTCGGCGAAGAACTCCCGCTGAAGTTCGACCAGGTTCACGGCGAGAAGCCTCCGTGTGCCGCCGCCACGATTCGGTCGGCGTCGAGAACAGCGAGCGTGGGAAAACCGTCGCACAGCGCGGTGACCCACTTCTGCACTTCGCCGGGGAGCGAAAATTCTCCCGTGAAGGGTTGAAAGGGAATCACATCTTCCACGGCGTCGACCCAGAAGAAGGCACGTCGACCGTTCGAGCGCAGGAGCACCATCTTGGCTTCGGGTTCGAGGGTCACCGCTTCAGCGCCCAGCAGGGCGCGGGCAAAGACGACCGGCACCACGTCGCGCTCCACGCGAATCGCTGCCAGGGAGGAGCCGGCGCCGGAAGGCAACGCCATCGGCATCGCGGCCTGCGCCACGCGCTCGATGCCCGCCAACGGGAGCAGCACCTTGAATTCCCCAATCGCGGCCGTCACCACCGCGTCCCCAGCCTGAAGCGATGCCATCGGGCCGCAGCCTACAAGACCTGACGCCCGGCGGCGCTGTTCCTCAACGTGGAGGAAGTTCGGAAAAAGGGTCCCATTTGAGGAACGCGTCGGGCTCGACGATGCGTTGTAGGAAGGGGTCCCGGTCAAAGGCAAAGCGCCCCACCGCCGGGAGGCGTCGACCCTCTTTGGCCTCGACCGCCACCATGTTGGTCGTGCCCCACTGGCCCAGTTTTCCCGTGGCCAGGTTGTCCACGCGGTAGAGCAAATCGAAGCTCACGTGGCGCATCTTGGTGAGCGCGACGCGTACGGCAATCGGGTCGTCGTAGCCGATGAACTCCTCGAAGCGGACCGTCAACTCACGCAGCGCGAGCAGCTTTCCCTGCGCCGCGAGCTGCGCAAACGGAATGCCGAACTTTCGAAAATAGGCCTCACGCGCCTGCTCAAACCAGACCGCCGAGCAGCGGTGGTGGACGGCGCCCAGGGCGTCGACTTCCGAAAAAGTGACGCGGTGTTCGTAAACGCCCGAAAGGTCAAAAAAGCGAGACGGCATAGGTGGTTAGCAGCTTAGCAACGTTCAAGATCGATGGCGGATAATGTGGGTGCTTTCCCATGACGACGCTGACCCCTCCACTCATTCCATCGAAGCCTCGGGTCGCCCGCGACCGGCGCCAGCGTTCCGACGAGCTGCTCATCCGGCGGCTGGAACATCGCCAGGCGGAGCGCCGGAAATTCAGAGACCGGCGGGGCGTTCCGCGGGTGGCGTTGGAAGTTCCCATCGAAGAGAAGATTGGCGACGTCCGGTACATTCGCCTCTCGAACGATCTCTCCACGTTCGGGCTCTCCACCCAGCAAGGCGAAAGCCCCCCATTGGGCACGACCCTGAGCCTCCTCCTGCGCCTGCCCGATTCGCCGCAGGTTCCGCTCCGAATCTCCGGCGTGGTGATTGGGCCATTCGACGACGAGGGTGGCATGCGGGTGAAGTTCGTTCACCAGAGCGTTCAGAGCGCCCAACGAATTCACCGGTACCTCTCGAAGTTGATTCGAAACTAGCGCCCTCACATTCTGGGCTCACGGGGCTGCCGCTTCGGGCGTACAATCGCCCGCATGACTGGGCCCACTCTGGAACGGCGACACGCCGTACGTATTCCGGCAACGCTGGCGGTGGAGATTCGCTACGGCAAAGGCTTCTCACTCCACTCCTCGAGCGACATCTCCGCTGGAGGGTTGTTCTTCGACCGGGCCATTCCGCACCCCCTGGGGGCGACGGTCGACCTCTCCTTCACGCTCCCCGGAGACACGCGCGCCGTTCGTTGCGGCGGTCAGGTGGTGAACGTCCCGGACTCCACCTCGTTCGGCATGGGCATTCGATTTCTCGATTTGACGCCCGAAGATGAAGCCCGCATCAAGTCCTTCATCACGGAAACAGGCCCCTAAGGTGCCTGCGGCTCCACGCGTGCTGGCTGCGGGCGCTCTGCTGGCGCTAACCGCCTGCAGCACCCCGGTGAACACGTCGGTTCCGCGCGACCGCGGAGCGTCGGGCTTCTTCGAGTCCACGCCGACCATCGCGGGCCCCAAAGCAAACCGCTGCGAGAAGCTGCCGAAGTCGGCGCTGAAGACCCAGTGCAGCGATGCGCTCTTCCTCGCGCAGTCGTACGTGCGCCGCTTGAGCGCCGCCGATGCCGTGTGTCTGGAAGGCGGCTTCGGTCACGAACCGACCCCCGCATGCCTTGCCCGCGCCGCCGTTTCGGACGCCGCCCCCAACCTCGTGTTGCTTGAAATTCGAGACGCGCGGCCAGACTCGCGCTGGTTCAAGAATCAGCAGCATCAAATCTGGTTCGAAGAGTCAGCCTTGGTGGACCTCTATCTGGCGGAGAGTGGTTACTGAGCCATGGGACTGTTCGATTCACTGAAGAGCGGCGTGGAGTGGGTGAAGGCGTTGACGCCCTCGGCCCTCAAAGAGCTCTCGGGCCTCAAGCTCACCGATTTGATGGCCCGGGAAACCACCAAGGCCAAAGTCCGAATCGATGAGCTGCAGGCCCGTTACCCCTCAGCGGAGAAGCGCGAGCTGGCGCAGCGACTCATCGACGACAAGAAGAACATCGCCGGGCTGGCGGGTGGCATCAGTGGCGTGTTTGGTGTGGTCACAGTCCCCGCCGACCTGTTGATCATGGTCTGGCTCCAGATGCTCCTGCTGGTCGACCTGGCCACGGTCTACAAAGTGAACCTGAAGAGCGAGACCGCCCGCAAAGAGCTGCTCGACCTGTTCGGCGAAGCGAACGGCCTCGGCCCCATGGCCCGCTCCAGTCCCAAGGTGCTGGGCAAGCTGGCGGCTGTGGTGTTGACCCGCGGCGGGCTCCCCGCCATCGGCAAGGCGATGCCCCTCGTCGCAGCCCCGGTCTCCGCGTACCTGAACAACCAGCATATTCAGCGGGTGGGCGACTACGCCGTGCGGCACTTCGAAGGGTTTCAGAAGGCGCGAGCGAAGTCGAAGCGAGACGCGTCGGCGTAGGCGGCCGCGCTACTTCAGCTTCAGCTTGACGGGCAGCGTTTCGTCTTTGTTGATGGTGATCTTCATCGTCTTGTTGATGCCTTCACCCTCGTTCACCAATTCGAGGGTGTGACTGCCCACGTCGAGCTTCTTCTTGAACAACGGCGTCGAACCGAGCGGGTCGCCGTCGACGGACACCTTCGTCCAGGGAACCGTATCGACGGTGATGTAGCCCTTCGCCGCAGGTCCCGACCCCTGGCCTCCGAGGTCTATGAAGCCGCCCGTCTTGTCTTCTTCGGGCCGCTTGGCCGAGCCACCGCCGGTGGCGACTTTGACCTTCTTCTTGAGCGTGAGCTCGATGACCTTCTCTTCGCCCGGCGGGCCCTTCACCACGTCGCTCTCGTCTTCGTAGTCCTTGAGCGTAATCTTGTAGAGGTAGGCGTGATTGGCTTCGCGTTCGAGCGTGACCGGCGTCTTCTCCGGCAGCAGGTCGGCGTCGAAATTGACGGTCGCGCCCGGGGGCTTCGTCTTGATCACGAACTTGGTCTTCTTCGGCGGCTCGGGCGGCGGTCCCGCGTCGACCACCGCGGGTGGGCCGACCGGCGTGGGGTTCGCCACAGCCACCGGCCCCGTCCCCGGCTCGGTCCCCGTGCCGACGCCAGGCTTGTCTCCGTCACCTTTGCTGAGGAACACCGCGGCCCCGCCCCCGCCGACGATGGCCAGCACGGCGAGGCCCGCGAGAATGGTCACGCCCCGCTTCTTCTTTTCCTGAGCCACCACCAGGGCGGGCTTGCTCCCGGGCGTGGTCATCACCATCGACTTCAGGTTGACGTCTTCCGAAACTTCGCCGGCACCGGTCGCGGTCTGGCCGGTCCCCGTGCCAAAGAGGCCGAGCGTCCCGGCAGCGTGCGAACCCGAGCCACCCTTCCCCGCGCCGCCGTCGAGCGAGACGACGAAGTTCTGGTTCGACGGGGTGGCGCGCGGCGGCGCAATCTGCAGGTCGTCCGTGCCCAACGCCTTCATGTAGTGGGCGACGGGGTTCTCCTGGCTCGCCGGAGAGAATTTTGAAATCACGTTCTCCAGCTCGCGCGCAGCCGCCGCGCAGGTGGGGAACCGCTTCTCCGGGTCGCGCTCGCACATCTTGAGCACGACGTCATCGAGCTCTTCGGGCATGCCCTGCCGAATGGTCGACGGCTTGGGAATGGGCTGTTCCAGAACCTTGCGAATCAGGTCGACGTCGCGGTCGGCGGTGAAGAGCCGCTTGCCCGTGCACATCTCCCACATCACGATGCCGAGGGCGAACTGATCAGACGCGCCGGTGAGCGGCTTGCCCAACACCTGCTCGGGCGCCATGTACGCCAGCTTTCCTTTGACCGCGCCGGTGGCCGTTCGCGTGGAGCGGTTCGACGCACGGGCGATACCGAAGTCCACCACCTTGGTCACGCCGTCATCGCGCACCATGATGTTCTGCGGGCTGACGTCGCGGTGAACGATATTGAGCGGCTCACCTCGAGCGTCGAGCGCGGTGTGGGCGTGATCCAACCCGGCCGCCGCGTCGTGAATGACGCGCGCGGTGACGCCCGGTGGCACCGGAATGCCGAGCTTCACCGACCGCTTCATGATCTTCGAAATATCGCGGCCGCGGATGTACTCCATGGCGATGAAGTAGATGCCGTTCCAAAGGCCGACTTCGTAGATGGAGACGACGTTGGGGTGATTCAACGTCGCGGCGACGCGGGCTTCGTCGAGGAACTGGTCGATGAAGCCGTCTTGCTGCGCGAGGTCGGGGAGCAGGCTCTTGAGAATGACCGGGCGCTCGAACCCCTTCACGCCCTTGGTCGACTGCACCGCATAAAACACTTCGCCCATGCCGCCGATCGCGAGGCGGTGCTGGATTTCATACTTGTCGAAGATGAGGTCACTCATCCAGCGTCGTTTCGGGGCGGCGTTTCACATTCCGCGCGAGAGACATCTCCTTTCAGACTTCGGCCGCGGCCGCGGGCTTCGCGAACCGCGGCCGATTGCTTCAGAACGCGCGCTTGCGCGCACTCAATTTACTCGTTCGCCCAGTTGACGAACGGGGTCATGACCGCGGTCACCAACAAGCTCACGCCCGTCGCAATCATCGCGGCGTTCGTGGCGGTCGCCAGCGCTTCACCCTGGCGCGCCCGCGTGGCCAGCACTTCGCCCGCCACTTCACCCGTTCCCTGGGCCCGGTTCTTGTAGTCGGCCTGCGTGTTGTTGAACGAAATGCCGAGCGCGGTGGTTCCCAGGCCCAGCACGGCCGTGACGCCGGCGCCGGTGAAGAACGCCCAGCGCGGGAGCGGCGGCGGCTTGGCGGCTTCCAGCGTTCCGGGCGTGACGTCGACGCGCTTGGGTTCTTTCGCGCTGCCCACCGTCAACAGGGGGCCAATCGCGTCGAGCGTTTCCACGTAGTACTCGAGCACAAAGCCTTTTTCGTTCGAGGTGAATTCGCCGGGAATGACGCCCTTCCAGTCGCCTTCTTCCGAGCGCTGCAGCGCGAGGGAGGAGAAGCTCGACTGGCCCGCCTGGCGGTAGGGCAGGCGCATCGATTCAACGGCGCCCGTCGGGTCGCGCAGACGGAACGAGAACGGCAGCGGGCGACCACCCTTGGCCGTCGGAGGCGGCTCGCCGATCAGCTTCAAGCCGGCGACGATGCGGTTGCGTTCGACTTCGCGCAGCTGGGACGCGAGCGCCTTCTCTTCCGTCTGCACCTTGCGGAACACGGACAAGATGCGGGGCGGCGTGTCGGGAGGAAATTCGTAGTCCGGCTTGGCGCGCAAGAGCAGACGGAACGGCTTTTCGGCGTCGACCGGGTCTTCGACGATAGCGGTACAGCTTCCGAGCAACCGGAAGGCATCGAGCTTCTGCTCCAGCGTCAGGTCTTCACGCTTGAGCAACTCAGACGCGATCGGAATGACCTTGTCGTACTCGAGGTTGGTGTACAGGGTGTTGATTCGAGCCATCACCGAGGCGCTCGATTCAGACGGGTCGAGCTTGTTGCTCGGCTTCGCCGCAGGCGGTGGCTTCGCCGCAGGCGGGGGTGGCGCGGGTGCGGGCGGCGGTTTGGCCGCCACAGCAAACGTCGCGGTACAGACCGCAGTGAACAGCAAAGTCAATTGTGCGTTTTTCATGGCTCTCCCGGGCCGAACGATACCGATCAGCATAGCGGTACCGCAACTTCGTTCACTCACAATCTGCACGGGGGTCAGGCGTATTTTTTGGGCTAGCCTTGAGGGCCAGATGCCCCGAGACGACGACTTCCTCGGCGAAGACGACCTCGCCACCGACGGACGCAGAGCCAAGCCGGTGCTCCCGGAGCCTCCGGTTCGCCTCTCGGTGACCGTCCCAATCCCTCGCCCTCGTTCGTCGATGGGGCCGCCGCCGAAGCCCGCGCCGTCCTTTCCGAGATTCGACCCCCAGGAACGCCGGGCCCAGAGCGAAAGTTCCGGCACATTCCTGCCCGCCGTTCCCCGGACGGTGGCCGACGCGGGCCTGACGGCCACCTTCGTTGAAGAACTGCTCCTCAAAACCCTGTTTTTCGCGGGCGAGCTCCGGGGAACCGACCTGGTGTCGCGCCTCAAGTTGCCCGCGCCGATGGTGGACGACGCCATCGAATCCCTCCGCCAGAAGAAGTTGGTC
Organism: uncultured Myxococcaceae bacterium; assembly: GCA_964522795.1. Taxonomy (GTDB): domain Bacteria; phylum Myxococcota; class Myxococcia; order Myxococcales; family Myxococcaceae; genus CAZFXD01. Next base: position 31,889 of record CAZFXD010000023.1, read on the forward strand.
GACCAGAAGGGGTCGTCGGGCATGGGCGTGGGCA
>CAZFXD010000024.1:0-31801 GCA_964522795.1 uncultured Myxococcaceae bacterium
CGGGCCAACCGTCGCGCGAGGCCACCTCGTGGAGCACCTCGGTGCGGAGGTCGGTCGCCAGCACGCGGTACCCGCGCGACGCGAACGCGCCCACCAGGTGTCGCCCGATTCCACTCGCCGCCCCCGTGATCAGCGCGACCTGCCCCTGTTCGCTCATGCCCCGACCTTACGGCGCTCCCGGCGCAGTTCGAGTGATTTTGAGCGCCGCACGGCGCCGCCACCGCTCACGAAGCCCCGGGCGCTCGGGCCGGCTTTCGCTGCGGCAGGAGTCTCACCAGAAGCAGCGCCGCCAGAATCGCCCCCATCAACACGGGTTGCGACACGTCCTTCTTCACCCGCATGTAGAAGTGCAGGACGCCCAGCGCGGCGCAGAGGTAGGACATTCGGTGAAGCCGCTTCCACCGATTGAAGCCCAGGCGCCGGACGCTGGCATTGGTCGAGGTGATGGTGAGCGGCACCAGCGCCAACCAGGTCGCCGCCCCCACGGCGATGAAGGGGCGCTTCACCACCTCTTCCAGAATCTCGCCGAAGTCGAAGGTGTGATCGATCGCCACGTAGACCAGCAGATGCAGCGAGGCGTAGACGAACGAGAGCACCCCCAGCGTGCGTCGCACGCGCGCAGGCCAGCTCCACAGGAACAGTCGCTGCAGCGGCGTGCACGCGAGCGTCAGGAGCAACAACACCAGGGTCAGGTAGCCGAGATTGTTCAGCGCCCGCTCGACCGGGTTGGCCCCCAGCTGTCCAAGGGAGGCACGCCACCACAGCATCAGCGGAGGAATGGCCGCGCCCACGCACAACCCGGGGTTGAGCCACGACAGCGGCCGGGCCACCGCTACGGTCCTCGAAGGGCCTTGATGGCCGCGGCGGGGTCGGACGACTTGAAGATGTAGTGGCCGGCGACCAGCATGGTCGCACCCGCGGCGACGACCTGCGCGCCGGTCACGTCGTTGATGCCGCCGTCCACCTCGATGTCGACCTGCGGTCGCCCCAGGGCGTTCAACCGTGCGCGCAGCTCCCGCACCTTCTCCACCGCGGCGGGAATGAACTTCTGACCGCCGAAGCCCGGGTTCACGCTCATCACCAACACCTGGTCCACCACCTCCAACACCGGAAATACGTGGCTGGCGGGCGTCGACGGGTTCAGGACCACTCCGCACTTCGCGTTCAACGCGCGCACCTGCTCCAGGGTTCGATGCAGGTGCACGCAGGCTTCGACGTGCACCATCACGGTGGCGGCGCCTGCGCGAATGAAGTCCTCCACGTAGCGCTCGGGCTCGACAATCATCAGGTGCACGTCGAGCGGGAGCGAGGTGGCGCGCTTCAGGTGCTCCACCACCACCGGCCCGATGGTGATGTTGGGCACGAAGCGGCCGTCCATCACGTCGACGTGAATCAAGTCCGCCCCGGCGCGCTCCATGGCCCGGACTTCGTCTCCCAGCCGGTTGAAGTCCGCCGACAGAATGGAGGGTGCGATTTTGACGGAGCCAGACGCCACGCCCCAAGGCTACTTCGGGCCCGGCCGTTCGTTGAGCTTTCGGACGGTCGCGTCCAACGCCCTCATGTTCGCTTCGTGAAGGCCCGGCGAGAGCTGCCCCCAACCTTCGGGGAGCCCCCCCACGGCCGCCACCACCTCGTCGGTCGATTTTCCCTGCGCCACCAGGGCGGTGACCCGGTCTCCCAGCCCCACCACGTAGTCCTTGAACGCCACCACCTCGGCCCGGTCCATCACCTCGCCGTGGCCCGGCACCAGCCGGTCGAATGGCAGCGCGAGCATCGCTTCCAGCGTGCGGCCGAGCGCGATCCAATCGCCTCCCGCATCGACGTCGACGCCAGGTTCATACCGGTTCACCACCAGGTCCCCGGCCACCAGCAGACGACGCTGCGCGTAGAGCGCGACCAGGTCGCCGTCGGTGTGGCCCCGGCCCAAAGAGACGAAGCGCACCGTCTCGCCGCCGAGCTCGAGTGAAATCTCTCGTTCGACCTCCACGAACGGCGCGCGCACGCCGTCGGCCTCCAGGCGTTTGCGCGTGTTGGGGTGCACGATCAGCGCCCCGGCCTGGGCGAAGTGCCGCAGCCCGCCCGCGTGATCGATGTGCGAGTGGGTGACCATCACCCGGCGAACGTTGGCGCCCAGCACCTGTTCGACCTCGCGCTCCAGACGCCGCGCGTAGTCGCCGAACTTCACGTCGGTGACCAGTGCCTCCCGGCCATGGAGCAGGACCGTGGAATTTCCACCACCGCCGAGGAACACGCGGAGCTGCTCGTCGATCACCACCGGAATGACGTGGCCAAACATGCTCCAGAAGCACCCTGACCCGAAGCAGGCCACTGCGAAAATCACGAGGCCGTGCTTGCCCCCGGGCAGGGGGGAGAGGAAATTGACCAGCCTCTTGAGCCTCCACGATACCGACCCCGCACTGACACCGGCCCGCATGGCGGTTCGTCGCGTTTCCAAACTCAACTCCGTTCTCGAAGTGGCCAAGGCGATGACGTCGGAGCGTAATCTCGACACGCTCTTGCCGCTCATCCTTTCCGAAGCCGCCCGCGTGGTGGAAGCCGAGCGGTGCACCATCTTCATTCTCGACCGGGAGCGCAACGAGCTGTGGAGCCGCGTGGCCATGGGCACGCAGAATGAAATTCGCGTTCCCCTGGGCTCGGGCATCGCCGGCACGGTCGCGCAAACCGGCACCATCATCAACCTCAAGGACGCCTACGAGGACCCGCGCTTCAACCGGTCGTTCGACGTCGCCAACAACTTCCGCACCAAGGCGGTGCTCTGCGTGCCCATGCGCTCAGCCAAGGGCGACATCACCGGCGTCCTGCAGGCCCTGAACGCTCCCGACGGCGAGTTTGACGCCGAAGACGAAGAGCTGCTCCTCACCTTCGGCGGCCAGGCCGCGGTGGCGATCGAGAACGCCATGCTCAACGAGGAAATCAACCGCCTCTTCGAAGGCTTCGTCCAGGCCTCCGTGGTGGCGATTGAATCGCGAGACCCCACCACGGCGGGACACTCGTCGCGCGTGGCGGCGCTCACCATCGGGCTGGCCCAGTCCCTCGAGCACGTCTCCTCGGGCACCTACGCCGCCACCCGCTTCACCGCCGACGAGATGCAGGAGATTCGCTACGCCTCGCTCCTCCACGACTTCGGGAAAGTCGGAGTTCGCGAGGCCGTGTTGGTGAAGGCCGACAAGCTCTACCCCCACGAGCTGGAGTTGCTGCGCACCCGCTTCGAGCTGGCGCGGAAAGATCGCCAGCTCGCCTCCTACGCGCGGCGAGTCGACGCCGTGCGCCTGGGGCACGAGCGCGACTTCAAGACCGTCGATGCCCAGGAACACGAGCGACTCCTCAAGGAGCTGCAAGAGCTCGACGACGCTTGGGAATTTCTGCTCGCCTGCAACCGCCCCACCGTGCTCCCGCGCGACGGGTTCGAGCGCCTGTCCAACATCGCGCAGATCTTCTTCAACGATGCGGGCGACAAGCCTCGCGAGCTGCTTCGCCCACAAGAAGTCCAGGTGCTCTCCATTCCCAAAGGCTCGCTCTCAGCCACCGAGCGCCGAGAAATCGAGTCGCACGTCTCACACACCTTTCGCTTTCTCTCCCAGATTCCATGGACGCGCAGCCTGCGGCGCGTGCCTGAAATCGCCTACGCCCACCACGAGAAGCTCGACGGCAAAGGGTACCCGCGCGCGGTGGCGAGCCAGTTGATCCCCGTGCAGTCCAAGATGATGGCCATCGCCGATATCTATGACGCGCTGACCGCCAGCGACCGACCGTACAAGAAAGCCGTGCCGCACATTCCCGCCATCGACATTCTGGCCAAGGAAGCGGCCAGCGGTCAGCTCGACGCGGAGCTCTTCAAGATCTTCGTCGAGGCGAAGATTCCCGAAAAGACGCTCGCCCGCTGAGCCACCCGCTCAGCCGCCCACTTTGTGCAGTCGCAGGGTGTTGATGCGCCCGGGCTGGCCCACCGGCGCGCCGAACACAATCACCACGCCCTCACCCTTGGTGGCAAGCCCGCGCGCGAGCAGTTCATCCTCGACGCGTCGCACCATCACTTCGGTCTCCAGCATCGGCTCCAGCACCCGCGGCACCACGCCCCAGAGCAACGCCAACCGACGTCGCACCTCCTGGTTCGGGCTGAAGGCCACAATCGGAACCGAAGGCCGGTAGTGTGAGATCAAGCGCGCCGTCGTACCGGTGAGCGTGAAGGCCACGATCAACTTGGCCCCCGCTTCACGCGCCGCGCGGCAGGCCACGCCGCACACCACGTCATTGAAGGGGGCGGGAATCTCGGCGGGCTCGCCCGGGCCATTGCGGGGAAACGACTTGCGCATCGCCTCTTCGGCGGAGACCACGATGCGCTCCATCATCTGCACCGACTCCAATGGGTAGCGGCCAGAGGCGGTCTCGCCCGACAGCATCACCGCGTCGGTGCCATCGAACACGGCGTTGGCCACGTCGGACGCTTCGGCGCGGGTCGGCCTCGGGTGCTCAATCATCGAATTGAGCATCTGGGTCGCCACGATGACCGGCAGTCCCCGCGCGTTGGCCTTGCGAATGATTTCCTTCTGAATCGCGGGGACCTGCTCGGGGGGAATCTCCACCCCGAGGTCTCCGCGGGCCACCATCACCCCGTCGGCGTTGGCCAGAATGTCGTCCAGGCGCAGGAGCGCCTCTGGCTTCTCGAGCTTCGCAATGAGCGGCGCGGTCTTGCCCTCTTCCTTCATCACCTGGCGCGCCAGGTCGAGGTCTTCCGGCGTGCGGACGAACGAGAGCCCCACGAAATCGATGCCGACCTTCAGCGCGAAGCGCAGGTCCTCGGTGTCTTTGGCGGTCAACGCCGCCGCGCGCAGCGCCACCCCGGGGAGGTTGATGCCCTTGTTGTTGCGGAGCGGGCCCCCGTGCACCACCTCCGTCCGAACGTTCGACTTCTTGTCCGTGGCCGTGACCTTCAGCTCGAGGAGGCCATCGTCGAGCAGAATGCGGTCGCCCACATTCACGTCCGCGGCGAGGTGGGCGTAGGTCGTCGACACCAGCGCGGCCGTTCCCAGCACCGCCTCGTCGGTGGTGATGGCGAGCTCCTTCCCCTCCACCAACATCACTTCGCCGTTCTCCACGCGACCGGTGCGAATCTTGGGCCCCTGGAGGTCGGCGAGAATGCCCACCGCTTTGCGCACCTTGAGCGAGGCAGTCCGAATCATCTCAATGGTGGCCTGATGCTGTGCGTGCGTCCCGTGCGAGAAGTTCACCCGCGCCACGTCCATTCCGGCGGCGATGAGCGCTTCAAGCATCTCAGGCGTGCTGGACGCAGGCCCCAGGGTACAGACGATTTTGGCTCGGCGCATGGCGGGGCAGTCTAGCGACTAGCGCCCCAACAGCCACTTCAAGTTCTGCTTCTCCCAACGCATCGCTTCGTCGTGCCTCTTGAAGCGCTTCTCGGCGGCCGTGAACTCCGGCGAGTGGTGAATCGCCCGGCCCTTCTTCCGGACGGTGGGGAACACCTGGTGGAGCATCTCGTGAAACACGATGAACTCCACGAAGTAGCGAGGCACCAGGGGGTGGTCCAGGCGCGGGTGAATGCGAATGTGGCGCTCGCGGTGTCCGTAACTCCCGAAGCGAATGCTCCGACGGGCGCGCCGGCGGGGAACGCTGGCCCAGGCGATGGTCGCGTCGACCTTGCCCTCGAAGTACTCGCGGTTCAGTGACTCCAACATTTCCTGCAGTTGGTGCGTGGTGCCTCTGGCGGCGCTCGACGACGTGGGTTTGGAAATGCGAATGCGCTGGTCGTTCTCGAAGACGTACTGGTCAATCACCCGTCCTGCGCCAGTGGAGCCCTTCTCCACATAGAGCGCCACCGCGTTGACCACCGGAGGCGGGGCGAAGAGAAACATGTGGTGCAGACGCACCACCGGCGTCTTCCCGCGCTTGACGGTCAGCATCGCGGTCCGGTTGTCGGTCACCTGAAGTTTGACCGGCCGGGCCAACTGCGCCGACAGGCGGCGCGCGAACACGTCGGCCAACTGCACCAATTCCTCCCGTTCCGGCACGCGACGCGCGCGGGGCGGCTGCAGGGCCGAGAACATCTCCAGCTGTCGTTCGTCAGGTTCAATCATGGCCACAAATGAAAACGCCCGGGGATTGCCCGGGCGCTTTCCAACTCCGTCAACGCCTGGTCAGTACGCCGAGCCGAATACCGCGTACAGCCCGCGCATGATTTCCAGTTGCCGCACGGTCTCGCGCAGGCGACCTTCCCACTCGGCCGCCGGCACCGGACGGTTGTTGTCGTCGGGATCAACCGCCGTCTTGGTGGTCGCCCCGATGGCGTCCTTGTATTTCGAGCCGAGGTAGTTCGCCCGGTTGATCAGCCCCTCTGCCGCCGTCGCGCGGATGGCTGCCGTGGGCGACGGGTCGCTCACTTTTCGCAGCGCGGCGTACAGATAGCCACCGACCAGATCGCGAGGCAGCGACGCCGCGACGCCGGCCGTGGGGAACGACACCACCTGGAAGTTGTCTGACGGGCTCAGGGTTTCGCCGGAGCCGAGCTTGAACACCTGGTTGAAGTTGGCGAACTCCTGCTCGAAGTTGGCGGTGAAGTTCCCCATGGCGAAGACCTGCGCGTAGAACTTCGACGACCAGGTCGAGCCCCCTTCAATCTTGTCGAACGTGGTCGGACCATTCGAGTCGGTCGGGGTGGCGGGCGCCGGCGGGTAGTCGAAGCCCACGATGTAGTCCTGGGCGCGAACGAACGTCGGCATCTGCAACACCACGTCCGTCATGCCGGTCTTGCCGAGCTTGGCGCCAATCTGTGCGCGGTCGTCCATCCAGAGCGACTGGAACATGGGCGCAATCTCGCGATTGAATGTCATGTAGTACGGAATTGAGTACCGCAGCGCGTCGGCGCCCCGGTCCACCCCGAGGAACTGGGTATCGCTGGTGGTAATGGCGTTCAGCGCGGCGATCTGATCCCAGAAGTGGCCCGCTTCGTTCACGCGCGTGAAGAAGTCGTACCCGGTCGAATCGAACACCGTGTACATGCTGCGCCCGGGCCCACGAGGAACGTAGACCACGTCCGTGTAGCCCTTGGCCTTGGTATCGTTGACGAACTTGTCTTCCTGCGCGGCGTTCAGCCGTGCGTAGTTCTGCTTGGGCGCTGGCAAGAGCGACCAGGCGCCGTTCTTCTTGCCGTGGTAGCCGGTCGAGGGCACCACCAGCTGCTGCAGCAGGAAGTTGGTCGAGTCGATGACGGCCATCGTGTAGTAGTTCTGGAACATCGGATCGCCGGCGCCGAGGATGTCATCCACCTGCTGCGCCGAGAGCGTCACGTTGTAGTACGTGCGGTAGACGTCGTAGTTCCAATAGAAGTTGAACAGCCAGTGTTGGTACACGTTGGGGATGTTGGCGATGATCCGGCCGTACTTCGCGTTGAAGGCCGACCGCGCCGTGTAGATGTAGCGATCGCCGCGGAAGTTCGACCAGAGGTACTGCTGGTTGTAGCGCTGCATCCACGTGTTGGTGATTTCGTACATGTCCGCGCCTTCGTCGCGCGTGTAGCAGGCGGCGTTCCAGCCCTGCTCGTAGTCACTGCAGTACATGTACGGCACTTCGACCGGAACCGGCTCCTGCAGCTCCACGGGCTTGCCAGCATTGCGCTTCTGCCAGACCGCGCTCACCACCGCCGGCGCGAGTTCGTAGCTTGAGGTGTTGAAGTCGCGACGACCGAGGTTGAAGGCCTTCAGTTCGGTGTCGATCGCCTTGTACCAGGCCTCAACTTCCGTCCACTTCTTGAAGCTGCGGCTCGACATACGCGAGATGCCTTGATCGAGCGCCTTCTCGAACGACTGGTTCTTCTCGGCGAAGTGGAAGGGCAACGTCGTGTAGTGGAACCGGTCCGTGTAGAAGCTGCTGGCCGGCGAGTAGTGCTGTGCCTGCGCCAACGGAATCTCCACCTGCGCCCCACGGGCGCGAATCGCACGCCCCTGCACGTCGGTGTCGATGGGGTTGTAGGTGTCGGTCATGGACGAACGGGTCTGGGTGAAGACTTCGACCCAGCCCGGCTCGGAGCCACCGGCGTACGCGAACAGAATCGCGGCGTCGTCGTACTTGCCGATGCCCTTGTTGTTCGAGTTCACGCGCGCGCCGTAGTCCATGATGGTCGAGTACTGGTACTCGGAGATGCCCTCGTCCAGCTGGTGCTGGTTCGGCTTCGCCGCGTCGACCAGATTCTGCCCCGTTACGGGCAGAACGCGCTTGCCACCGACCTGCACGCCGATGGTCTCCTTGCGGAGATTCCAGTACCCGTCGTGGAAGTTGAGGGCGTCAAACGAACCGATGAAGTTGTGGGTCAAACCGACCGTGTGGCCGACCTCGTGCTCGGCCACGCCACGCCACGCTTCGCGACGCAGCTGGTCCCACACGTCTTTTCGCGCCAGCGCCTTCGCTTCGGTGTCGTTGCACGACGAGGGGTTCCCGCACGACGCGTGGCCCTTCGTCTTGTAGTCGCCGAACTTCGCCTTGAAGAGCGCCAGCTTCACCTTGGCGATGCCGACGAAGTCGTCGTCCTGGTAGTCGAGGCCGTAGAAGCAGCCGACCTTCGAATCGACCTGACGCTCCATCGCCTCGCGCGCCTTGGAGATGGGATCGGTACCCATCATCACCTGACGGGCAAAGTTCCGGTAGAAGGTGGGGTCGGTGTCAAGGCGCGTGCGGAACAACTTGTTCGGCGCGGTACCAAGGACCATCGCGCGAACCTCAGGCGCGTTGATCAACTCGCTCTCCAGCGCAGGGTTGGTGGTGATGAGCTTGTCCACCACCGCCCGACGATCTTCCAGGCGCAGCGGGAGGTGCTTCTCCACCCGGTACGCTTCGAGCTTGGCCGCAAAATCGGACGCCGGCCGCAGCGAGCTGTTGAGCGGCAACTCGGGCGCCAGCAGTGCGGCCTTCCCGTTCCACGGCCCGTTCGCCGGCCGGCGCGGGTCAGACGGGTTGAGGTTGGCGAAGACGTAGTCCTTCACGTCGGTGCCCGAAATGATGTCTTCAATCTTCAGGTCGCCGTTCAGCACGTCGATGATGCGCTGAGCCGACGCGGCCCAGGAGTCGAGGTTCGGGCCGTAGAGGTTGGCGACCGCCTGAACAATCTCACCCGTCTCCGGGTCGGTCGACGAGGGGCCCAGGCCGAGGAGGCCGCCCGTAATCTGCTCCACCCACGGAATCATGTTGAAGCGGAGGTCGCCGATGCGCGCGTTGGTGCCAGCCGGGCCGCACGCGGTGTGACGGGCCACCTGCACGTCGGCCGGGTACGGCTGGCCGTTGTCGGGATCGATGAACACTTCCGGCACCGGGTTCTCGCAGACGAAGAAGACCTGCGGCACCTGGTCGTTCGCCACACCACGAGGCACGGCGACCGCACGGCGAAACGCTTTGTCCCACGAGGTCTGAAGGCCCTTCGCCGCCGACAGCAGCTCGGTGGGGAAGTTCGAGGTCAGGTGGTACGCAATGGGGCGAATCTGGCGCTCTTGCACCGGAATCGTCTCGGTCACCACGGTGCCATCGGCCGCCTTGACGGGCTGCCCTTGCGCGTCGAGCTGCGCCCGGTGCGCCGCCATCCAGATGTTGTGGCGCATCGCGTACTGCTCGCGACCAGAGACCGTGAAGCCGTAGCCCTTGTTGTAGGTCGGCAGTTCGTTCCGGAAGTACCCGAACTTGGTCATCATCCGGTCGGTGTATTGGAGCGGCTCGTAGTCCTGCATGCGCGACTCGTCGACGCGCTTCATCGACACGCGAATCTTTACCTCGGCGCTCTCGCAGTCGACCGTCGAAGCCGCGCCGCCGAGCAGACAGTAGGGAACGTCGCCGTAGCCTTCGTAATAGACCGTGGGGGGATCGACGATGGCGCGCACCGTGAAGTCCATGTAGCTGAGCTGGCCTTCCGCATCGCGTTCGGTCACCACCGCGTCGTCCTGCGCGTTGGCGTTCTGGTCCGTCACGTAGCGGATGTTCATCGGCTTGCCGCTTTGACGTCCCAGAATGGAGTTCAGGTTCTCAATCTGGTTCTTCCCCCAGTTGACCCGGAAGTACTCCCGTTCGTACCAGGGACGGTCCTGCGTGTTTTCGGTGAGGATGTTGCTCTGCTCGCCGGTCGCCGAGTTGTACTGACGCACGCGATCGAAGTGGCTCGAGATGCTGTAGGCCACCACCGGACCGCCTTTGAAGGGGCGGCCGTCGATCGTCACCACCGAGCCCTGCTTGGACTTGGTGCGGTCGACGCGAGGGTCGAGACCGGGAACCGTCTCGTAGGTCCGGTAGCCGACCAACAGGTCCTCGTGGATCTCCCAGCGAATCTTCTCCAGCTCGCCGCCGTAGCCGACCGTGGCCGAAACCGAGGTCGGGGGAACGTCGACGACCGTCTCCTTGATGTACCAGGAGCCCTGGAGGAAGTCGGACTTCTTGTAGAAGTTCGGCTGGGTGCGATCGATGGTCGGCGGCAGACCGCAGGCCGTCAACGCGAACGCGGCGGAAAGAACAGCGAGTTGAATTCGGCGAGTCATTGAAGCTCCCTGAAAGAGTCGATTGGAGTTCATGGTTAGAAGGCCTTTCCGAACGCCTGATACGAATTGCGCATCAGGTCGAGGTCTCGGATCGAGTCGCGGAAGAACTCCTTGTATTGGCGGCGACGCGCTTCAACCAACGAGGGGTTGGTGATCTGATCTCGCGGCATGCAGCCCGTGTAGTTCGCCAACACCGGCATCGGACAGAGGGTCGGGTCGTTCACCACCTGGAGCAGTTGCTTGGACAGGTTCACCTTGCGAATGGCCGCGGTGGAGTTCTCGGGAGCCCCGTCCTGCTCAATCGCGACGTAGCGGGCGCCGGTTCCGATGTCCTGAACCTCAACCGTGTGGAAGCCCTGCGCCACGGACTGCTGCTCCGCGCCGCCGAGCTTGAACACCTGCACGGTCTTCAGGAAGTCGAAGTCGTAGTTCGAGCGGAACAACGCCGAACCGTAGAGCAGTGAGAGATACCGGCTGGTCCAGGTCAGCGAGATATCGAGCGGAGCCGGCTTCTGGTCGGTCGCCGCGCCTCGAATGGTGGTGGTTCCGGCGTGCAAGCACCCGGTCTGGTCGTTCATCGTGCACTTGACGTCAGTCGCGCGCGGGTAGTCGAACGCCGTCACGTAGTCGGAGCCGCTCACGTACCGCTTCCACGCCAGGTTCGGCTTGGTGCCGACCTTCCCGGTGTCCGTCAGCGTCAAGTACATGGTCGGACGAAGGACCGTCTCGTCGTACGCCCAGAGCGAGCTGTAGTTCGAGGTCAGCTCGGTCCGGAACGTGGAGTAGTACGGAATGGAGTAGCGGAACGAGTCGGCGGTGTAGTCGATGCCGAGGAAGTCCGAGTACGGGTACACGGCCGCGTAGATGGCGCCGATCTGGTCGTAGTAGTGACCGACTTCTTCGATGCGGCGCTCGAAGCCGATACCGGACTTGTAGTCGAAGCGGCTGTAGGCGCGGCGACCCAGACCACGGGGGAGAATGGCGAACGACGACGCCTGGTAGGTGGACGAGTAGTAGTCCTTCAACCGGTTGAAGCCTTCGCTCGACAGGTCGTCGTACTCGTCGCCGTCGTCAGCCCAACGCCAGACCGGGTTCTTCGAATCGCGGGTGTCGAGCCAGTAGAACCCGAAGTTCGGCACGTTCGAGACGTTGAGGTGCTGGTTGATGCCGTCCAGCACGGCCATCGTCCACGTGTCCTGCATCAACGGGTCGACGGTGTAGCGCGCGAACTGCTGCTGCGTGGCGGTCTGGCGACCGAAGAACTCGAAGTACCAGTGGCGGTACACGTTGGCCACGCTGAGGAAGGTCCCGAAGCTGCCCGAGAGCGCCCCGTACGCGGACCAGGTGAGTCGGTTCCGGCGGAAGTGCGACGAGTAGTAGTAGTTCCAGTAGTCCTCAAGGTACGTGCGGGTGATCTCGTAGTAGTCGGGGCCGCGGTCAAAGCGGTCGCACGAGAGCACCGCTTCGACGTGGTCGTCCGTGCAGAACATGTACGGCACTTCCATCGGCGTGGTTTCGACGTCGGTCGGGTCGAGCTGCGTCTTCGTCTGCAGCAGCGTCGCGATGCGATCGCGCTCCACCTTCACGTCGGACCACTTTCGAATGGAGCGTTTGCGAAGCTTGGCCACGCCGTCGTCGATCTGTGCCTGCACGGTCGGACCGGTGCCGAAGCGCAGCGGAATGGTCGAGTAGTGGACGCGCTCGCTGTAGTTGGGAACGCCGGGGTGCTTGTGCTCCGCGTTCACCTGCGGAATGTCGAGGCCTGCGCCGCGCAGCGTGACGTCGAGACCGTCCGTGCCCTTGATCACCTTGGTGTCTTTGGCGACGGCGTCGAACACTTCGACGTAGCCCGGCGCCGAACCGCCGGAGTACGCGAACAGAATCGCGGCTTCGTCGTAGCGGCCCGGCCCCATCCAGTCGCCGGTGATCTTCCCCGAGTAATCCATGATGGAGGAGTACTCGGCGTCGTGCATGCCGTTGGCCAGCTGAAGAACGGTGGAGTCGGTGCTGAGCGTCGGGTCACCCGAGATGTTGTCCACCAGCTTCTTGATGTCGGCGGTGGTGCGCGGCAGACGCTGCTGACCATTCTGCGTCAAGGTGATGGTCGACTTGCGCAGGTCCCAGTACTTGTCGAAGTAGTTCACCGCGTCGAACGAGCCCTGGAAGTTGTGGCGCAGGCCGAAGGTGTGACCGATTTCGTGCTCGCTGGTCGCCTGCCACACGGACTGGCGCAGACGCATCGACACTTCCTCGTTGGCGATCGCCAACGCCTCGGCGTCGGTGCACGAGCCCACATTGAGGCAGGTCGGGTTGCCGCTGGCCTTGAGCTCGCGAATGCGATTGGCGCGGGTGTTGGTCTCGCGGAGCGCCACGCTCATCAGCGTGCGGTCGAAGAACTCGGCCATGTACATGTTGTTGTTGGAAATGAAGGCCAGGCGTTCCTTCTCGAACGCCGCGGCGCCGCCAGCGTTGGTCAACATCTTCGAGGCGGCTTTGCGGAGGAACTCAGGATTCTTCGAGGCGTAGCCCTGGAGCTGGGGAGGAATCATGCTGATCAGGTCCGCGGAGATCTCCGGGTTGTCGATCAGCGCCGACTCCAGCGTGGGGTTGGCGGCGATGATGTCTTCCGCCACCTTCACCGCGTCGCCGCTGGCCTGCGTCAGACCACCGGCCGCCTTGAGGTGCTGCATGATCTCCTGCGCGCGCTGCGTCGGCTTGGCGAACGCGCCGAGGCTGGGTCCAACGCGGTCCACGATGTTGGCGATCTCGGCCTCTGCCGGCGTGCCGTCGATGAGTGGATTCTTGTTGGTGCTGCTCTGGCCGGAATAGATGGGGTTCCGCGAGATGTAGTCTTTGACGCTGTCACCCGAGAGGTACGTCTTCAGGTCACTCGCACCCGTCAGCAGGTCCATGGTGTCGAGGAGTGAACGACCGTAGCGGTCGATGCCCCAGAGGTACGTGTTGGCGTTGGCGGAGATGATCTCGCCGGTCTCCGGGTCCGGAGACGACGGGCCGTAACCGAGGAGCCCGTTCGCGACAGGTTCGGCGATCGTGTACATGAAGCTGTAGCGAAGGTCGCCAAAGCGGGGCTCGAAGCCTTCCTTGCCGCACGCGGGCTGGTCGGCTCGGACCGGCGTGTCACACACGATGAGGGTCTGCGGAGCTTCCTCGGGCTTCTTGCCCTGCGAAGCCGCCACCGCGCGGCGGAACGCCTTGTCCCAACCTTCTTCGAGGCGCTTGGCAGGGACGCGAACCTCGTCGTACCGCGCCTGGCCACCCATGCGGTTGGCCGGCGTGAGGTAGTAGCGAATGGGCTTCACTTCGCGTTCCGCGAAGGGAATGGCGCGGGTCGGGTCCGGCTGGCCCTGGTCGTCCTTGACGAGCGACTGCTTCCACACGTCGTAGCGCGTGGCGAGGCGGATGATGGCCGAGTCGGTGTAGCCGAACTTGTGATCGTAGTTGAGGCGCTCCACGCGGAAGTACCCGAACTTGGTCATCAAGTCGTTGCCGTACACCAGCGGCTCGTAGTCGCGCGACTTCACCGGGTCGACCTTGGCGAAGGACATGCGCATGCGGATTTCGCTCGAGCTGCAGTCTTCCTGGTACGACAGCCAGCACATCGGGATGTAGCCGTAGCCTTCGTAGTAGTAGAGGCCGGGCGACGCCGCGTAGCGACCGGTGACGTCGAAGTACTGCAGCTTGCCGTCGGCGTCGTGCTCCCACGTGGGCCAGTCGTACGGGTCTTCACCCTTCTCGTTCGCCTGAATCCACGAGGCCGACGAAGAGCCACCGGCCGGGTTCTGCACGCTGCCCCAGTTCATGCCGGCGTTCTGGTTCAGGATGTTGGCCGACCAATCGACGCGAATGTACTCGCGCTGGTTCCAGGGGCGGTCCGAGCCGTTCTCGGAGATGACATTGGTGACTTCGCCCGTGCCCGGGTTGTACCCACGCTGAATGTCGAAGTGGCTCTCGATGGCGAACCCGACAATTGGCGCGCCGTAGTACTTCTGCCCGCCCGTGCACTTGCCCGAGGCGTCACAGTGCTTCACCGTCGTGCCGGTGACCTTGGAGGTCTGGTCGACGTTCATCTCCGAGCCCGGAATGTACGGATAGGCGCGGTACCCGATGATCTGCTTCTCCTGGATGTCGAAGACGATCTTCTCGAGCATGCCGGTCTGGCCCGGGTACGTGAAGCCGGTGGTCGCCGGAGTCCAGGTGACGGTGTTGCGGTAGTACCAGACGCCGTCCAGGAGGTCGGCCTTCTTGGTCACGTTGGGCTGCACGCGGTTGATGTCGCCCACGCTCTGCGCGCAGCCAGCCACCATCGCCGATGCGGCAAGCGCCGCGAGCCAACGGGAGAAGTTGTGCTTCATCGTCATGTTGCCTCCAAACGAAACTGCGGAACCAGAAGTCGTCATGTTCAAAATCCTTAGTAGTTCGCCGAGAGCGAGAGGCTGAACGAGGTCTTGCCGCCCGCCGCGCCGTTAAACGAGAAGAAGGGGAAGTTCGGGCCGCTGTTGGACGGGTTGAGCGGCGGACCGCCCGTCACCATCGCCAGGGACGCGCCGAAGTGCTCGGTCAGCGCGTAGTTCACCGAGAGGCTGCCCATCATGCTGTCGGCCTGCGCCATTCCCACTACCGCGACCGGGCGGCCATTCACGTCGGTCGCCTTGGTGTTGTACGGGTCAGAGGGGTCGTTGGTGACGGCGTAGTGCCACGATTTAGAGAGCGAGAACCCAAGGCCAAACGAGAGTTCGTCGGTGGCGTTGAACCCGATGTTGGCGCCCACGTTGGCGCTCCACGCCGTGCTGGTGTTGCCGCCTTCCTGGTTCTCGCCGGGGCGAAGCAACGGCCCCCCCCAGATGCCTTCGATGGCGTTCTTCGGAGCGCCCGCCGCAGCGACCTGGTTGATGTGGAAGCCGCGGCTGCCGCCGACGGAGAGGCCAAAGTTGAATTTCCCGACGGCTCGCGACAGGCCCAGGCTGAGGCTCAAGCGCGTAATGAGCGTCGCAGTCCAGCTCTCCATCGTGATGGGGATCACGAGACCGAACGAGGGCGAGAACGAAATTTCGGTGTTCGGCTCTTTCCAGTTGCCCGGGGCGCTCAACCGAAGGCCGAGGTCGCTCCAGCTGAAGCGTCGACCAGTCTCGTCTTTTCCCATGTAGTCCCAGCCGACGTTGGCGCTCGCCGAAGCCGACAGCTTGATGTCTGACACTGTGAACTTGTACGCCGGACCGACCGACAACGAGCCACTGAACGAGTCGGCCGAGTTCTGGGCGGGGTTGAGGAAGTTCGCCGTGTTGATGGAGTGGCCGAGGCTGACGCCCACCGACCAGCCCATGGGCGCCGTCGACTCATCTTCTTCGCCCTGCTTGGCCGGCTTCTGGTCTCCGCTGGCCGGCGCAGGCGTGCCGGTGGCGGTCGCGGTGGCGGCCGGTGCGCCAGCCGCCGGCGCACCCGTCGTAGTTGGTGCCGGAGGTGCGTCGTGATCGTGGGCAACAGCACCCAAGCCCGACGCCAGGGAAGAAATTCCGTTGCCGTCCGTTACAAACGCCGGAGCGACCGGCGAGATGACTGCAGCAACCGCAAGCACCAGAAACGTCATGAACGGCTCCTCAAACCTGAAGTGGCGCGCCCACGAAGCAATTCGCGTTCCACAATCATGTTTCGGTTCGTCGGGGTTAAGTCGCTGAAAGCCATCGCGGATTTTGTGCCGCCGCGGCGAGCGCTCGAACCCAACCTGCCACCGGCGTCGGTGTTGTCGGAGATTCGGTCAGTCGAACGCGCGTTGGTCATCAATTCCCGGTTCCGCGGCGAGGGTTACAAGCGCGGCGCGCATAGCACCATGTCCAAGAGCGGATCAAACGTTGAGGGCGAATTTTCGCCCCTTTGCGTCACTCGCGCGGCGCGCGCCGGGACGCCAGCAATTCGGTCAGGCGAGGCGCTTCGAGGCGCACCAGCATCGTCTTCTCGCGCTCGACGACCACCGACCCGGGCGGGGCGCCTTTGGGCTTCCGGACAAATCGCGCGGGCGTGTAGCTGACCTCCACCTTCGCCTCCGCTCGGGCGGTCGAATGGTGGGCGGCGAGCATGGCCGCGTCGGCGAGCGCCTGGGGCGTGGGCACCTGGCCCTTCTCGCACCGGAGGACCACGTGCGCGCCCGAGGTGCCCCGCGCGTGCAGCCAGTAGTCGTGCGGGTGGGCGACCTTCAAGGTGAGGGCATCGTTAGCCCTGGCGCCCCGCCCCACCAGAATGACGGCGTCTGCGTCGCCGCGAAACTCATGGTACGGCAGCGCTCGCGGCTGAGCCTCCCGACGGCGGGGAGCCGGCGCCCCGCCCGGCCCTTCGGCGCCGCTCGGCGGAGCTTCCAGCTGCTGCTCGCGTTCGGCCAATTCACGGCGCAAGGCCGCGAGCCGCTCGGCGGCGACCGCCGCCCCGCGCTTCATTCGACGGTACTGGTGAAATCGTCGCTCCACGTTCTCTTTGGTGCTTCGCGCCGGGTCGAGCGCGATGGTGATGGGCACCACCGTCCCGTCTTCGGCGAACGAGGACAGCGTCACCTGGGTGGCGCCGCGCTTGACCAGGTGCTGCTGCGACACGAGCAGCTCGGCCTCGATGCGGAGTTGTTCTGCGTTGAGGGTCTTCGCCACGTCGGCTTCCACGCGCGCGATGGTGCGCTTGAGCCTGACCAGGTCCGCGCGCTCGACCCGCGTCTCCACAGCACGCGCGGTCTGACCCGCCGCCGACTCGAGGGCGAGCTCCAGTTCGCGGGCGTGGGGAAACGAGAGGCTCGCAGGCTCCAGCGTGGCGCCCGCTTCGCGCCGGGCGACTGGGCCGGCGACGGGCGGGGCCGCGGGGAGTTTCGAGAGCACGAGCGTCGGGGGAGCGAACGCCGCACGGAGGCTGTACCGGCCCCGTTCGGACGTGAAGGTCAGCTCGACGCTCCGGCCGTCGGGCGCCACAGCCACGCCGTCCAGACGGGCGCCCACCAACTCCTTGCGGAGCACGAACTGCAACCCCGGGGGCCCCTTGTCCAGGCGCGGGCGTTCGTCGACCACGCTCACCCGCCCGAGCGAAGCGTGCGCGACCACGCGCACCAGGACGGTCTGGCGGCCTTTTCGAACGGAGAGGACGCAGTCGAGCGGGTGGGTGGCCCACGCCTTCTGCACCGCGCCGTCTCGCAGGGCGTTGAGTTCGTCAGCGGCGGCCGCAAGCTCAGTCACGCGCGCGTTCACGGATTCGGCCTCGGGGGCGCCAGCGACACCACGTGCTCGAGCGAGAAGGGGCGAGGCGGCAACAGCTGCGCGTAGCGGCAGTCGCGGGGCGACTTGTCGGTGCGAAAGCGAACGAACGTGGCGGCGTGGCGGAACCGGTCGCCCTGGAGGTGGTCGAACGTCACTTCGCACACGGTCACCGGGTCGAGCGACACCCACTGGGCCGTCTGTTCGGTGGCCCAGCGGCTCGTTCCATCGGGCGTCCGGCCTCCCACGAAGCTCGGAGCGCCTTCGAGTGGCTTGAATTTCGCGAGCAGCTCGCGCTTCTGCGCCGCTTTGAAGCTCGAGGTGTGTCCCACGTAGTGCAGGACGCCCGCGTCGTCGTACAGCCCGAGCAACACCGCGCCCAGGGTGTCCTGCTTCCGGGAGAGGCGGTACCCGCCCACCACGCAGTCACACGTCCGCAGGTGCTTCACTTTGAACCAGCCGCGCTCGCCTTCGCGGTACGCCCCCTGCCCGTCCTTGGCCACGATGCCGTCGAGCCCGGCCCCCTCGAATTCGGTGAACCAACGCTGGGCCTCCGCGGGATCGCTGGTGACCGGCGTCGCGAACAGCTGCGGTTCATTCGGCATCAACTGACGCAGGCGCTCGCGCCGCACCTCCAGCGGTGCCGTTCGCAGGTCCTCTGTGCCGATGGCGAGGCAATCAAACGCCACGAACGAAGCCGGGGTCTCTGCGGACAACCTGGCAATGCGCGACGCCGCCGGGTGGACGCGATTCTGGAGGGCATCGAAGTCGAGCCCCCGGGGGCCGGGAATGAACAGCTCACCGTCGAGCACCACCTCGGCCGGAAGGGCGGCCTGGAGTTTCGCCACCACCTCAGGGAAGTACCGTTGGAGGGGGTTGCCGGTGCGCGAGGAGAGGACGACCTCCTCCGCGTTCTTGAACACCACGCAGCGAAACCCGTCCCACTTGGGTTCGTAGGTGAGTTCCTGGGCGCGCGGAATTTCATCCGCGCTTTCGCAGAGCATCGGCTCCGAGACCGAGAGGAACGGGAGCGGCATGGCCGGCAAGCTACTCCACCGGGTGTCGGCTGCGGGTGGCCGGAATGCTACGCCGCGCGAGTCGCGGACGAGACCATGTCGAGGTACTCCATGGCCTCTTCTTCGGTGGCGAAGACGCGGCCGGCGGAGGCGCGGGTGGCCATGAGGACGAACTGGATGAACAGGCGCATCAAGGTCGACTGCACCACGATGGCCACGGGGACGGTTCCGCCCACGCCCCCGTTTTCAGGCGTCATGTCGTTCAACATCTGACGGGCTTCGGCCGAATAGCTCGCGTCTTTGGTGAGCAGACTGAAGATGGGCAGACCGAAGTACCGGCCATTGGGCTTGAGCGTCTCGAGGAACGGGCCCAGCTCAGGACCCGTGACGACGCCGGAGGCCACGGACCTCACGAACGGCTTCCCAGCAGGTGTCTTCGCTTCCTCGAACGTGACCACGCGTTCCCCCGACCGTGATCACTAGCAGAGACTGACCCGGCTCGCACGTCGATCGTTCAATCTCTCTGTTGTCGAAAAGAGACAAGCCTCAGGCTCACCCCAGGGCCTGCCGGTAGTCGACGTCGTATTCATCGTTGGCCGCGGCATCGACAGAGGCCGCGCCGAAGAAACGGATGATGGCGGCCTCGACCTCGGCGGCGGTCTCCAGCTGCATCGAGGCCGCCCGAAACTGGCCTGCGCCGTACAACCCGTGGGCGTACCAGCCCAGGTGCTTGCGAAAGTTGCGCACGGCCCCTTTGAACTCGCCGTGAAAGTCGCAGTGGGACTTGAAGTGCTTCAAGACGACATCTCGCCGCTCTTCGGGCGAGGGTGGCGCACCGCCCAACAGCTGGCGAAACACCCACGGGTTTCCCAGCGCGCCCCGACCCACCATCACGTAGTCGCACCCGGTCTCCTCCAGCATGCGGGCCGCGTCGGCCGGGGTCTTCACGTCACCGTTGCCGATGATGGGAAACCGCGTTCCCACGTGGGCCTTCAGCTGTCGAATGGCGCCCCAGTCGGCTTTGCCCGAGTACCCCTGCGCGCGCGTGCGTGGATGAATGGCCAACGCGGCCACGCCGGCGTCGCCCAGGACGTCTGCCATCTCCAGGAAGTTCTTGTGGTCGGCGTCCCAACCCAAGCGGATTTTCGCCGTCACCGGCAGCCCGGTGGCTGCGGCGATGGAGCGGACCACCTCGGCGGCGCGCGGTGGGTCGCACAGGAGCGCCGAGCCGGCCCCCGACTTGGTGACCTTCTTCACCGGGCAGCCCATGTTGACGTCGATGATCTGCGCGCCCCACTCTTTCCCAATCACCGAGGCCCGGGCCATCACGTCGGGCTCGCCGCCGAACACCTGCAGCGAGTAGGGGCGCTCCACCTGGGCGTCGTGACGCAGGTAGCGCAGCGTGCGCTGGTTGATGCGCATCAGTCCCTGGGCGCTCACCAGCTCGGTGGGGCAGAGGGCCGCGCCCATCTCGAACGCCAGAACGCGGAACGGCATCTCGCTCACGCCCGCCATGGGGGCGAGAATGAACCGGTTCTTCAGCTGATACGGACCAATCGGCAACATGCGCGGCGACGAAGTACACGCTACGTTAAAGACTGTCGATGCTCCGGTTCCGCCTAGGTCCCATTCCGGTCGATGTTCACGGGAGCCACCTGTTCCTGGCGGGCCTGCTCTCATTCCTCTTCGCTGCGGATGGGCGTGGGCACGCGTGGGCGGAGCAGTGGGTCGCCTCGCACGGCGCGGGCAACCCGCTCGGGAGCGCGGTGCTCGCCGGCATCTGGATTCTCATCATCTCATTCTCCGTGCTCTTCCATGAGCTGGGCCACGCGCTGGTCTCGCTCTTCTTCGGGCTCCAACCCAGCATCGCGCTGGTGGGGCTGGGCGGCTTCACGCGTCCGAACAACAAGGCGCCCCTCCCCTGGCACAAAGACGTGGCCCTCACCGCCGCCGGCCCGGCCTTCAGCTTCGCGCTCGCCTTCTTCGCCTTCGTCGCCCTGATGGTGTTCCGCGCGGTGACGCACGGAGGCGGCCCCATCGACTACGTGCTCTTCGGGCTCGCGTCGGCCAACGCGTTCTGGGCGGTGCTCAACTCGCTCCCCGTCGCCACGCTGGACGGAGGCCGCATCGCCTCCAGCGTGCTGATGCGGCTGTTTGGGCGCCCCGGCTGGGCGATGGCGCGGGTGCTCTCGCTCGTGCTGTGCGCGCTGGTGGTGGCGTTCTCGCTGCCGCGCGGCGCGTTCATGTTGGTGGCGATGTTCGGCCTCTACGCCGTCTCGTCCATCAGCGAATTGTCGCTCTACCGCAAAGGCCTGGCGCCCGCCCCCGAGCCCGGCGCCGCGGAAGACCCGGCCCTGGCCGAAGCCGAGGCATGCTACCGCCGGGGCGAATACGGAGCGGCGAGGGTCAAAGCGGCCGCGGCCCTGGCTGCCGCCGGCGCGAACGCGCGGCTGAAGGCGCGAGCGCACACCCTCCTCGGCTGGCTGGCCCTGAAAGAGGGCTCGGGCCGCGACGCGGTGGAGCACTTCTCGGCGGTTCCTCCCGGCCAGGTGGCTCCGCACGCGATGGCGGCGGCGCAGTCGCTGATGGGTGACGACGACAAGGCGCTGCCGCTGTGGGTTCAGGCGGCGCGCAGCTCGGACGACCCGCAGATTCGGGCCGAGCTGGCCGGCACGCTCTACCGCCTGGGGCGCGACTCCGACGCCCGGGAGATTGATGGGGTGAAGAACTCGGCGGCGTTTCGCTGTGCCGCGCGCGTGCATTTTCTGCGGGGCGAGTTTGCCCGGGCGGCCGCGTTCGCCGAGCAGGCGTTTCAGGCCGAGCCGCAGGCGGCGCTCGCCTACGAAGCCGCGCGTGCGTACTCGCAGGCCAACGACGCCGACGCGGCGCTGCGCATGCTGCAGTTGGCCACGCAGAATGGCTTCTCGGAAATCGCGTTGCTCGAAGCCGACCCGGACTTCGCCGCGCTCCGGTCGCACCCCGAGTACGCGCGATTCGCTGCCAGGCTGTCGAAATCCGCCCCGGCGTGACAATTCGCTGACGGACTCGAGGCGCCGCGTGACGAAGGCCTGACGTTCGCCGCGTTTGATGGGCCTCGTTCCACCTTCGAGGCCCCATGTCCGACACCTTGCCGTTGCCCCGCGTTCACACCCGCCCCGACGATGAGAAGGTCGCCTGGGTCCGGTCCATTCCCTTCATCCTGCTCCACGTGGCCGTGGTGCTGGTGGTGGTGACCCGCTTCTCGTGGTCGATGGTGGCCCTGGCCGCCGCGACCTATTTCGTGCGGATGTTCTTCATCACCGCGGGGTACCACCGCTACTTCGCGCACCGCACCTTCAAGACGAGCCGCCTCGTTCAGTTCCTCTTCGCGTTCGGCGCCCAGACGAGCATTCAGAAGGGCGTGCTGTGGTGGGCGGGGCACCACCGCCACCACCACCGGTATTCTGATCAGGTCGAGGACATTCACTCGCCGGTGCTCAAGGGCTTCTGGTGGAGCCACGTCGGTTGGATTCTGTGCATGAAGTTCGACGCCACGCCGTTCGGCAGCATCAAGGACTTCGCGCGCTACCCGGAGCTTCGGTTCCTCAACCGCTTCCATTGGCTCCCCGCGGTGCTGACCGGTGCCGTCCTCTACCTGGGCTGGGGCTTTGACGCGTTCGTCTGGGGTGGGTTGGTGTCGACCGTGCTGCTGTGGCACGGGACGTTCACCATCAACTCACTCTCCCATGTCTTCGGGTCTCGCCGGTACCTCACGACGGACACCAGCAAGAACAACTTCGTGCTCTCGCTCATCACCCTTGGCGAGGGCTGGCACAACAACCACCACTACCATCAGAACACGGTGAACCAGGGGTGGTTCTTCTGGGAGCTCGACGTCACCTACCTCGTGCTGCGCGTGCTGGCGGCGTTTCGAATCGTGTGGGACCTGCGGGTGTGCCCGGACGCGGTGCGCTTCGCGTACCGGCACTACACCCCGGAGCAGCAGGCGCAGGTCCAGGTGAAGGCGAAGTATTTTCGGCCGCGCACCGAACCCACGCCCGCGCCCGAGCCGGCGGTGGGGCTCCGGCCGCCCATCACGTCCGGAGCGCGCGCGCAGTAGGCTGGGCGCGGAAGACGCTGTTTTCCTCGTGGAAAGTTGGCCCTACGCACGTAGCGTGAGGGCGCGTGAAACCGATTCCCGGCCTCGAGCGTACTGTCGACGAACTGACGGACGAGGCTTGCATGGAGCGGTTTTGCGCCGGTGACCAGGAGGCGTTCAACGTGCTCTTCGCGCGGCACGCCGGCGTGGTGCGGGCGTACCTGCGCCGGCTGGTCAAGAACCCGGCCCAGGCAGACGACCTGGTGCAGTTGACGTTTCTCTCTGTCGTGAAGAGCCGAGACCGATTTCGCACGGGGGCGAGGTTCCGCCCCTGGCTGTTCGCCATCGCCACCAACGCAGCGCGCGACGCGATGCGGCGGGGTCGCTTCGAGCAGCTGACCGCCGAAGGCTCGCTCCCCGAGCAGCCCGCGCCCGAAGAATCCGTCAGAGACGCCGGCCTGGAGCGCGCGGTGCAAGAGGCGCTGGCCCAGCTGCCCGCCAAGTCCCGTGAGGCGATCGTGCAGCACCGCTTCGCAGGGCTCTCATTCGCCGAAATCGCCGAAGCGGAGGGCGTTTCGGAGTCGGCGGTGAAAGTGCGAGCCCACCGCGGCTACAACCAGCTTCGCGACCTGTTGAAGAAGCTGTGGAGCGCCCCATGAAATGTCCGCACGCGCTCGAGTTGATTACGGAGGTGGTCGCCGCGGTTCCGCCGGGCCACACGGCGACCTGCGCAGACTGCCAGGCGGCGCTCGCCGCCTTGCGACTCGAGTCGGGCGTGGCGCCGCGAGAGCTGCTGGCGGCGGCGCAGGCAGAGCTTATGCGCGCGCCCCGGGGCTCTTCGTGGCGAACGCTGGCGGCGCTCACGGCCGTCAGTCTCGTCGGCGTGGGCGTGGCGGGCGCGGTTCTGGCGGCGGCGATGCGGGGCGGGCACTCGTTGAGCGAGCCGCCACCGGGCGTGCCGAGCATCGCGTCGGGGGCGTTGCTGCTGTGGCTGTTCGCGCTGGCGGTGGGGGCGTTGGTGGCGTTCGGCATCGCCCCGGGGTTCGCCAAGACGCGGAGCATGGTGCTCGGGGGCGGCGTGGGCTTCGGGTTGTTCCTCGCCTTGTCCGGCCTTCGACCGGGGGATGAGGTGCCGCTGCTGGCGAGCTCGACGTGTGGCGCGCTGGACCTCGTCGTCTGTGCACTCCCGTTCGCAGTCGCCGTGTGGGCGTCGCGTCGATTCGCGTTCGACATGGTGCGGGTGGCGAGCCTGTCCGCGGCGGCGGGGCTGACGGGACTGCTCGCCCTGTCCTTCCACTGTCAGCTGGGTTCGCTGGGGCACCTTTTGAGCTTTCACGCCGCGCCGTGGTTCGCAGGCTGCGTCGCGGCCATCGCGGTGCGTTCGCGGCTGCGCTCTGAGTCGTTTGCTCCGTAGGTGCCCCGACGGTTCTTTTCGACCATGTGGGATGACCGATTCGGCGCCAGACAACGACCCGAATGTCGTGGATCGCGGAACGAAGATGCTCCAATTTGCGCGGTGTTGAGGGCTGGCACACGGGTTGCGAAGCGCGGTCGACTTCTTCGAGGACCTCACCTTTGAAAACCGCCCGCGCTCGAGTGCTGTCGACCTCCGTCCTCTTCTTTGCCGCGCTGGGGTGCGGCGCCGTCACCGCGCCTGGGGCGGTGGCAGACGTCGAGTCGACCGGCCAGGACATCGTGGGCGGCGTTCTCACCGCGGGAGACCCGGCGGTGGTGGCGTTGGCCATCAAATATGGGTCGCATCTGGAGACGTACTGCACCGGCACACTCATCGCCCCGCAGACGGTCCTCACGGCCGCCCACTGCATTCAGCCCTACGGGGCGGGACTGCCGTACGTGGTGATGTTCGGCGCGTCGGCGAGCTCGGCGACCTCCGTCTCCAACATTGCCGCGCAATACAAAGACCCGCTCTACAACCAGAGCTCGAACGACTTCGGTGTGGTGAAGCTGGCGGCCCCGGTCACCAAGGTCGCCCCGCTGCCCTGGAACAAGGCGGCGCTGGGCAAGACGCTGGTGGGCCAGTCCATTCGCCATGTGGGGTACGGCGTGACCACCGCGGGCGCGACGGGAACATCGGGCGTCAAGCACGAGGTGACGTACACGGTGAAGAACGTCACCAGCGCGCTCATCGAGTCAGGCGGCTCGGGTAAGCAAACCTGCAACGGCGACTCCGGCGGCCCAGCCTTCATGACGTTGCCGGGGACCACCACCGAGACTCTGGTGGGCGTGGTCAGCTTCGGAGATCAGAACTGTTCGTACTACGGCGCCGATGGCCGCGTGGACCTGGGCGCGCAGTGGATCAAGACGACGATGGACGCGTGGGAGCAGCCGACCTGCGCCGCCGACGGCCGTTGCCTGCCCGGCTGCACTCCCGTGGACCCCGACTGCGCGTGTGCGGCGGACGGTCAATGCACCGCCGAGTGCGTGATGCCGGAGCTGGACCCCGACTGTCCCAAAGCGTGCGGGCACGACGGCGTCTGCGCCACCGAGTTCTGCCCGCGACCGGACGACGACTGCGTGGCGGCGGGCGCCTCCTGTGACAAAGCGGAGGTCTGCAAGAGCCGACTGTGCGTAAGCGACGCCCAGCACCCGCAGACGTACTGCTCGCTGCACTGCGCCGCGGACGCGGACTGCGGCGGTGGGCTCATCTGCGCGGCGGGCACCTGCGCTTTTCCGCAGAAGCCGGAAAAGCACTTCCTCGAACTGTGCACGGTGAGTGACTTCTGCGTGGCCTCCACCTGCACGGGGCCCCAGGGGGGAAACCGCCGCTGCGTAGCGCTCTGCAACGTCTCGAGCGACTGCGAGTCCCAGGCCACCTGCGAAGCGGGCCAGGACGGGCTGCGGTTCTGCCGCCCGCCCCAGAGCGTCGTCTCGTTCACCGAGGTGATTCTGGATGCCGCGCCCACTGAGCAGCCCGCGCTCCCGGCTGCCGCTGGTTGTTCCTCCACGAATGCTCTAACACCCGCCGCCGCGTGGATGCTCTTCGCCCTGTTCGTGCCCCTCGCCTCTCGCCGCCGCGCCTGGGCCTCGGCCTCGCGCTCGCGCTGACGTGCCTTGCCTGCGGGCCTGAAGTCTCGCGCGCGTCGCGAATCCACCAACCGATTGTGGGTGGAACACTGGCCCCGGCGGACACCTCGGTCTTTCTCCTCGAGATTGAAGAAGCCGTGGGGCCGGCCTTCAACTGTTCCGCAACGCTGATTTCAGCGCGCACCCTGTTGACGGCGGCGCACTGCCTGGACGCGCCCATCAGAATCAGCGCCACCAACGTGGCGAACGAGGCGAACGCGAAAGCGACCGACTGGGCGGTGACCACGGCGTTTCGCGTGCATCCGCAGTTTGCCGCCCAGAACCTCACCAACGACTTCGCGCTCGCCTTGCTCCCCACCGCGTCTTCCGCACCGCGCAAGCCGCTCAACTTCGAGTCGGTGACGCTGATGGCCGGAAAGCCGCTGCGCGCGGTGGGCTACGGAGCGACCTCGGTGACCGACATGAGCCCCGCGACGCGGCGCACGGTGAACCTGACGTTCAACAAAGTCACCGCCCAGAACATCGAGATCGGAAACCAGGTCGACAAGAGCATCTGCCAGGGCGACTCCGGGGGGCCGTCGTTCCACACGTTCCCTGACGGAGTGGAGCGCCTGGTGGGCGTGCACTCGTACACCGACGGCGACACGTGCCTGTCTGGCGGCGACGCCCGCGTGGACGTGGCGGCGGACTTCATCGACGCGTGGTTGCAGGAGAAAGAGCCGATGGATTGCGCGGCCGACGGGCGATGTGCGCCGGCGTGCGCGTCGGCCGACCCGGACTGCAGAGCGCTCGGCGCGGCGTGCACCACGAAGTTCGAATGCGCCGGACGCCTGTGTGTCACCGACTTCGCGCACCCGCAGGCCTACTGTTCAACCCACTGTTCGCACGACTCGGACTGTGCCCCGCTGCGATGCGACGCCGCGCTCGGGCAGTGCACGCGCCTATTGCCTCCTGCTGTGACGATCGACGCGGCGACCGACGCGACCGGGGCGGCCGTGGGGTGCACGAGCGTCCCTCCCGGGCTCGGTGGGCTCGGCTCCCTCACGGGGATGCTCGCGTGGCTCGGGCGGTCTCAGCGCCGGCGTCGTCGCTGAGCAACGCTCGCCAGCGCGCCCACCAGCAGCGGCGACCACGAAACAGCGGGCGTGCAACCACACCCCGCGGCGACGGGGACGAGGCCTGTGCCGGCATCACCCGGCATCGGAGTCAGTGGCAAATCATCGTCTGACGAGTCGTCAATGCTCGGGCGCGTGCCCACCACGCACGAGACGATGCCCGCGTCATCGGCACACGCCTCTTCAAGGCCGCACGCCGCCACAATCGCGAAGCTGCCCCGGGCGTCGCACAGGGCGCGATCTCCCGACGCAGTGCAGACCGGTCGGGAATGCACGCCTCCATCAGCAGCCAGGCACTCATTCCGTGCGCAATGCGGGCTGCCCAATGCCGACGTGCAGGTGCCGTTGGTGCCGCACGGCTGTTCATCAATCACGTTGCCGTTCAGGCAGCGCACGACGGCCCTGGTCCCCAGGCAGGCGAGGATGTCGGCGATGCCGGCATCGCCTTTCGGTACCGGGCATTGCGAAATCGGCGCACCGCAGTGGGCGCCTCCGTCGAGTACTGAGCACACCTCGCCGGGCGAGCACGGACTGTGGGCCCCCTTCCCGTCAGGCGTGCAGTGAAACACGCTCGGCGCGACGCCGGCGCAGGTCAGATGGTCCGTGGGAATTTCTTCCGGCCCCGCGCACACGCTGACGACACATCGGGCCGCATCGGGCGCAACGCCGGCGATGGAACACACGGAGCCGAACGCGGCGCAGTCGCCCGTCTTCCCTACCCCGTCAGTGCAGGTCAGCAGGTGGGTCGCGTCGGCACAGAACCGTGCGCTGCCCGTGGGAGGGCAGGCCGGAGTTCCGCATTGCGGTGGAGGGCCGCTCACGCAGGCAGCACCTAACGCTGCGCAATTCTGAGTCGAGCAGTCGCTCCGAACGATGCGCGAGCCATCGCAGTGCGCGGCACAGGTCCCAGCATCGGCGGCCCGGCGCAGGAAGAACGGTGTCTTCCGGGCGGCTCCAAGGAGGTTGAGCTCAACGTGGAGGTGGTTGGTGTGCGAGAGCGAGCCGGTGTACGGGCCGTAGCGCTGGCCGGGAGGCCGCGACATGCTCCAGCGCGCGCGGTCCCACACCACGTACTGAACCCCGATGTCTTCCGCGTTCTCAATCAGCCACGCGGCGATGGGGTCGCCCTTGGTGTTGTCGGCGTCGGCGTTGAGCGTCGGAATCATCAAGTCAATCGCGCGCCCGAGGCTGTGGACGGACAGGTAGCTCGTGTCACCGGTGCTCTGGCGGCAGCAGTCGCCCAGCCCGCCCAGACTCGAAATTTGCGGGAACTTCATACGAAGGAAGGCACCGAACTCGAGCGCCCCCGGGAGGCCCAGACTGCACGCGGGGTGGGTGCAGCTGCAGGCCCAGGGGTTGGTGCTGGCGCAGTGACCCCCGGCCGTGACCCTCGGAGCCGCGTCATACACGACCGACTGTTGGTCACCGGCGGCCAGGGTGCTGTTGGCCGGCACCCACATTCCAGGGATGTTGAGCGCTCGCCGCTCCAGCGGGGCCGCGTCGAGCGCCGCCGGACCGCACGAGGCTCCGAGCCACAGCGCCGCGACCGCGGCGACGAACGGGAATGACTTCACGCGCCCAAGCGTACGACGCGCGGCCGGGATCTACCGAGAAGAACCGCGGCTACTGGAACGGATAGGCGAACGAGCAGATTCTTCCGTCGTTCAAACCCACGCTGACGCGCGAGGCCGTCTTGTCGAAGCTGGGAGTCCCGATTCCCAGCGTGCCCCAAGAGGAGACGGCGATGGTCTTCTCCACCGCACCGGTGGCGAGGTTCAATTGCCGGATGGACATCGCGGAGCCGTTCACCACGCCCACGAGCGCCTTCTGGTTCGCGTAGTCGAGCACCACACCGCTGGGGGTGCCGAGGCTGGCGGTGGCCCACATCTGGGTCACGGTGGAGCCCGAGACGGTGTAGCGGCGCACCTGCCCGCCCGTGAGCGAGGCGATGAAGCCGTTGCCGACGGGGAAAATCCACGAGGTGGTGGCACCGATGTTCGAGCTCCACACCTGGGCTCCGGTGGCGAGGCTGACGCCGTACGCCGTCCCGCCCGTGTTGACGACGTAGGCCTGGTTGCTCTGGAAGTCGATGTTGGCGCCAGTGTCGATGTTGGAGAGGTTCAAGCCGGTAAACGCTTCGGTGCCGGTGGTGGAGTCCAGGATGCGCAGCGAGCTCTGCCCTGTCGCGCGGCGCGAGGCGACCACCAGGCGGTTGGTATTGTAGTCGACTGCCATGCCGCCGTTCACCACGTTGAGGTTGCCGGGGTTGTACGTCCACACCACCGAGCCATCGACACTGGAGAGCGCGTACACCTTGTTGTTGCTGGTGCCGTTTCGCGTGGCGACGAAGATCAGGTCTCGATTTCCGACGGTGCCCGGGAAGGTCCCCGAGGCGTAGTTCCTCAGCTGCACCGTGGGCTGGGACTGGACCGAGGTCTCTCCGGTCAGGGCGGTGCTCCACACCACCGAGCCGTCGGTGGCGCTGATGACGTACACGCGGGGCGCAATGCCGCTGGCGCTGACGCCGCGGTCCGCGACGATGAGGTAGTTCCCCGTGCGCCCGTACAACGGAACGATGGGGTACCGGTTCTGCACCGGGCTGGTGAGCGCCACGGCTCGCCAGCGCTCATCGCCGTCGCTCGCGCTCCCCACCGCAGTGTTGTTCGCCGCGATGAAGCCGGCGTTCCCCGCCGAATAGACGGCGGTGGCGAGCTCGGTGGTCGGCTGGAGCACCGCCGCGCTTCCCGTCGCGTAGCACCACCTGGGGTTGTTGCCCGTGCCATCGGTCGGCGCGGAAGAGATGCCGCTGGTCGAAGGTACGGCGCCAGCCGAATACACGCGGCGGGTCGGGTGGAGGTAGTTGAAGACCCGGTAGACGTAGCGCGTGCCGTTGGTGAGCCCGGCACCGTTGTTGTCGTCGACGCACGAGTTGGCGGTGCTCCCTCCGCTGGTCACGCACGCCACGGTGGTGGAGCCGATGGTGTTGCCGACGGCGTAGAGCGTTCCGTTCACGGGGGTGGTGGTGAAGGTCGTGGTGGATCGCAAGACGACGACGCCTTCGTGCACGGCCGCCAGGGAGGACGTGGGGTTGGTCCAGATGAGCTTGTTCTTGCCGTTCTGAGCCACCGCGGCGAAGGCGGCGACTTCGGGCGTCGGCGACACCGTGGTCGTGAGCACGTCGGCGGTGCCGTCGTAATAGAAGTACGTGGTGGTGTCGTAGCCCGGGGGCTCGGCGTTCAAGGCGAACATGCGCTCGTCCGCGCCGTTGGTGAGCGGGAAGCACCCGTAGGCCAACTTCATTTCGACGACGTTTCCCACCAGGCGGCCGCTCCACCCGTTGGAGGAGGCGTTGCCGCCGCAATCCGCGGTGTTGGTGTAGCTGCGGCGCGGGCTGCCGTGCAGGTTGGTCGGGTCCCACACCTGGAGCGCGTCGGGAATGCCGGTGGTGTTGTTGGCTGCGAAGTACAGCGTGAACGTCTCGTCAGCCGTCGTGTAGACGTTGTTGTTGTCCTTGTCCCAGAAGACCTCGACCCACCGGTTCACCGTGGTCGGCGCCGTGGCGGCGAAGTTCACGTAGAAATACATGAACCCGGTATTGGCCGAGGTGTTGTCACTGGTGACGCAGGCCTTGTCGATGTCGAAACCGCTCCCCGCGGTGATGTCGCCCACCGGGTCGTTGACGCAGGTGGTGACGTCGGACCAGTCGCTCGCGTTGCCGTCCACCACGATGGTCTTCTTGGCCCATGCGTTGAGCGCGATGAGGGCCACCGCCACTGCGGTCAGCCGGCTCACGGCTGCACCTCGAAGGACCGCGAGGCGGCCGCGACGCCGTCGAGGAAGACCTGGGCGTTCCAGGTGCCGTGGCGCTCAGGCGACGCGGCCCAGGTGCCGGACACGGGCATGCTGAACTTCATTCGTGCGGCGGGTTGCCGGTGCGCCCCGACATCGCGGCGCTGGCGTTCGAAGACCTGACCGTCAGGCGTGGAGAACTCGACGGCGATTTCGCGGTAGAGCCCCGGGCCCACCATCAGGCTCAGCACGACGTCAGACGTCTCGGCGGCGCTCACGGGGGTCGTGACGTCGCGAATGGTCACTCCCGAGGGAACGTTTTCGAGGTCCGCGACGGGCACGGGATCATCGCGATCAGCCAACGGGAGGCCGCGCGCGTTCTCGAGCAGCTCGGGCTCGGGGAACGGCGCGTGAACGCCCGGGGCCTTCGCGTCGGGGGGAGGCACGCTCCCACTGGAATTGCTGCACGCGCTCAGCTGGTTCAATGCGGTGCCGGCCAGCAGCACGGTGAGAAAGCGGATCTCGCGTTTCATCGAAACCTCCCCTCTGCGAAGACAGCCACTCGGTACTTTACCGTCGTGATCAAAACCGACGCGAGGGAGCAATCCGCCTACATGGAAGAGATTGAGCGACGATTCACGACATGGAAAGCGGTGGGTGACCCCGCTTGACGATGCGAGAAAGCTGCGGCGGACAACTGGGCGCCGGATCGTCGCGGCTCGGACCGAAACACGCCAAGGGTGCTGAATTGCTTGTGCATAGACGAACTTCGTTCTCTTCTTCCGCTCGGGAGCCACGACTGGAGAACACGAGATGAGCCGCTTTGGCGAATGGGCATTTCTTGGAATTGTCACGTTAGCAGTTGCGTGCGGGGGCACTCCTTCCACAACCAATGACGGCGGTGCAGGCGGCGGCAGTGCGGGCGGCGGCGGTGCAGGCGGCGGCAGTGCAGGCGGCGGCGGTGCAGGCGGCG
>CAZFXD010000025.1:0-29907 GCA_964522795.1 uncultured Myxococcaceae bacterium
CAGCGCGGCGCGCGTCTGGGCCAGCGAGCCGTCGACGTAAGCGAAGGTGTCGCAGCCGTTCATGAACACCATCAGGTATTTCCCGGCCACGAAGCGGCCCATGCGAGCCAGCGCGCGCACGTTGGCGCCGAGGCCCGCGTGCCCGTTGTACGCAATCAGGTCCGCGTCGGTGGACAGCTCGGCGTAGCGCGACTGAAACGCCGCGCTCGACGTACGCACGTTGTCGACGAGGAGCACGTTCACCTGCACCTTGAGCCCAGAGGGCAGGGTGGCGAAGAACGCCACGTCAGGCGTCGCGACTCCTGGCGAGGTGGGGATGGTGGCGGGCGCGGTGGTGACCGTGGCGCCGGTGAAGAGCGTGCGCACCGCCTTCACGAACGCGTTGAAGGCGGCGATGCCGGCGTCGCTCGAGGTGGTGGCGCCGTCTTCGTACTTGCCGAAAATCGCGACCACCTTGAGCACGCGGTCACTCCACACCTTCTGGTACTCGGGGTACTTGCCGCTGGTGTTGAGCGTGGAGGTGGAGATGGTCGCGGTCGTCTTCATCACGTCCGCGCTGTCCAGAACGCAGCCCGACGCCTTGGGTCGGTAGTAGTACCAGATGCTGCCCGAATCGACGTCGTGCGCGCCGAAGTCGACGCACTTCGCTTTGTACTTGGCGGTGAACGCCTCCACGCCCTCGGCGTCAATTCGCGACGGCAGGGTGAACTGGTACGAGGTCGGCAGGTTGGTCTTGCTGCCCCACGCTACGGGGAGTCGCGCGTCGTAGCTCACCAGGTAGCGCCCGTCAGACTGACGCGTGGAGCGGATGTTGGTGATGGTCACCTTGTCCAGGCGACCCACCGAGCGCTCGCCGTTCAAGCTGCCGATGGTGAAGAGCAGCTGCTCGTCGATTTGCGACCGCGCCCAGCTGGTGGAGAGCGCCGTGTCCGAGGTGAACGTGGCGGTGAACTTGAAATCGAGCAGCGTCGCGAGCGGGCTGGAGAACGCCTGCTCCGCCTCATCACCCGGGAGCTTCGGCTCATCGACCACGCCCGCCGTCGAAGCACCACAGCCCAAAATCAGCGCCGCACCCAACAACCCCGCCCACAACATCCCCATCCGCGACATGTCGTTCTCCCGTTTGGTGTCGAAAACGTGGCGGGCTTACATGGTGGTTAGATGTAGGTCAAGGTCATACCGACGTGACGTGTTATTTCAGTCTGTTAGATGTAGTTTGACCGTCAATTCAGCTCAAAACGGTAGGCGAAGATGATGGACGTCGCCACCGCCTCGCCCTTTTTGACCGCGGGCTTGAACTTGAACTTTTTGATGCCGCTGAGTGCCGCCGCGTCGAGGCCGTAGCCGAGGCCCTTGAGCAGCTTCGCTTCGGCCACCCGCCCGTCGAAGTCGATGAGCAGCTGCAGGCGCACCACGCCCTCGATGCCGGCGCTCCGGGCTTCTTTGGGGTACTCGATTTCGAACTGGTACGAGATTTCAGGCTCGGTGTCGGAGGTACCCGGGGGCGCGTAGACCGGCGCGGCGTACGGCTTGACGTCCTTGGGGTCGACGGCCTGGTCCATCTTTCCGTACTGCGTGTTGCCGACCGGCGCGGCGAAGGTTCCCGCCGACGTGGTGGAAGACAGGGAGATACCGGTGATGAGGGGCACCGGCTTGGTGGGCTCGGGCGGCGGCTCGTTGGGAGGCGGGGGCAACTCCGTCTTCGGCGGTGGCTTCACCGGCTCGGCAATCTTGATGACCGGCTTCGGCTTCGGCGCTTCGGGCGGCGGCTCCGGGGGCGGCGGCGGCTTGGGTGGCTCCACCTCCACAATCACCATCTCGATGGGCTTCTTCTCCGGGGGCGGCGTGGTGGAGCGCGTCTCCAGCCACCACAGCGTCCCCACGTGCAGCGCGAAGGAGCCGAGCAGCGCTGCCCAGAGTGCCCTGGACGCTGCGGAGTCTGGCGTGGGAGCGGGGAGGGCGAGAGACATCGCTTCTTTCAACGGCCGCGGGGGCCAGGCGGTTCCAACGAAGGGTTACGGCGGCGGCGGTGCAGCGTCTTTTTGAATGTTGAGCGCGAACTTCGCAATCCCCTCACCCTTCACCACGTCAATCAGGTGCATCACCCGGCCGTAGTTGATCGACTGATCAGCCCCGATGATGGCGCGCGTGTCTTTGTCTTTGGCCACCGCTTCTTTGATCTTCGCCTTCAGGTCTGCTTCGGACACCTCGGCCCCGTCGAAGAACATCTTCTGCTCTTTATCGAGCACGATGTTCACCAGCCCCTGCACCGTCGCGCCCGCGTTGGCCGCCTTGGGCAGGTCGACCTCGACCGTCTCCCGCACGATGAAGTTGGCGGTCACCATGAAGATGATCAGCAGCACGAAGGTGATGTCGACCAACGGCGTGACGTTGATGCCGACGATTTCTTCGTCTGTGTCTTGCGCCTGCGCAGCCATGACTACTTGCTCCCCGACGCCTTCAGGTGGCCCACCAGCGCGTGGCCCAGCACGTTGGTGCGGGAGGTGATGGTCTTGAGCGAGCGGGTGAGGAGGTTGTAGCCAACGACCGCGGGAATGGCGACGAAGAGGCCGACGGCGGTGGCCACCAGCGCGTCGGAAATACCGGACATGACCGTCTGTTGAACAGCAGCGCCCTTGGCGCCCGACTGACCCAGGTCACTGAACGCCTTGATGATTCCAAGCACGGTGCCGAACAGACCCACGAACGGCGCATTGCTCCCCAGCGTGCCGAGGAACGACAGAAAGCGTTCGTACCGTGGCCGCTCTCTTGCAATCGCTGCGGCGATGATCTCCTCCACCACGCCCGGACCCGCGCTCGCGGCGGCGATGCCTTCACGAACCACCGAGGCCTCCATGCCTGCCTGTGTCTGGATGGCCGCCTTCACCGCGTCCAATTCACCTCGCGCCAGACGCACCGCGAGCTCCGCCGAGTTCTTCAGCGAGTGGCTGGAGAAGTACACGATGCGCTCGATGATGACGCCCACCGAGGCGACGGAGAGGATGAGCAGGAGCCACAGCACCCACTCGGCCGACGACAAGGTGACCGAAAGGAGGCGCGAGGTCAGCCAGCCCTGATCATGGTTCTGCAGCTGCGCAAACGTGAGGAGTGAATTCATGGTGTTTGGTCCATCGATGAATGATGCCCAAGTGCCGGAAAGTCAACGGAATCAGTTGAGATACGCCCCAACCCCCTCAATGCTTGCGACCCAAAATGGCTGACCGAGGCCGGTGGTACGCGAGCGCTGCGGTACGGCGCGTTCAGGGGGTTCGAAACTTCGAAGTCGCGATGAGGCTCGCGGCCGCGCCGGCGTGGGCGTTTTCGGTCTGTCTGCTCTGCGAGCGCTTCGTGTTCCGTCGCTACGTGGGAATGGCGGCGCTCGGGCTCGGCGCCATGGCGCTGACGCTGTGGGCGGTTCAACTCTGGCGCCGGCGCTATCGGTTCGAACACGCGGCGATTGAGACCGACCGCCTGGCGGACGCCCAGGGGCTGCTCCTCACCCGGCTTGAGACGCCCGTGGGCGAGTGGGGGTTCGAGCTCAACAACAAGCTCAAGGCGCTCCGCGTGCCGTTCCCCAACGTCAGGCTGCCCGTGCTCCAGTTGGTGCTGCTGGCGCTCCTCGTCAGCGTCGGGCTGTGGTGGCCGCTCAAGCCCCAACAGAACGCCATCGCCAATCGCGCCGCGACCCACACGCTCGAAGAAATCGCCGAGCAGTTGCAGGTGCTCCGCGAGGCCGAGGGCGCCAACCCCACCTTCGACGCCGAGCTGCAGAAGCTCAAAGAGCTGGCGCGGGAGGGAGACTTCAGCGCTTCGGAGTGGCAGGCCGCGGACGCCCTCCAGGCCGCCGTGTCCACCGAGGCCGAGAACGCGAGCAGCAGGCTCGATGCCGCCGCCAACGCCGCCCAGGCGCTGGACGACGCGCGGAACGCCAACGCCAGCGTCGAGGAGACGCGGCGCGCCGAAGAAGAACTCGAGCGAGCCTTGATGGCGCTCTCGTCTCCCGACGGCCGGCCCAGCGGGGGGCCGCCGCCCACCGACCCCGGCTCGCAGAAGCCGGGGAGCCCCTCGAACGACCCGACGGCCCACGCCGGCGACACCGGCGCAGCGAAGCCTGGCGGCGCGTCGAGTTCGAACCTTTCGCAGGAACAGCTGGCCGCGCTGCGAGACTCGCTGGAGAAGAAGCGGGCTGCGCTGGAGAAACAGCGCGCGGAGAAGTCAGGCGGCGAAGCCTCTCCCCGGGAGGCCTCGAGGACCAGCGGGAGCGGGCAACGTCCGGGCGGCAGCCAGCCCGGGACGGGACGCGACGGCCGCGGCAAGGGGGCCGGGCAGGGCACCTCGAAGCAAGCCGGCCAGGGCCAGGCGAACGCCAAAGGCCAGGGCGGCGCTCCCGCGCGCGGCGGGAGCCATGTGCCGGTGGAATTTGGCCCCGAGTCCGAGCTGCACCCGGAGCGCCTGGCGGTGGCGCCGATGCCGAAGGGAAACGGCGGCGACCCCGAGGTCTATTACGGCCTCAAGAGCGCGGCGCCTCCGCAGGGCCCCCAGAACGGCGCCGCGACCTCGGTCGGCGGCGCAGCGGGACCGGCGACAGCGGGCTTTCGTCCGTCGGGTGTGCTCCCGCGAAATGAAGGCGTGGTGAAGCGGTACTTCCAGTCCACAACCCCAGGAGCCCCGTGATGGCCGAGCTGCTCAGCAAGAATGACGTCGAAGTGGCCGCGGGCAAGGTGGCGCCGATGGTCTCCGGCCTGAACCAGGTGCTCCTGGACCAGGCCACGGTCGTGGAGCGGGTGGTGCTCGCGGTGCTGGCGCGGGGGCACGTGCTCCTCGAAGGTCTGCCGGGGTTGGGAAAGACCGAGCTGTGCAAGGCGCTGGCGAAGTTGATGGGCCTCGGGTTTCGGCGCGTGCAGTTCACGCCCGACCTGCTGCCCGGCGACATCACCGGCACCTACGTGCTCGAAGGCGACAGCCGCGCGCTCTCGTTTCGCCCGGGGCCGCTGTTCGCGCACGTGGTGTTGGCCGACGAAATCAACCGCAGCTCACCCAAGACGCAGTCGGCCCTGCTGGAGGCGATGCAGGAGCGCAGCGTGACCGTGCTGGGCACCACCCACGCCCTGCCGCAGCCCTTCTTCGTGCTCGCCACCCAGAACCCGATTGAGCTCGAGGGCACCTACCCGCTCCCCGAGGCGCAGCTGGACCGCTTTCTCTTCCGGGTGAAGGTTCCACCGGTGGGCGCGAAGACGCTCACCACCTTGCTGCTGGAGCGGCCCCGCGGCGTCACGCCCGAGCTCAAGCCCGTGGTGGACGAGCGAACGCTGGCCGAGCTCTTCGCGGCGGTGGACCGCGTGCACCTGCCCCAGGCCGTGGCGGGCTACATCGGCCGGCTGTGCGAGGCCTCGCACCCCACCTCCGCCGCCGCGTCGGAGAGCGTGAAGCGCTTCGTGAAATACGGCGTCTCCCCTCGCGCGGCGCTGGCGCTGGCGGCCGGTGCGCGCGGCCTGGCGCTGCTCAACCTGCGGCCCAACGTGAGCTTCGACGACGTGCGCGCGGTGGCTCCGGCGGTGATGGCGCACCGGCTGGTACCGACGTTCGACGCCATCGCGCAGCAGAAGACTCAGGAAGACCTGGTTCACGAGCTGCTGGCGGCCGTTCCCGAGGTGGCTTGATGCGCCGAGTGGTGGTGGTCGCCCCGCTGTTGCTCTGGAGCGTCGCGCTGGGGGCCCCGCACCGGGGCGCTTCGTCCGGGAGCGACCTCGAGATTATTCGCGCCAACGTGCACAACCTCGCGCCGCTCGGCGGCGTGTCGCTCGAGTCTCCCCTGGTGGCGCCTCGAGGCGCCGTGGCGGCTGTGCCCTTTCACCTCTCCGGCGCAGGCTGGACCCAGCCCCACGAGCTCGAATTCCAGCTGCTTCAGCCCGGCTCCAACCAGGTGCTCTCGTCGCGCGTGGTGACGTGGGCGCCGCAGGAGCGTGGCGCGGTGTACGTGCCGGCGCCGCCATGGGCCCGCTACGTCAGCGTGGTGGTGACGGACCGCACGGCGCGAACGCGCAGCACGCCCACCAACGCCGACTTGAATGCGCCCTACAACCCCGTGCCGACCGCCCTGCTCATCGGCCCGGAGTCGGAGTTCGTCGCTGACGCGGCGGGCAGTCCGGGAGGCACGGGCCGAGTCGTGGCGCACACCTGCACCAAAGAGTGGGCGCCCACCGAGCTGTGGACGCTCTTGCCGTACTCGCGCGTGGGCGTCATTGGCGAGCGCTTCTCCTCGCTCTCGACGGAGCTGCAGCAGGTGCTGGAGGCCTACGTGTTCTCAGGCGGGCACCTGGCCTTGACCGAGCACGAGTGGCCCGACTGGGTGTCGGACGGCAAGGTCGGCGAGGACGCTGCGACGCACGGGCTGGGCTGGGTGTTCTTCATCGAGTCGCTCGACGAGATGGGCGACGAGCGCTTGCAGCGACCCAACCCGGTCATGCCCCAGGAGTTCAACCCGGCGTCGTCGCGGTACGCGGCGCGCTATGGCGCCAGCGGTGGCGAATGGGCCGCGTCGGGAGGCTCCAGCCCGCTGCTCGAGCAGGCGGTCCCGCCGGCGGGGCCCCTGGCGGGGATGATGCTGCTATTTGCCGCGGTGCTCTTCGCGGTCAGCGTGATGACCGCTCGGAAGAAGGGCGCGTGGGCGATTCTCCTCACGCTGCCGCTGCTGTCCTGCGTGGCCACGGGTTCCGTGCTGGCGTTCGCCTTCTTCGGCAACGGCATCAAGACGCACGTGCACCTGCAGACGCTTGAGTGGCTGGACTCGGAGCAGCACCGGGTGGTGCGCCAGCAGGTGGTGGCGGCGTTTCCCAACCTCGCGGTGGGCACGATGACGTTCCCACGCGACGTGGTGCTCTGGTCGCCGTCGGCCGATCAGCTGGGGGGGGTGATTCGGCTGGAGCAGCAGAACGGCCTTCGCGTGTTGGGTGGGCTGTTGCCCGGGCGCGAGTACAACGAGTTCGGCGTGACCTCGGTCGAGCCGAGCCGGGCGCGACTGCAGGTGGAGAAGCGGAGCGGGAGGGTGGTGGCGCGGCAGGCGCTAGGGGCGCGCGCCGAGCGCCTCGTGGTGAACCTCCGCGGCGTGAAATACGAGTCCACCGGTCCCTGCGACGACGGGCAGGAGGTCGAGCTGGTCGCCGCCAGCAGCGTCTCGGTGAAGGACGTGCTCAACCCCAAGCGCTTCTCGCCGGCGCTATCCACACTGGCCGCGGCCGTGAAGCCGGGGGAGTTCTTCGCCCGGCTGGCCGAACCCGCCTCGGGAACGCTCTACGGGGTGTCGGCCGAGTTCGAGGGGTCGGTGCGGGTGGTTCGCGGGAGGCACGAAGAATGACGCTGCTCAAGGTGAGTCACCTCTCGCGCACGTTCGGCGCGGTGCACGCGGTGAACGACGTTTCGTTCGAGCTCAACGCCGGCACCATTCTGGGGTTCATCGGCCCCAACGGCGCGGGCAAGTCCACCACCATGCGCATTCTGGCGACGGTCGACCTCCCCAGCAGCGGGCAGGCCGTGCTCGACGGCATCGACGTGGTGGAGGACCCGGAGAACGCGCGCAAGCTCATCGGCTACATGCCGGACCGCTACGGCGTGTACTCCGACATGACGGTGTGGGAGTTCCTCGACTTCTTCGCCCGCGCCTACGGCTTGAAAGGCGAAGCCCGGAGGAAGCGCATCGAATCGGTGGTGGAGTTCTCCGGCCTCGGCGCGCTCACCGGGAAGATGACCTCGGACCTGTCCAAGGGCATGCGCCAGCGCGTCGCTCTGGGGCGCACGCTGCTGCACGACCCCAGGCTGCTCATTCTCGATGAGCCGGCCGACGGGTTGGACCCGCGCGCCCGCATCGAGTTGCGAGAACTCCTCCGCGCGCTGGCGGCTCAGGGCAAGGCGGTGCTCATCTCGAGCCACATTCTGACGGAGCTGTCGGAAATCTGTGACGCCTGCCTCATCATCGAGCAGGGAAACCTGCTGGCGCAGGGCAGCGTGGAGATGGTGCTCTCGCAGGGCCCCGGCGGACGCACCGCCGAGTGGAGCGTGCGGGTGTGGCCCGAGACGGTCGACGCGCTGGAGGCGGTGGTGCGCACCGCGCTCGAGCAGCCGAGGGTGAAGTCCGCCAGCGTCACGGTCAGCGGCGTGCGGGTGGTGGCCGAGGCCGAGGCCAACGCAGACGACAAGTGGGCCGAAGCCTGCGGCGCCGCGCTGCTGGGGGCCTTACTCCGCGCCGGTCACCCGGTGTGCGCGTTTGAGCCGCGCCGCGCCGACCTGGAAGACGCGTTTCTCAACGTCACGCAGGGGAGGGTGCAATGAGCGACACCCTGCTGGACCGCTTCGCCACCGCGGTGAGCGAGCGCTCGAGCCCCATTCTGGTGAAGGAGGTGCGTCAGGGGCTGCGCGGCAAGACGTTCTGGATCACCTTCTCGGTGCTGCTGGCCGGGTGTGCGTTGATCGCGCTCTCGGTGCTGGGCGACCGTCACCCGAACGGCGCGCAGTTCTTTGCCTTCTACCTGGTGGGCTTCGGGGCCATCGCGCTGATGGCCGTGCCGTACTCGGCGTTTCGCTCGATGTCGGCCGACCAGCGCGACGACTCATGGGTCCTGCTCACCCTCACCGGCATCTCCCCTCGACGCATCCTGTGGGGGAAGATCAGCTCGTACCTGGTGCAGGGAGGCCTGTTCACCTCGACCATCGCGCCGTTCCTGGTCTTCTGTTACCTGCTCAACGGCGTCGAGATCTGGGACGTGCTGTGGGCGCTGGGACTGGTGGGGTTCTTCCACGTGGCGCTGGTGGTGACGGGCGTGGCTGCGGCCACCTTCGCCACCTCTCGGGCCATGCGCGGCCTGCTCAACTTTCTCGCGCTCTCGACCATGTTCAGCTTTCTCACCACCGGCTTCGGCCTGGCGGTGGCGGCGCGCGGAGGCCTCGGACGACTGCTGGGCTCCAGCGGCGAGCGCGAGGCGCTCTGGGTGGTGCTCTTCGTGGTGGCCGCCGTGTCGCACCTGGCGTTCGAGCTGGCGGTGGCGCGGCTCAAGCTTCCCACCGTCAACTACGCGCGGGCGCCGCGGCTCACCTTCGCCGCGTATTTTCTGCTCGGCCTGGGGCTCGCCGCCGCGCTGAGCGACTCCGGCATGTACGACCTGCGCCCCTTCTACGCCCTGGCCTGGGTCTTCTTCGCGGTTCTCTACCTGGCGGGGGCGGTGATGTTGAGCGACGCCGACGGCATGGCGCCGGTGCTGTGGCGTCGGGCGCGGGGCCCGTGGCTGCTCAAGCCAGGGGCGCTCCGAGGCGGCGCGTTCATCTGCATTCTCATCGCCCTCACCCTGGGGGCCTTCATGGCCCTCAGCGGCGACCTCGACGGTGGCCGGCACAAGCTCGAGCCCATCTTCTCGCTGGCGGCGGTGCTGGTCTGCTACCTCTGCACCGCGGTGCTGCTCTCGGGGCTGGTGGCTGGCCCGGGAAAATCGAGAACCAACGCCATGCGGACCTGGTCGTTGGTCCTGATTCCCCTGGGCGCGCTCATCAGCACCATCCTGGCTGACGGCGATTCGCG
Source organism: uncultured Myxococcaceae bacterium (assembly GCA_964522795.1). Lineage (GTDB taxonomy): Bacteria > Myxococcota > Myxococcia > Myxococcales > Myxococcaceae > CAZFXD01. The sequence goes on from CAZFXD010000025.1 coordinate 9,566, forward strand.
CTCGGGCTGGCACGTCATCAACCCCATCTGGCTGCTGGAAGTTCGTGGAGACTCGCCCGTGCCTTCCTTCGCCTTCGCTCAGGGCGGGTTGGCGCTCATTCTCTCGTTCCTCGCCGTCACCATGTTGGCCACGAGAGATCGCGCCTCGAGGCCCGGGTGAAGGCCGACTGGGCGGCCGCGGAACGCGCGGCCCTGGCGCGCGCGCTCGTCTTTCCCATTGGCCCGCAGCGGGGCCTGGCGGGAGAGCGGCGCTCGCGCAACCCCGGCAGCTCGCTTGAGCTGCATGATTTTCGCTCGTACGTGCCGGGTGACGACGTTCGGCACATCGACTGGAACGCCAGCCAGCGCACGCGTGAGCCGGTGCTCCGGGTTCGCGAGGCCGAGGTGTCCCCGGTGGCCGAGGTGGTGGTGGACCTGTCCGGGTCCATGGCGGTGAGCGAGGCGAAAGCCGCCCGCACGCTGGAGGTGGCGGCGCTCCTCTTGCACACCGCGCGGAAGTCGGGCGCCGCGCCGCGCCTGGTCGCCATCGGGCCCGCGGTGGAGAAGACCTTCGGGTCGCCCGCGCTGGAGCGGTTGAAGCTGGCGAACTGCCAGGGCGCGCAGACCCTGGAGGCCGCCCGTCGGTTCGCGTCGCAGACCTGCGGACATCGACTGGTGCTGAGCGACTTTCTCTTCGAAGCGGACCCCCGCCCGCTGGTCCGGACCTTTGCCTCGAATGCGTCGATGCTCACGCTGGTGCAGGTGCTGGACCCGACAGACCTCGCGCCCGACCTCGCGCCTGAAACGCAGCTGTTGGACGTCGAACGAGCGGACTCGCTCGAACACGCCGATGTCCCCGCCTACCTGCGCCGGTTCGAGTCGCATCAGGCCCAGTGGAAGGACGCGGCGCTCTCCATGCGCGCCGGGTGGCTGTCGCTCTCTGCGGCCGACGAGCTGGAGACGGTCGCGCGTGGACCGTTGGCCTCGCTCTTCGTCCTGGGGCGCCGCTGATGCCCCTGTGGCCCTTCGCGCTCGCCGCGCTGGGGCCCATCTGGGTCGCCTATTTTCTGCGGCGTCGCTACCCCCCGAGGAAGGTCTCGGCGCTCTTTCTCTGGCGCTCGCCCCACCATCGCGTCGAAGCGGGCCGGAAGTTTGACCGCCTGTCGCGGGAGGTTTCGCTCGCCCTGGAGACGGCGGCGGTGGTGCTGGCGGCGCTGTTCCTGGCCGGCCACGGGTGCAGTTCCGCCACGGTCTCGCGGCGGCTGGTGGTGGTGCTCGACGGCAGCTTCTCCATGCAGGCCACGGACGCCGCCGGTCAGCGGGCGTCCGCGCGCGCCGTGGCCGAGGTGGAGGCGTTGCTTCGCCGAACCGGCGCGACGGAGGTGACGCTGATTGAGTCCGGGCTCACCCCCATCCGACTGGTGCCGGCGCTGGCCTCATCCGACGCGGCGCGAAAGGCCCTCGCGTCCTGGGTGCCGCGCCGCCCGCACCACGACGTCTGGCCCAGCCTGGTCCTGGCACGAGAGAGTCTGTTGCCGGGGCAGCGCGTGCTGCTCGTCACCGACGGCGCCTTTCAGCCGGTATCGGAGCTGCCCACCTGGGTGGAGCGGCTGTCGGTCGGCGCGGCCGCCGCCAACCTCGGGTTCACCGGCTGCGTGCGACGCGCGGGGGCGGCGCAGGTGAGCGTGCTCAACTCGGGCGCCGCGGCCGCCCGCGCCGTGCTTCGCGTCGAGGCCGGCGCGAGGCCGCCACAGGACATCCCCCTCGAGGTTCCGGCGGGTCGCTCGCTGGCGGTCTCCATTCCCGCCTCGCGCGGTGACCCCCTGCGCCTCTCGCTGCCCGCGGATGCGCTCGACGCCGACAATGAGCTTCGGCTGCTCCCCGAGCCTGACCCCACGCTCAACGTGGAATTCTCGAGCGCCCTGGGGCCTGCGCCCACGGCGGTGCTCCGTCGCGCGCTGCAGGCCACGGGCGAAGTGCGCTTCGAGTCGCCCGCCGACCTGAAGGTGGGCGCGCTGGAAGGGAGCGGTGATGTTCGGGTGGGGCTCATGGGCGAGCCTGCCACCTTCGTGGGGCCGTTCGTGAAAGACGCCACGGAGCCGCTGCTCGACGACGTGGACACGGTGGGCCTGGTCTGGCGCGCGGGGAAGGGCGCGCTGCCGGGGCGCGCGGTGCTCTCCGTGGGCGAGGTGACGTTGATGTCCGTCGACGGTGAGGTGGTGCGCCTCAACGTCGACCTCGAGCGGGGCAACCTCGGACGGCACACCGCCTGGCCGGTGCTGGTGGCGAACCACGTCCGCCAGGCGCGCTCGCGGGCTCCGGGGTTCTCGGCCGCGCTCTTCGGAGCGAGCGACGCGGTGGGGGTGACCGCCCCTCCCACGGGTGCCTGCGAGGTGGTGGAGACCGGCGCCGACGGCGTGGTGGTGCGCCACGCGTTGAGCACGGCTCGCCGGGTCGAACTGCCACCGCTGGAACATGCCGCCGCGCTCGAACTCCGATGCGACAACCACGCCGTCGCCCAGGCGTCGGTCATCTCGGTGGATGCGACCGAGAGCGACCTGGCGGGCCGTTCGCGTGAAGCGCTCGTGCACGAGGACGCGGTGGTCGGTGAAGCCGCCGCGGCCGCCGGACCCTCCCACCCCGAGCTGCCCCTCGTCTTGATGGTGGCCTGTCTTCTGGGCGACGCGCTCTTTCTTCTCCGGAGGCGCGCGTGACCTTCGAACGCCCGGAGTGGCTGCTGGTCCTCTTGATTCTCGCGGTTCCCGGCTGGCCGCTGGTTCGGCGGGGCCTGTGGGGCCCCCTGGCCGTCGTCTCCCTGGTGGCCGCGGCGTTGGCGCTGACGCGGCCGTCGTGGCGCTCTCCGCTGGGGGGCAAGAACCTGGTGGCGGTGGTGGACCGCTCGCGCTCGATGCCGGGCGGCGCCGACGCCACCACGAAGGAAGCCCTGGAAGGTCTGCTCAAGAAGGCGGGGGGAGACGACCGCCTCGCCGTCGTGGAGTTTGGCGAGCAACCGTTTCGGTCTCGCGCCCTCGACACCCGGGGTGAGTTCGCCGGGTTCTCCAACGCGGTGGACCGCGACGGCTCGAACCTGGGCTCGGCGCTGGAGAGCGCGGCCGAGCTGCTCGGCGACCGCGAGGGGCGGGTGGTGGTGTTCTCTGACGGGGAAATTCCGCTCGCCGCCGCCAAGCGCGGCGCCCGGCGGCTGGCCGCTTCCGGCGTCAGCGTCGACGTGTGGGCGCTGACCACGCGCGACGCGGCGCTCGACGTGGCTGCTGGCCTGTCGCTGCCAGCGAGCGTGGCCGTTGATGAGCCGTTCTCCTTCTCGGGGGTCGTGGAGTCCACCAAGGCCGGCCGGGTGTCCGCCGTGCTTCGCCGCGGCGGACAGGTGGTGTCGCGCAAGGTCTTCGAGGTCACGCCCGGACGAACGCCGCTGGTCTTTCGCGACGTGGTTGGAGCCCCCGGCGTGGCCCGGTACGAGTTGGCGCTCGAGACGGATGGTGACAGCGTGCTCGAGAACAACGCCGCCGCGGGCGTGGTGCGGGTGGAGGGCCCGGCGCGGGTGTTGCTCATGACCGCGCACCCCGACGGCGCGTTCCGCAAGCTCCTCGCCTCGCAAGCCGTGGTGGCCGAGGTGCGCCGGCCTGGTCCGCTCTCCCTGGTGGACCTCGACGGGGTGAGCACCCTGATTCTGGAAGACGTCGACGCCAACGCGGTGGGCGAGGCGGGGTTGTCGGCGATTGAGCGCTACGTGGGCGAGATGGGGGGGAGCCTGCTGATGACGGGCGGGCGCCACAGCTTCGGGGAAGGCGGCTACTTCCGCTCGAAGCTCGAGCCCGCCCTACCGGTGTCGCTCGAGCTCCGAAAAGACGAGCGGCGCGCGTCGGTCGCGGTGGAGATGGTGATGGACAGCTCCTGCTCCATGTCGGTGCCGGCCGCCGATGGTCGGCCCAAGATTCAGCTCGCTGCCGAGGGCATCCTGGGGGCCTCGGCCCTGCTCGACGAACGCGACGACCTGGGCGTGATGGTGGTCGATACCTCGCCCACCCACCTGGTGAAGATGGGGCCGAACACCCACGCGAACCTGCGCGACGTGGCCCGCGCTCAGGCGGGAGGCGGCGGCATCTTCGTGGGCGTGGCCTTGAAGGCGGCCCGCGATGAGATTTTGAAGAGCGACAAGCAGACCCGGCACATCCTGCTCTTCTCGGACGCCGCCGATTCAGAGCAACCCGAGGATTATCGGCAGACCATCGGCCAGCTGCGGGCGAAGAAGGTCACCATTTCCGTCATCGCCATGGGCACCCGGGGCGACAGCGACGCCCGGTTGCTCGAAGAGATCGCCTCGCTGGGTGACGGGCGAATCTACTTCGCCGACGACGTGTCGAGCCTGCCGCGCCTGTTCAACCAGGAGACGCTGACCATCGCTCGCTCCACGTTCGTGGACATTCCCACCGCGGCCACCGTCGGCCCCGACGTGGCGATGTTGGGTGACGTCCCGTCTCCGGCGGGAGTTTCCTTCGGCGGCTACAACGTCACCTACTTGCGGCCCAACGCCTCGGTGGCGCTCCGCAGCGCCGATGAACACGTGGCCCCGCTGGTGGCGTTCTGGCCCTACGGCCGCGGCAAGACGGCCGTGTACGCCCCGGAGGTTGATGGGGAGTACGCCGGAGCGGCGGCGCGCTGGGCCGGGCGGAGCGCGTGGCTGGGCGGGCTCCTTCGCTTCCTCAAGAGCGCGGCCGTGGGGGCGGAGGGCCGGGCGGTGGTTCGCACGCGGCTGTTGGGGAAAGAAGCGGTGGTCACCATCGACGTGCCTGAAGGCGAGCTGCTGTTGAACCCGCCCAGCGTGGCGTGGGTGGGCAGCGATGGGGTCGACGTGGGTGCGCCCACCGTCGCCCGCTGGGCGAAAGATCACTACGAGGCCACGCTCGCCTTGCGAAAGGCCGGCCCCGTCTTCCCGCTGGTGGAAATCGGCGCTCACGTCACGCGGGCCCCGCCGGTGACGCTGCCGTACTCGCCCGAGGTGCAGATTCACGACGTGGCGCGCGGCACCGCCAACCTCCGTGAGCTCGCCGCGCTCACCGGGGGCGCGGAGCGCATGTCGGCGGTGGGGCTGTGGGCCGACGTCCCGGCGTCGAAGAACGTGGTGGCGCTGCAGCGCTGGCTGGTGCTGCTCTCGGCATTGCTGCTGGCCGCCTCGGTGGTGACGCGGCGTTGGTTGGGCTCGGCGCCGCTGGCGTTCCTCCGCCGGAAGGCTCCTCGCACTGCGGTGGTCACCGCGGCCGCGACCGAACCGGCCCGGCCCACCGCGCCCCAGCCGGCGTCTGCCGGGTCACCCGCCGTTGGTTCAACGCCTTCTGCGCCGCCCGCGCCGCCGGCCCCCAACCCGGTCGAAGACGCCCTCAGCGTCGCTCGCAGGCGAAGCCAGGAGCGGCTGAAGAAGTAGCGCGCCGCGCGAATCTCTCCGCGGCCGGGTGGAGCAGAGTACGCTCGGCGCGAGATGTTGCTTCGACTCGCCATTCGAAATGTCCGGCGGCGCCCGATGCGAACGGCCCTGTCGCTGTCTGCGATGATCATGGGCGTGGCGTCGATGGTGCTGTTGGTGGGCCTGGTCGGGGGCATCGAGCGCGCCAACATGTCGATGTTCATTGAGGGCTCGCTCGGCGCCATTCAAGTCCACAAGAAGGGCTACGTGGCGGCCATCGCGTCGAACCCGCTCCGAATCGACATGGCCGACGACGCCGCGCTGCGTGGAACGCTGGCAAAGATTCCCGGCGTCCGCTCGGTGGCGCCCCGCATCGTGTTCGGGGCGCTGTTGTCGGTTCCGCCCCGGGCCGGGAGCGAGAGCGGCGAAGCGGTGTCGGTGATGCTGACCGGCGTGGAGGAAGGCCCCGAGAAGGCGACGTTTCCCCGCCGCAGTGGCTGGGTGTCGCGCTGGCCGGGCGCCCTGGCCGATCCCGCCGGCCTCACCCTCGCGTCAGACTTCGCCGACGGACTGGACGCCACGGTGGTCGACGATCCAACGCAGGTGCCCCTGGAGGCGCAGATTGCCGTGCTGGCCAACGACCGCGATGAGGCGCTCAACGGCGTCAACGCGGTGCTGCTGGGGACGGTGAGAGCTGCGCTGGCGGGCGACCGGCGGTACGGGTTTCTCAGTCTCGACGTGGCGCAGCGGCTCTTGCGCATGGAGGGCCGCGTCACGGAGTACGCGCTGGGCGTGGATGACTGGGCTCAGATTCCCGCCGTGGCGGCGCGGGTGAAGGAGGCGCTGGGGCCCGAATTCGAGGTGCACCGCTGGGATGAGCTGATGCCCCTGGTGAAGACCGTGGCCCGGTCGCAGCACGCCTTTGCGTTCGTGCTCTCGGGCATCGTGATGTTGGTGTTGCTCCTCGGTCTGTCCAACACCGTCCTGCTCGGCGTGAACGACCGGGTGCGCGAAATCGGCGTGCTGCTGGCGCTCGGGTTTCGCCGCGCGCAGGTCCGACAGTTGTTCGTCGCGGAAGGGCTGGTGTTGGCGCTGACCGGCGCAGTGCTGGGCGGCGTGGCGGGGGTGCTGGGCATCGTGTGGATTCGCCTCGGGGAGTACCGACTCCCGGCGCCCGGCGGGAACGTTGCGCTCGTGATTGAACCGACGCTGGCGCCCGGCACCTTCATCGCGCTGGTGGGCCTCACGCTGCTCGCCGGCGTCCTCGCGTCGTTCTGGGCCGCGGGCAAGGCCGCCGCGCTGTCGCCGGTGGAGGCGCTGCGCGAATGACGACCATGGCGCGCTGGGTGGTGTTTGCGCTGCGAAACCTCAGCCGGCAGCCCCGCAGAACCGCGCTCTGCGCGTTGACCGTGGCGTTCAGCGTGGTGGGGCTGGTGGTCCAGGCCGGCTTCTCTCGAGGCATCATCGGGTACCTCGAGCGCGTGGTGGCCCTGGGCACCATGGGCGAGATTCAGGTTCATCGGCAGGGCTACTTGAAGGCGGTCGCCGCTACGCCCATCTCGCTCGCGTTCGATGACACCGAAGCGCTCCGCGCGAAGATTGCCGGCGTGCCCGGCGTGAAGGCGCTCGCGCCCCGGCTGGTGTTTTCGGGCCTCGTCTCCCAGGGGCGAACGCAGACCATGGTGGTGGTGCGGTCGGTGGACCCGGCCCTCGAGCCCGCCGTGTGTCCGAATTGGCTGGTGTCCGTCACCCCGCCGGAGGGGGCGGTGTTCGCCGACCGGGGCACCGTGTTGGGAAAGGAGCTGCTCGAAGGTCTCGACGTGCCCCTTGGCCAGCTGGTCACGGTCTCAGGGGAGAACGGCCGTGGCCGCGCCAACGCCCTGACGTTGCCGGTGAACGGCGTGGTCAGCGCGGGGATGCCGATTGAGAACAAGCGGGTGGGGATGATGTCGCTCGACGCGGCCCAGGAGCTCCTCGACATGAAAGGGCGCGTGACGGAGTACGGCGTGGCGGTGACCAGCGATGCGTCGGCGGTCGAGGTGACGCGGGCGCTGCGCCTCGCGCTTGGACCCGAGTACGAAGCGCACACCTGGCGGGAGATCGTCCCCTTGTGGAGAGACGGGCTCGAGTACATCTCGGCCATGTGGGTGATGAGCGCGGTGCTCCTGGCGCTGGTGGCGATCGCCGGCATCACCGCGGCGCTCACCATGAATGTGCTCGAGCGCACGCGTGAGATTGGCGCCATGTTGGCGATGGGCATTCGCCGGCGCGGCATTCTCGCCCTCTTCCTCTGGGAGACGGCGTTCCTCGGGGGCGTGGCGGCATTTCTCGGCGCAGGCGTGAGCGTGTGCGTGGTGATGGCCATGGGCCTCGTGGGAATTCCGTCGGCGGCGCTGGGCATGGAGGACCACCAGATGATTCGCCCGTCGCTCGATGTGCCGCTCACCATCGCGGCGATTCTCGGCGCGGTGGCCGTGACCGTGGTGGCGGGCCTGGTGCCGGCGCGGCGCGCGGCGAAGCTTCGCCCCGTCGAAGCGCTCATGGGGCGGTGAGCTGATCAACCCGTGAGGGTTGAACCTCAGCGCCGTCGACGTCGACCGCGGCCGGCCATGGTGGCCAGGCCCGCGAGCGCGAGCGGCGCCCCCTCGGCCAGGCCGCAGCCGCAACCAGCCGCTTTGGTGTAGCCGTTCCAGCGGCACTTCCCGTTGGTGATGTTGCAGGCGAAGCCTTTGGGGCAGTCCGACGACTGGCGGCAGAAGATGCCCGAGACGTCGGTCTCTTCGTCGGGCGTGTCCTGCCCCGCGCCGCCTTGCCCCACCGACGCGTCAGGGAGCGAGGCGTCCGGCTCCTCGGTCTGCGCCCAGGCGCCCGCGGTGCACAGGATCGCGGCGATGCAGCCGATGCGATGAACAATTCTCATCATCACCTAGAGAGGATAGTTTCCATCGTGCCATGACGCCCAGCATTCTTCTCGTGGACGACAATCAAGCCCTGGTCGAGGTCTTGACGCATGTCTTCGAAGACGCGGGCTACACAGTCATCGGCGTGGGCAAAGGCAAGCTGGCGCTGGAGGCGGCGAAAGAACACCCCATCTCCGCCGCGGTGCTCGACCTGCTCTTGCCGGACATGACCGGGACGCACCTGGCCGAGCAGCTGCGGGCCCTGCACCCGAAGCTCCCGCTGGTGTTCATCACCGGCGTGTTCAAGGGCAGCAAGCACTCGCTGGACGCGAAGAATCGCTTCGGCGTGCTGGGGTTCTTCGAGAAGCAGTTCGACGCGCGCAAACTGCTCGAGTGCATCAAGGCCGCGGTGCCGCCTCCGGTGAAGGCGAAGAGCGCTGCGCCGCCGCCGCCGCCGGCTGACTTCGACGTCGACCTCAACATCGACGTGGAAGAAGAGCACCCGCAGGAGACGATGGAGCTGACCGGAAAAATCCGGGTCACTGGGGACGGCAACATCACCGCCGAGCTCTCGGGCGCCAACATCGTGGCCAAAGGCGCCGCGCCCGGCCCCGCGCCGGGCATGAAGCCGCCGCCGCCACCCCGCTCTGAGCTGGCGGCCGGCCCACCGCCTCGAACGGGTGACTTCAAAGACAACCTGCCTCGGCTGATCAACGCCTTCTTCCTCTCGAAGGAGACGGGCGAGCTGAGCGTCCAGCGCGGCAAGGTGAAGAAGGTCATCTACTTTGAGTCGGGCTCGCCGGTCTTCGCGCTCTCGAACCTGGCGGCCGACCGGTTTGGTCAGTTCCTGGTCCGCGTAGGGAAGATCAAGGCCGAGCAACTGCAGGACGTGGCGGTGGTGGCGGCCCAATCCAAGCGGCGCACGGGCGACGTGCTGGTCGAGCGCGGCCTGCTCAAGGACACCGAGCGCCTGTACTACGTGGGGCAGCAGGTGAAGGCGATCATCTACTCGCTCTTCGGGTGGGAAGACGGCACCTACAGCTTCTCCTTCACCGGGCGGGCGCGGGCCGAGGCCATCAAGCTCGACTTGCACCCCGGCAACTTCATCGTCCGCGGCATCAAGAAGCTCTACAAGCCTGAGCGCCTGCTGCGGCTCGCGCCGGACGAGGAGAAGCTCGCCCCATCGCAGAACCCGGTCTACCAGCTTCAGGAAGTGGACCTGGAGAAGTGGGAAGCCGAGCTGCTCACCAAAGCGAACGGCGTGCGAACCAACGCCGAGCTGGTGACGCTGTCCGGGAAGCCTGATCATGTCGTGCGGGCGTTCCTGGTGGGGATGCACGCCCTCGGAATTCTTGAACCGATGCTGTAGCGCGACCCCGGCCGCCGCGGCCGCTTGCGGTCGGCGTGGCCCTCAACCATGGTTCGCCTCATGCGTCTGGTCGCTCTCACCTCGGCTCTCCTCGTCTCTTCGTCCGCGCTGGGGTGGGGCTATGACGGGCATCGCAAGCTCGCTTCGATGATGCAGAACCCCCTGCCCGCGGGGAGCTGCTTGAAGGCGTGGTTGCAGTCGAAGCAGACCACCGCGCTTCAGGATTCGGCGTGTGATCCCGACCGGTGGCGCTGCACCATGGCCGGGCAGACCGGCTGCGACGCCGACGAATGGCCACGACACTTTCTGGAAGTCGATTGGGTCTACCCACCGTCGACCTACCCGCGCGACTGGAACACCGCGCTCGCCACGCTGGGACAATTCAGCGCCTCGCGCAACGGCCGCGTCCCCTGGCGGGTGGAAGAAATGTACGGGCAGTTGGTGGCGGCGTTCGCGGCGAAGAACGAGGCCCAGATTCTCACCACCGTCTTTCTCTTCTCGCACTACGTCACCGACGCGTTCTCGCTCCTGCACGACACCAAGAACTTCGACCCCAACGGCATTCATCAGCGGTGGGAAAGCGACATGCTGCAGAACACCACCAACCTGAACGGCGTGGCGACGCTGGCGGAGACCTATTACGGCACGCTCGGCAAAGCGGACCCGAAGAACAACATCTTCGACATCGTGATCGTGGGAAACGGCCTCGTGCCGACGCTGCTCGCGGCCGACACCTCGAACTCCACGCTCTCGGCCTTCTACACCGCGGTCAAAGACCTGACGGCCCGGCGCTGGGGCGATGCGCTGACCTTGCTCGCCAGCCTCATCTGGAGCGCGTGGGCTGACGCGGGCGCGCCGAATCTGACCGGGTTCTCGACCACGTGTTCCCGAGCGACGCCCTCGGGAGAGATCGTGCTCAAGGGCTACCCGGTGGCGGGCGGCTTCACCCACCCTGACGCGGGAACCTCCTCGGGCGGTGGCGGCGGGTCCGGCGCTGGCGGCGGCAATGGCGGCGGCGCGCCGGGCGGGAGCGGCGGCGCATCGTCCGACGCAGGCGTGGGTGGAGGCTCGGTGGGTTCAGGCGGCGGTGGCATCGACAGTTCGCAACCCGTGGGGTGCGGCTGCAGCACCGGCCCGGTCACTGTCTGGCTGGCCCTCGGTTCACTGTGGCTCGTTCGTCGCGCGCGGAAGCCCGCGTGAATCGCGGTGCCTGGCTGGCGCTCGCGCTGCTGGCGGTGGGCTGCGACGAGGGGCCGAAGCACCTGAAGGTGGCGTTGGCCCGACATCAGGCCCTGGTCGACGCGCGGACCCCGCCGTCGGATCCCGGCTTCGATGAGGTGCTGGCTGAGCTGGCGAAGGTTCCCGCCGACAGCCGCGCGCACCCTGAAGCGGTGAAGCTGGCGGAGGCCATTCGCCACGTGCGGAGCATGAACACGCCGCGCCCCCTGGCCCGGGCGCCGCTGGCGACGGACGAGGTTCTCCACGCCATCGAGGTGAAGTGCTCCTCGTTGGCTCGGCAGGTGGGCGAAGCCCAGGGCGAGGCGCGCGATGCGCTGGCGCAGGAGCTGAAGAAGTGTGAGGCCGCGAGGGCCGCGCGAGACGACCACCTCGCGCACTCCGATTTAGAACCGGCCCACGATGGCGGGACCGAAGGCCATGCTCCCGTCGGGGCGGCGAATGCCCGAGACGCTGGGCGTGACTGAGACTTCTTCGCCCGGCTTGAGCAACTCCGAAAAGATGACCGCTCCGACCGCCGCGAACAACGGCCCGGAGAACGCCCCGATGATGAGCGCGAGCGCGTACTTGGAGCTGTCAGTGAGCGTGTCGGGGAGCACGGCGTTGCCGATGAGCGCGCCGGCCGCGAAGCCGGCCGCCTCGCCAATCAGCGCGCCGAGCGTGGCCCAGAGCGCCGACAAGATGAGGTTGCGCTGAGAGAAGTCGAGCAGCCCAATCACGTAGTTGCTCGCGGCCACCACGAGCGCGGGCAGCGCGCCCAGGAGAAAGATGTCCGTGAAGTCGGGCGGCTGACTCAAGCCCCCCGAGCGAATGTTGAGGGCGACGCCGAGCGGGACCATCAGCACGCCCACCCCGGTGCCGATAATCAGCTCCGCGGCCACGAGGAAGAAGTTCGAGCTGCTCCGGCGCTCAGTGTTGTTCGAGAGGCGAACCGGGGCGGCCGCGGGCGCCACTTCGGTGGTGGACTCCGCGTGCACGGGCGGCGTCGAGGTGATGACCGGCTCCGGAGCGGGCGCTTGCGTCTCAATCACCTGCGAGGCGGGCTGGGCCCCGTTGTCCTGGAAGCGAACTGACGGCCCAGCGGTGATCACAGCGGCGGCGAGCAGGGAGGCGACAATCATGGCGCGAATGCTAGCGCACGGACTGGCGCCTCGCGCGGTTTCAGCTGGTACAATCGGAGCCCACTGGAGGCGCGCTGTGATCGGGATTCCCCTGGGCTTGCTCTACACGAACGCCGGCGAGTGGGTCTTTCACCGCTACGTCCTGCACGGGCTGGGGAAGAACAAGAAGAGCTTCTGGGCGTTTCACTGGCACGAGCACCACCGCGCCGCACGGCAACACGACATGGTGGACGCGCAGTACGAGACGTCGGTCTTTCGCTGGAGCGCGAAGGGCAAGGAGGCCCTGGCGCTGGCCGTGGGCGCGGTGATGCACACGCCGTTGTTCCCGGTGGCGCCGTTCTTCACCGCCACGGTGTGGTGGCGCATGTTGCACTACTACCGCGCGCACAAGCGGTCTCACCTCGACCCGGCCTGGGCCAAAACGCACCTGTCGTGGCACTACGATCACCACATGGGAAAAACGCAGAACGCCAACTGGTGCGTGACGCACCCGTTCTTCGACAACCTGGTCGGCACGCGAAAGCGCTACGCCTACGACGCCAGTGGCAAAGCGATGGACCTCGTCGAAGCTGTTCCGGTCGCGGCGTGAACGCCCAGGGCTCGCGCGCTAACAGGTGAACGCGGGGAAGCCACTCCCCGGACAGATTTGCAGGCAGGCGGAACAGGTGAGCGCCACCGCCACGGCAGCCAATACCAGCCAGAAGACCTTGGATTTCATGGGCACAGCTCCTCTTCGCCTCTTTGGGGGCACGGCGAGGCTTCCCTGATTGTCGCAAGGGCTGGCCTGAAGTTTCGGAGCGCGCGCCCCGCCGTCTAGCGCTTCTTGGCCCGTTCCACGCGCTCAACGCGGCGCTGCGGGTTCTTGTCGCCGATCAACTCCGACGCTCGCGCGGCCGGAGCAGCCACCGACTGCTTCAGGTTCTTTTTGAACCGCTCGAACATCTCGCGCAGCGTGCGGGCCTGGGCCTCGCCGTCGTCCGGGCCGTCCGTGCGCCCGGACGCGAGGAAGAAGGCTTCAGCCTCGTCTTGTGCTTCGGGCGAAGCGGAGGGCCACAGCGCCTTCATGGCGTCCAACTGCGCGTGCGCCGCCGCCTTCTGCAGCGCCGTCTCGCCGATGTTGTCAGTCAGGGTCGGCTCGGCTCCGGCCGCCAGGAGCGCCGTCACCACCTCGCCCAGACCTGCGCGCGCCGCCTTCATCAGCGCCGTCTCGCCGCTGTCGTCTCGAGCGTTGACGTCATCGCCGGCGTCGATTCCTTCGTGTACGGCTTCAAGGTCCCTGTTCTTGATGGCGTCGAAGAGCGTCACGGGCCTCAAGTGTAGGTGCCGCGCGGCGTCGCTGCCACCGCCAACAGGAACCTTTCTGCCCGCGGCGATATCGTAGCGGACATGATCACGACCGCGCTGCTCGTCTCCCTCCTCGCTGGCTTTCCCATTCCCTCGGAGTCGGGGACCCCCTGCTCGTGGGACAAAGGCTGTGTTCGCCTCGCCAGGACCTTCGAGGCCGTCAGCACCTACTACCGGCAGCGGTTCAAGGCAGGTCGCGAGGTGGCGTTCACCACCGAGGGCGCGGCGCCGAACCGGGTGCTGGTGGTGCGGAACCTCAACAAGGCCGACGTGTGGTCCAAGGCCACCGTGCGCGAAGACGGCGGCGCGACCCTGGTGGTGGTGACGCAGCACATCGTGGCGACCGGTGAAGAAGTGTCGGCCAAACCGCCGCGGCCGTTGATGGAGTTCGTCTTCGCGCGAAGTGCCGAGGTGAAGAAGGCGCTCGACAGCATCGAGCCCTCGAACCAGCTCGCCTCGCCGTAGCGCCCCGGGGGGTCAACCGCCGAGGCGCTGCGCCAACCTGGCGCGGACCGCGGGCCACTCCTCCGCCAGAATGGAGAAGTAGACCGAGTCCCGCAGGTAGCCGGTCGACATGGCGATGTGCTTGCGGAGCGTGCCTTCCTCCACCGCGCCCAGCTTCTGCATGGCTCGCCGCGACGGTGTGTTGCGGGCGTCCACCTTGAACTCCACCCGCGCCGCGCCGTACTCGGTGAAGGCGCGCTCGAGCATCAACCACTTGGTGGCGGCGTTGACGAAGGTGCGGCGCCCCAGCGCGGAGTACCAGGTGTTGCCGATCTCCAGTCGCCGATGCTCGGGCGCGAGGTTCAGGTAGCGCGTCGTGCCCACCAGCGCATTGTCCGACAGCCGGCGCACCGCGAACGGCACCGCGTCGCCCGTCTTGAGCGCCAGGAGCGACGCGTCGAACCACGGCTCGAAGTCGGCCATCAGCGAGTAGCGCCACACCTCTTCGTCATTGAGCGACGCGGCCCGAAGGCCCTGGCGGTGCCGCTCTTCGAAGACCTCGAGCCGCACCCAGGCGTTCTCCATGCGGGTGGCGAGCGCGTTCAGGGCAACCCCTCCAGCGCGCGCTCCACCAGGGTGGTGAAGTGGTCCTGCGCCCAGCGCGCGGTCAAGGTGTGGTCGGCGCCGGTGATGATGTGCAGCGAGACGTTTTCCCGGCCTTCCAGCTTGGAGGCGTCTTTGCCCAGGTGCTTGTCCAGCTCGTCCAGCCCGCCGTCGGAAGCGCTGTAGACGAGGACCGACTTCGTGCCCCGGTCCGAGAGGAGCCCGAAGCCCCGCGCCACTTCGCTCACGTCGTACTTGAGACCCATCAGCTTCGACTGCGCCGTGGCCGCGCGGCTCTTCACGCGCTCCAGCCCGCGCCGGGCCAGCGTGCGGGCGATGCCCCGCACATTGACGTCGCCCTTGAGCACCCGGGCCCACGTCTCCTTCTTCATCACCTCGTCCAGGTAGAAGTTGGTCGACTTGAAACTGGAGCGAACGGCGATCTCCAGGCTGTCTCCCTCGTTCCAGGTGAAGCGCTGCGCGTTCAAGAGCACCAGCGCCTTCACGCGCGTGTCCTCCACCGCGGTGTGAAACGAGAGGTACGCGCCCGAGCACAGGCCGACCAGCACCGTGTCCGGGCTCCCGAAGCGCTCCAGCGCGTCGATGGCGGCCCGCACGTCGGCGCAGGAGTCCTTGGAGTAGAGGCGGTTCTCCGGCTTGCCCGGCCAGGAGCGGCTGTCGCCGATGCCCGCCACGTCGACGCGAGTGCAGGCGAACCCCTGGGCGGCGAGCTTCCGCGCCAGGGTCACCCACATGCGGTTGCTGCCGATGTGGTGGTTGGAGCCCGTGTTGACGAAGAGCACCTGCGTCTTGTGGTGGGTGGGAGAGTTCTTGGGCGAGGTGCGAACGCCGAACAGGCGGTCGTTGAGCCCGAAGTGAATGGGCTCTTCGGTGAAGTGGTGCGTCTCCAGCCGGCCGCGCGCGGGAGCGCGAAGAGTCGCGCCGTTCGGCTCGGCGCCCTGGAGAAGAAAGTCTCGCACCGCGCTCCACGTCTCGAGAGGCGGCCTCGAGTCGTGCGCGTCGCGCATGAACTCGGCGTAGCCCTTGAGCACCCCCTCGGTCACCGGAACCCCCGCGCCGGAGAGGGAGCGGGCCCACTTTCCGTCAGCGGGCATGTCGTCGCGGGGACACAGGAGCACCCGCTCGGCGGGCCGGGTGGAGAGCGCGGTGAGGTCGATGCGGGAGAGGTCGGCCACCGTCGCTTCGCTCCAGCAGAAGCCCGCCACCTCGAAGTCACCCGCCCGGGCCGGGTCGGGCGGAGGCGCCCCGTCGAACTTCGGCTGGGTCAGCGCCAGCGCCTTCAGCTCCCGCAGGTGGGCTTTGCCCGCGATGGGCGCGGCCAGCAGCACCAGCCCCTTCACGTCGGTGCGCTGCGAGCACTCCAGCGCCGCCAGGGTGCCGCCGAAGCGAAGGCCGACCACGTTGACCTGGCGATCTCCCGTCGCCCGCTTCAGCGCTCCAATCGCCTCCGCCAGGCTGGCTCTCCACGCTCGCACCCGCTCGCTGTTCTCGTCGCTGCCGAGTGAGTCGCCCGTGCCGTGCCAGTCGAAGCGGACCACCGGCAGCCCGGCCGCGGCCAACACCTCGGCCAGCTGTCCGTAGGTGCGGTGCGTGCAGAGCTCTTCGTAGCCGAGCGGCGGCGCCAGCACGACGCCCGGGCCGCGCGGAGTTCCCAACGGCGCGTGCCACCACCCGAACAGGTCCGCGTCGGTCCCGAAGACGAACGGTTGCGGGGGCGGCGGGTGCGCGCTCATGGGGCCACTCGCAGTCGGACCGGGCCGTCGAGGTTGAGGGCCCGCAGCTCACCGTCGGGGACCGCCGTGGCCCCCAGTGGCTTCAGGCGCACCCGTCGAGGCGTGTTGGGCACCAGGTCGAACCACTCGTCTTCGGCGATGAAGTCGTCGAGGTCGAAGTGAACGCTCTGCAGAAACGCGTCGCTCTCGAGTTGCACGGCGTATCCGGAGGAGTCAGTCACGAGGTGGGCTTTGACGTGGGAGGCGCTCTCTGGCGTGCGAACGTAGCCAAGAGGCAGGTGCACGGTCTCGGCCAATACGCGACCCCCCGCGACGAGCCGGGCCACCGTCACGTCGTGCGAGGCGGGCCCAAAGCGGTACGCGTAGGTCCAGTCGAAGAACACGCCGCACACTTCGTTCAGCAGCACGGAGGTGATACCGCGCGCGGGAACGGACACGGTGCGTTCTCCGTGCATCACCTTCGTCTTGCCGTGCTGCCAGGCCGCCACGTCCAACGTGACTTCGAGCGGGGCGGCGCCCTCGTTCACCACGTCGGCGCGCAAGCCGTTCAGCCCCTCGTCGACCAGCAGCACCGCGGTGGGCTGGAGCGCGCGCCTGAGGAAGTGCCAGGGCGCTTTGGGGCGGCCGTCGGAGTCGAGGAGCCCCCAACCCGCGCCCGCCCACAAGTCCGAGAGCAGCCAGACGAGCCCGCCGTGACAGTGAGAGCCGGCGCGGCGCCATTCGGAGAACACGTACGCCATCACCTCTCCGGTGACGGCCCGGGAGAGCTCCAGGTACCGGTCGAGGTCGCTGGTGCGGAGAATGGCCGGGTCCACCCGGTGCAAGAGCGCGAGGTAGTGATCTCTCACGTCCTCGAAGTCCCAGGTGGCGCCCACGTCGCGGGGCACGCGCGTCTTCCACTTCGGGTGATGCACCGGCTTGTCGTCCGGGGAAAGGAACGCGCGCAGGTTTCGAGCGTCAGGGACGTTGGAGAAGGCGAGGCACTCCGAGGCGAACTTCACGTCCGCGCGGCGAACGTCTTCGAACGGACGCAGGTAGGCGCCCACGCCGTAGTAGTGGGTCACCCCCACGTCGGTCTGAAACGGCACCGCGCCGCCGATGGGGCTGTTCTTCACGTACGCCACTTCGGGCCTTGCGCGCTTCACCGCGTCGGGCAGCACCGCGTCGAAGATGGCGTTCTGGGTCACCGCCGCTGTCTGTCCGAACATGGCGGCCTGCTGGTGCACCTCGCTCCCCCCGCACATCACGGTGAGCGACGGCGACAGACGGGTGCGGCGCATGAAGAAGTCCGCTTCTCTCTCCACCGAGGCGAGGAACGAAGGCTCGTTGGGGTAATCGAAGTTGGCGAACTGAAAGTCGTGCCAGACCAGAATGCCCAGCTCGTCGCAGAGCGAGAAGAACTCGTCGCTCTCGTAGAGGAACGTGCCGCCCACGCGGAGCATGTTCATGCCGGCTGACTTCGCCAGCTCCAGGCGCTCCCGAAGCGCGGCCCTCGAGGGCGCGAGGTTGATGAGGTCCACCGGCGAAAACACCGCCCCGCGACAGAACACCTCCACCCCGTTGATGCGCACCGCGCCGCCCCGGTCGAGGTCGGCCTCCAGGGTGCGAAAGCCGGTGCGTCCCAGCGACAGCTCGCGCCCGTCCACGGTGAGCGACACGGGGAAGAGCGGCTGCCGCCCGTGCGTGTGGGGCCACCACGGCTCCACGTTCGGCAGGCGCACCGAACCCGTCGCCCGCCAGCCACCGCTGGGGAGCGCCTCCACGGCGAGCGGAGCGTTCGCGCCGCCCACGGTCGCCACGACCTGCGAGGCCGCGCGCGCTTCGAGCTGAACGTCGAACTCCACCACCCCCGTGGTGCCCTCGAGGCGCGTGCGGGTGTCGATGCGCTGGGCGACCGCGTCGGGCCACGTCTCGAGCACCACCGGGCGGAAGGGGCCGACCTGTGCGAACGGCGGGCTCCAGCCCTTCATGTGCCCGAGCACGGTGGTGCGGACGAAGCGGAGCGTCGCGGGCTCAATCATGCGCGTCTTCCAGCGCGGCCGCGGGCGCTTCTCGCGCAGCTTCGGGCCCAAGGCGCGAAACGCGATGTGGAGCTCGTTGTGGGCCTGGAGCGCTGGGGTGATTTCGAGGCGGTGCCCGACGAACATCGTGTCGCTCTCCAGGAGCCGTTGCCCGTTGAGCCACACCTCGGCCAGGGTGGCGAGCCCGTCGAAGCGGAGGAACGTGCGGCCGTCGGTGGGGCGCGCGAACGAGATCCTGAACCAGTGGTCCTGCTCATGAAGCGCAGGCGGTGCCTCGACCACAAAGCGCCCCGCGGCGTGGAGCGCGCCGAGGACGGTCCCCGGGACGCGCGCGGGGAGCCACGCCGCGGTGGGGGCGAGCGCCGCCGGACCTGCCGCCGCGCCCGGCGCGGTGGAGGCGCACTCGAAGGCCTCCAGTGAAAGCCGGGTGCAGAGCTCCAGGGGCGGCGAAGGCGTCACGCGCCGCGAATACTACGCGCGCCTGCGCCCGTCGCGAGCTTCGTGGGAAGGCCGGCCTGCCAGCTGCGCCCACCGTTGTCGTTTTGCCCTGGCGACCGCGTCCCCTCGTCGCATCGCTCGACCATCAAGCAGTGGTGAGCCAGTGCGCCCTCGAGGTCTCCCCGCCTTTTCCCCTTCTCAAGAACCACACCGCAGCTAGAGTGTTGTGGAGGGGAGGTACGGAATCATGCGCGTTGAACGAGGCCTTTTCGGTGTCGGCGTGGCCCTCCTTCTCGGATGTAGCGGAGCAGGTGGTGGTGGCGGCGGGGGCGGGGGCGGGAGCGGCGGTCAGGGCGGTGGTTCAGCCTCCGGTGGTAGCGGTGGCCAGGGCGGTGGCTCTGCATCGGGCGGTAGCGGCGGCCAGGGTGGTGGCTCTGCATCGGGTGGTAGCGGCGGCGGCGTGGCCGTGGTTGGCACCTGGTCCTCGATCGAGATCACCGGCGCCGCCTCATACCGTTCCAACTACATTGCAGTGTGGACGGGGACGGAAATTCTTGTCTGGGGAGGGGAGATTGGCACAACAACGCCGACCAACTCCGGGCGCATCTACAACCCAGCCACGAACCAATGGAGAGCCATGGCGACCGCCGGCACCGGCGCAGGTGTGTGTGGGCAGGTCGGTTTTTGGGACGGTACCGACTTCGTGGTGTGGGGCGGTGTTTCAACGTCACCTTGCGGCTTCAAGTACAACCCGTCGACGAATTCGTGGAAGGCCGCGAATCACCAGAACGCTCCAGAGCCCCTCACCGACGCCTTCCGCAACGCCGTATGGACTGGCAAGTACCTCGTTGCCTTGGGGAAAAACGGCTGGTTTCGCCGGTACGACTCGGCGCTGGATACCTGGTCGACCATGGCGAATCGGACGTACCGCGAGGGCAGCGCAAAAGCGTGGTCTGGGACCGAAGTGTTTGTGGTTGGTGGTTACGCCAGCGCGACCAGTATCACGCCAGACAAGACCGTGGAGGCCTACAACCCCGCCACCGATCAGTGGCGCTCCGTGCCAGACATGGCAACGGGGCGCAGTGCAGTCGCTGTCTGGGCGGGCGGAAAACTCATCGTTTGGGGTGGAACGGGAGGAACTGGCGGGGAAGTCTACGATCCAGGGAGCAACGCCTGGACAGGGTTGTCAACTGCGGGCGCTCCGACCCCGAATGTCGACCTCTTCATGGCTTGGACCGGCACGCGAGTCATCGTCTGGGGTGGCGATGAAGCGGACTGGGGCGGAGGGCTCTACGACCCGAGTACGAATTCGTGGGTCCGGTTCACCTCGGTTGGCGCACCCGTGGCCCGCCGGTCGGTGGCGCCTGTATGGACCGGTTCACAGCTGTTCGTTTGGGGCGGCGCAGGCAGCGGCATGGGGAGTTATGCCGGGTTGTTCGGCGATGGGGCGATGCTGACGCCGTAGCGGCAGCTGCCCGCCGAGTCGCGAACACACAATGAACGCACGTGGCTTGGGGGAGCGTCGGGCCGCGTGCTGAAATCGTCGAAGCCCATCGAGCGCGTGCTCGTACGCGGCGGTTGAGCCCCTACTTGGGAACGGGCGGCGTCTGCCCGGACTGCGCCATCGGCTTCACGCCCTTCTGACACACGGTGCCGCGCGCGTTCCCGCTGCCGCCCGAAGGCGGAAAGCACGCGCCCGCCACGCCGTCGATGG
>CAZFXD010000026.1:0-29870 GCA_964522795.1 uncultured Myxococcaceae bacterium
CTGATCGTCCTCTCAGACCAGCTACCCGTCGTAGCCTTGGTGGGCCATTACCCCGCCAACTAGCTGATGGGCCGCGGACTCATCTCGAAGTGATAACTTGTAAACAGAGGTCACCTTTTCCCCCAGGTTCCGAAGAACCCGGAAGCTTATCCGGTATTAGCCAACCTTTCGGAAGGTTATTCCGGACTTCGAGGCAGATTATCCACGTGTTACGCACCCGTGCGCCGCTCTACTCGGATTGCTCCTTTCGCGCTCGACTTGCATGTGTTAGGCACGCCGCCAGCGTTCGTTCTGAGCCAGGATCAAACTCTCCAAAGTAAACTTGGAAAACTTGTCCTGCACCCAAATCGACTTTCGCCGACTTGTTGCATTACGAATCTTCTCTCGGCTGCCTTGCGGCTGGCCGATTTAATCTGTTGTTCTAGTGCTCGAAAACAGCGTTTTTTCGCGCTTGCTATCCAGTTTTCAAAGAGCAGGTACTTCTTTTCCCCTCCAGTGAGGGGGGGCGCGGTGTGTACAGCCTAAATTTTGGGCTGTCAAGCACCCCCCTGATCAAAAAAAGCATTTTTCTGCAGTGGCCCGGGTTGGCCCCACTCGGAGGATCGTCGCTTCTGATCAGTCGAAAGGCGGCGCGCAGATCCGGAACCCAGGATTTTCAGCGTTCGTGGCCGTCGCCTAAACGAAAAACAGCAATATTCTCAGGATGTTGAGAAACCAAACGCGCTGACGTCGCGCCGCCCGCGACGGCACCGCTCGGCCGTGACGATGGCTCGAAGTTCGCGGTACGCGGTCTCGAAATCGTCGTTGATCACCAGGTAGTCGTAGCTGATCAGGCCTCGTTCGATTTCCGCGCGCGCGGCGAGAAGCCGTCGTCGAATGGTGTCCTCATGGTCGGTCTGTCGACCCTTCAACCGGCGTTCCAGTTCGTCCATCGACGGAGGCAGCACGAACACAAGAATGGCATCGGGCCTCTGGCGCTTGATCGCGGCGCCGCCCTGCACGTCGATGTCGAACACCGCGACGCCGTGCGATTTCCGCGCCTGTTCGATCACCGACACGTCCGTGCCGTAGAAATGGTTGTGCACCTCAGCCCACTCGAGGAACTCGCCACGGTCGATCTTCTCCTGGAAGCTGCGCGTGTCGACGAAGTGGTAGTCGACGCCGTCCCTCTCCTGTCCTCGAGGTTGGCGCGTCGTATAGCTGATGGAGAAGCACGCGTCGCCGAGCTCAGAAAGCAGTCGCCTGGCGAGCGTCGTCTTTCCCGCGCCCGACGGCGCTGAAAGAACGAGGAGGAGTTCCTTCGAGATTTCAGGCGTCATCGGTCACTCCACGTTCTGAATCTGTTCGCGAATCTTTTCGAGTTCAGCCTTGAACTCAATCACAAGTCTCGCAAGGTCGAGCGACTGGCTCTTCGAACCCGTGGTGTTGATTTCTCGATGAAGTTCCTGAACGAGGAAGTCGAGCTTTCGGCCCACCGGCTCGGTCGCCTCAAGAAGTTCGCGAAACTGTCGCAGGTGGCCATCGAGGCGCGTGAGTTCCTCTGACACGTCCGAGCGATCGGCGAGGAGCGCGACCTCTTGTGCGACTCGGTTGGGGTCGACCCCCTGAGGGAGCCCGAGCTCCTGGAGGCGCGCTTCAAACCGAGCACGCGCTTCCTCGACCGACTTCGCGGAGAGCGGACCGATGCGCTGAGCGAGCCCATTCAGCACCCCAAGCCGAGCCGTCAGGTCAGCAAACAGCGCGGCGCCCTCGGTGGTTCGCATCTGAACGAGGGCCTGGAGCGCCGTTGAGACAACGCCCTGCACCGTGGGTTCAAGCGCAGCCGAATCGAGCGTGGCGTCACGCACGCGAAGCACGTTGGGCAGGTGGAGGTACGCGGACAGGCCCACGTCATTGGCCACCCCGAGCGCGCCAGCCGCCTGTTCAAACGCGCGCCGATAGGCGCCCAGAATCTTCACATCGACATCGGCAGGAGCCGTGTCACCGCTCTCCGTTTCCAACTTGACGATGACGTCGAGCGCGCCGCGGGCGATGCGCGCTTTCACCGCGCGGGTCAGCGGCACCTCCAGATTCGTCAGTTCGCGTGGCAGACGCAGCTTCACTTCACAGAACTTGTGATTGACCGACTTGACTTCAACCACCAGCGAGGCGCCGGCGATTTGAGCACTCGCCGAACCGAACCCCGTCATGCTGCGAATCATGTTCCGTTGGTAAAGGAGCCCGTCGCGAGCGTCAAGGTGGATGTTGGTGCGTGGACTCCGAGCCTTTTCGGGCCGCCCGCGCCCGCGTCGCCTGCGAACTCATCCGCGGCCGCCGCGCGCGGCGCGCACTCAGCGACGCTGGGCAACGCTCTTCAGAATCGCCGACGTGCTGTGGGCTTTGGGGTCTCCGGCAATGACCACGCGCCCCCCGCATTCAATCACCACGTCCCGCTCTGGAACGGATTCGGCGGTGTAGTCGGTCCCCTTGGCGTGCACATTGGGACGAATCGCTCGAACCACGCGTCGAACGTCGGGTTCGGAGAAGATGAGGACGCGATCGACGCACCGCAGACCCGCCACGATTTCCGCACGTTCGAGTTCGGGAACCACGGGGCGGCCTTCGCCTTTGGCGGCTCGGACCGAGCTGTCGGAGTTCACGGCCACCACCAGCAGGTCGGCCAACGCTTTCGCTGCCTCCAGGTAGCGGAGGTGTCCCACGTGGAACAGGTCAAAGGCGCCATTGGCCAGCACGACCGATCGGCGCGCCGCCCGAGCGTCCGCCGCCCACTGCGCGGCCTCGTCGAGCGTCACGATCACGTCGGCCGCCCGCGCGTGGCGGCGGCCTCAATCTCTTTCGCCGAGACGGCGTAGGTCCCCATGTGCTGCACCTTGATGCCCGCAGCGACGTTCGCCACCCACGCGGCCTCTTCCACGGTTCTTCCCAGCGCCAGCACGGCCGACAGGCACGCCAACACCGTGTCGCCCGCACCGGTCACATCAACCGCTTCAGGCGGGCCGAATGGGGGCAGGGTCGTCGTCTTCCTGGACCTGGAGAGCACGGCGATGCCGCGTTGCCCGCGCGTCGCGACCACGTGGTCACACCGCAGCCGGGTCCGAGCGGCGGCGAGCGCGCGGAGCACATCGCCATCGGACTTCAACGGCAGCCCCGTGAGCTCTCCCAGCTCGGGTTCATTGGGCTTGCACAGAGTCGCGCCCGGAAGCTCCGAGAGGCCGTAGCGAGAATCGACGCACACCAGCTTCTTCTTGCGCTTGCAGAGCTTCAGGAGTGCGTCGCGAACGGCGCCCCGCACCAGACCCGAGCCGTAGTCGGACACCACGACCACGTCGACCGAAGCGCTGACCCGATCGATCTTTCCCCCCAGCTCGCTCAGGACCTCGTCCGACAGCGAGCTCGTTCCGCCGGAGTCGAGGCGAAGCATCTGCTGACGGGTCGTCCCTTTGGCTCCCGCCAGAATTCGCGTCTTGGTTTCGGTGTCGACCTGGCCGCTCACGACTCCGTAAAAGCCAATCTGCCGTTCTTGAAGTGCCTCTTGCACAGCGCGGCCGGCGGCGTCGGCGCCCACCACGCCAATGAGTTCGACCCGCATCCCCAGCGCACGAAGATTGGCGGCCACGTTCGCCGCGCCGCCCAACTTGATCTCCTCAGACTCGTGGCGAACCACCAGCACGGGCGCTTCTCGACTCACCCGCTCGGTCACGCCATAGACGAACCGGTCGGCCACCAGGTCTCCGACGACCAGCGCGCGGAGTTTGGGGAGGCGGTGCAGGGCCGCGACGAGCGGGATCGACACGTTCGGGTTGTCTCACACGCCTTGGGGCGGCACAAGCCGCGGATCAAGGCCCAGGAGCTGCGCCAGCGGCTCGAGTCCGGTTGCCACGCGAACGCCGAGACAGGCTCGGCTTGCTTCAAACTCCGGCGGGAGACGTTCGGCGTCCTTCTCGGTCGTCACGACCGTGGCATGGCCCTCGCGTGCGGCGGCGCGAACGTTCGCCAGCAGCTCGTCTGGAAACGCAGCATGGTCGGCCACCTCGAACGACGCGATGAGATTCGCGCCCAGTTCTCTGAGCGCTCGCGCGAAGCGTTCGGGCCTCCCGATTCCGCAGAGCGCCACCACCGGCTGTCCGCGCAGGGAACTCGGCGCGGTCTCGGCGCCCGTGGGCGACCGCAGCGCGACCACCTCATGCCGGGCTTCGATGCGCGGGAGCACGCCGGGGAGCCAGGCTGGCGCTGGTCCAATCAGCCAGACGGCCGAGGCCCGCGCCAACGCGGAGGGCAGCTCTCGAAACGGGCCCAGGGGCAGCACCTGGGGTCGTCGCACCGCGGGCGCGCTCCCGTCGATCACCACCAGGTCGACGTCGCGGGCCACGCCCCGACGTTGAAAACCGTCGTCGAGCAGAATGAACGTGGCGCCTTCGGCCGCGGCGCGAGACACCAACGCTTCTCGCCGCAGCCCGACGAACACCCTGGCTCCGGGGCAGCGGCGCGCGATGAGGCGCGGCTCGTCGCCCGAGGTCGAGACCGCGGGCAGCGCATTGGCGTCGAGCACCACGTCCTCGGTCGCATGCCGGCCGTAGCCCCGGGAGACCACGGCGACCTTCTGTCCGCACGCCAGGCCCCATTGTGCGAGAAAGATGACCGCGGGGGTCTTGCCCGAGCCACCGACGGTCAGATTGCCAACCGAAACCACCCGCGCGTTCGTGACGCGGTGAGCGCGAAGGACACCCGCGTCAAACAACGCGTTGCGAGCCGCAGTGGTGGCCCTGAACGCCAGCGCGAGGGGCGCCAGGAGGGCCGTCGTCGCCATAGGCCACCCGCCCACCTCGCCTTCCCACTGCCGTTCGAGCCAGCGACTCAAGCGCGGGCCTCCTCGTACAGGCGGATGACGCGTTCGGCCACTTCGGACACCCGGGGAATCGCAGGCGAGGCCCGGCCCGACTGAAGCGCAGCCCCGGCGATGGCGGCGACCGTGGGTTCCACCACCGCGTCGCTCCACGTCGCCAGGGCGCCCTCGTCGACCGCCACCACCCGGCACCCACACCGCCGGGCCTGGACGGCGGCTCGCCCCGCATGATCGTGCCCGAGGCCAAGAATCCACACTTCATCCATCGCCTGCAGCCAGCGAACGAACGCCTCGCCACTCTGATAGCCGGGAAAGTGCGTGGCGCCGTTGAGCTGGAGCGCATCGGATTGCGCTCTCGTCGCGGAGATCGTCTCGCCGTCACCCAGAAGAACCAGGGACGCGGTGGGGTGGGTCTGGCGGACCTGCGAGAACGCCTCGACCCCCAGCTGGTGGCGCCGCTGCGGCTGAAAGGACGAGATCATGCCAACCACGGGCGCGGAGAGCCCCAGTGACTGCTGGAGCGCCGCGCGGCTGGCGGGCGGCTGGTACGCGTCGGCCACCAGGGGCGGGAGTTCCGCCACGGGATTGCCCTGCAGCGAACGCGCCAGTGAGGCCGTGGGCACGGTCCAGGCGTCGGCCGCCGGGCGAATCAACCGAACGGAGCGCGGGGTGTGAATGGAACGAACCAGGGTCTGGCCGCGCCTTCGAGCCGCCCACGCCAGCCAATGGTCGTGCGAAAAGTGGCAATGCCAGACATCGGTCACCATGCGGCGCATGGCGCGAATGTCTGTCCAGACCTCGAGGGGGTGCGACTTGACCGAGAGGGAGAGGCGCGCGCGGCTCTTGAGGTGCATCGCCTCCAGCCGCGGCGCGGCGGGTTCTTCACTCGAGAGCCCCGACCGCTTCGTCTCAATCAGCAGCTCGACGTCGTGTCCCAGCTGTCGCTGAGCGAGGGCGAGCTCGGCCACGCTCTCCATTGGCCCCGAGAACACCGGACTGGACACGAGGTGCACGATTCTCATCGGGTGACCGGCCTGACGAGGGCGCTGATCTTCTCCACATTGCGATCGCTGGCCCCAGAAATCTGCTGAACCACGTTGGCGGCGCGCTCGCCCAGCGCCGCGAGATCCTGCGGGCGCCCCAGAAGGTCGTGGAGCACCCGGAAGAGGTGCTCGGTGTCGTTCACCTGAATGCCGCCCCGGCCGATCAGCACCTGAACGCTGTCTTTGAAGTTCTCCATGCGCGGCCCGAACAGCACCGCCTTGCCCTGCGCGGCCGGCTCGAGAATGTTCTGCCCGCCGCGGTCGATAAACGAACCGCCCACGAACACCACGGTGGCCAGGCGATACGCTCGGGAGAGTTCGCCGATGCTGTCCAGCACGATCACGGAGCGCCGCTCGGCGTTTCCCTGGCTGCGCAGCGCGGCCGGAAACCCCGCCTGCTGTGCCAGATCGACGATTCGGGGAGCGCGGTCGATGTAGCGAGGCGCCACGACCAGCTGCAGCGTAGGGATGTTCTCTCGCAAGCGACGGTAGACCTCGAGCAGGCCTTCTTCTTCACCTTCGTGGGTGCTCCCGAGCATCCACACCGGGGCATCCGCCCGGAGGCCGAGCGCGCGCTCAAGTTCTGCGTCGTCCTGTGACACCGGGCCGCCCACGAGCGCGTCGAACTTCGTGTTTCCCGTGACCAACACCGCGTCGCGTCGAGCGCCCAGCAGCAATGCGCGCTCCGCTTCTTCCTGTTCACGCATCAGCAGGAGCGACAAGTCGCGCAACGGGTTGCCGATGCTCTTGAAGAGGGCCCGGTACCAGGCAAGGCGAGCGGGCGAGAACCTCCCGTTGGTGAGCACCACGGCCGCGCCGGCGCGTGACGCGGCTCGAATGAGGTTGGGCCAGATCTCGGTGTATTCGAGAATCAGCACCTGCGGCCGGGCCGCGCGCATGGCACGACGGGTTGCTCCCCACAGGTCGTACGGGGCATAGACGACACTGTCGATCTGGCCCTTCAGTCGCTCGCGCGCCATCAGGTAGCCACTGTTGGTGATGGTGGAGAGAAGAATCTGAACACCCGGCACCCTGTCGCGGAGCCGGCGGATCATCGGGGCGAGGGCGAGCAGGTCGCCGGCGCTCGCACCGTGCAGCCAGATGAGAGGTCCCGGCCCCTGCGGAATGTCGCCCGAGCGGTAGAACCCGAGGCGCTGCCAGAACCCGTCGCGCGTCTTTCTGGAGAGCGCCAGCACCGGGAGCGCGAGTGGAATGACGATCCAGGTCGCGACGATGTAGAGGGCACGCATCGGTTACGCCGCCGCGGCGGCCTCCCACAGCCTTGCGTACGGCCCCTGGCGAGCCATCAGTTCCTCATGTGAGCCCGACTCGACCACGCGGCCGTTCGATAGCACGTAGACGCGCTGCGCACGTTGAGCCACCTGCAGCCGATGCGAGACGATGACCGCGGTGTGGCCCTGGAGGACGTCGAAAAGAGTATCGAGGATGGCCCGCTCATCCCGCGCGTCGAGGTTCGACGTCGGCTCGTCCAACAGCCACACCGGGCGCTGCGCCAGAGCCGCCCGCGCCAGAGCCAGCCGCTGGCGTTGACCCCCGCTGAGGTTCGCGCCGCGCTCTGAGAGCACGGCCTGCGTTCCGCCCGGGAGCGCCGCGACGAATTCTGCCGCCCGCGCCACGGCCAGCGCAGCGTCGACCTCGGTCGGCGTCGCGTGTGGGCGGCCCAGGCGGAGGTTGTCCATCACCGTGCCCGTAAACAGCACGGCGTGCTGCGAGAGCGCGGCGAACTGCTGGCGCCAGGGCTCAACCGCGACCTCTTCCAGGGCGGCGTCGCCGAGGCGAATGGTTCCCGAGGTGAGCGGGACGAATCGGAGCAACGCGGACAGCAAGGTGGTCTTCCCCGCTCCGCTGTCACCCACCACGCACACCACTTCGCCTCGGCGAATCTCCATCGACACGTCGCTCAGCACAGCCCGACCTCCCAGGTTGACTGACACGCGATCGCACACCAGTCGCTCCCACGCGGGGTCCGGATTCCGCGTGGGGCGGCTCACGGCGTGCCAGGGCGCGAGCGCCACCAGCGCGCCGATGCGGTCGAGCGACACCATGGCCAGGATGCCCTGCTGCCCCAGCCGTCCGAGGTCCTTGAGGGGCTGATAGAGCAGCACAGCCGCGGCGAGGAACGAGACGAACCGCTCCCGCTCAGCTTGGGCGGCCACCAGCCAGACCATCAGTGCGATGAGCGCGGTCGCCGACACCTCCATCGCGAGGGGCACGAGCGAGCGGAGCCGTTCTGACGCCACGCGATGGCGTGCGACCGACTGCGCGACGTCGTCGAGACGTCGAATGGACGCGTCCTCGGCACGCGCGGCCTGGAGAACGCGAACCCCGCGGAGCATGTCGAGGAACATGGCCACCACCGAATCATTGGCCGTCGCACCGCGACGCAAGGCCTCGGTGGCGATGCGAGTCAGGCGCGCCGCAAGCCAGACCAGCGGTGGACCGACGACGAGCGTGGCCAGGGTCCACCGCCACGAGATAGCCAGCGCCACGCCCACCAGGACGAGAACCTGAACGCCGTCGCGCAGCCACGAGGCCACGGCGTAGGTCGCCGCGCTTTCGATCGCCGCCACGTCGGTGAGCAGGTGCTGGAGCACCGTGCTCTGTCGCACATCGCCCAGTTGGAGCGGGCTCAAGCCCAACGCGTGATCAAACACCTGGCGGCGAAGATGCGCGGTGACGCGCTGGCCGTACCACCCGGCGAGGTAGAACTGCGAGAAGTAGGCGACGCCTTTGACGAACCCCACGCCGACGACGACCCACGGCAAGATCGACACGGCGTCGCTGCGCTGCGCTCCCAGCAGCACGCCGAGCGCAGCCTCGGTGCTGGGCGACAGCGAGCCGCCGGTGAGGAGGAACCGGAGCAACGGGCCCAGCAGCCAGGCGAGCGCGCCGTTGCTCATCGCCAGCAGCGCCATGAAGACGAAGGCGAGCGCCAGCGTGCCGGAGAACGGCCGTCCGACTCGAAGGAGGCGGACCAGGGCACGGAACGATTCAAACGCAGAGCTCAAAGCGCGAGGACTTTACACGCACATTCGCCGCGCGATACGGCCCGGTCGTGGAGTTCCTGGTGGTGGCAGGCGAAGCGTCAGGCGATGGCCACGGGGCGGGGCTGGTGCGCGCCCTGCGCGCGCGTCACCCCGACGCGCGGTTCTTCGGCATGGGCGGCCCGCAGTTGGGCGCCGCTGGGGTCGAGCTGAACCATGCGTCGAGCGAGATTTCGGTCATGGGGTTCGTCGAGGTGTTGCCGAAGCTTCCACGGCTGTTCGGGGTGCTCGCCCACCTCGCCGCATTGGCGGCTGAGCGTCGACCCGCTTGCGCGATTCTGATCGACGTTCCCGACTTCAACCTGCGCCTGGCCAAACGGCTCAAGGCGCTGGGCATTCCGGTCGTCTACTACGTGAGCCCGATGGTGTGGGCGTGGCGGCGGGGCCGCATTCGGACCATCGCCCGCCGGGTCGACCTGATGCTGTGCATTCTTCCGTTCGAGCCTGAGGTGTACGCCGGGTCGGGAGTGGACGCGCGCTACGTGGGCCACCCCACCGTGGAGCAGATCGGCTCGCCTATGGAGGCCACCGACGCGCGGCGGGCGCTCGGACTGGCCGAGCACGGGCGGGTGCTTGGGCTCCTGCCGGGGAGCCGTGAGGGCGAGATTCGGCGCATTCTGCCCACCCTGGCGGAAACGGCGGCGCGGCTGTGCGCGTCCAATCCTGGGCTCCGGGTGGCTGTGCCGGTCGCGCCCGGAATTGACAAGGCGCAGGTGGAAGCTGCGTTTCGGGCGCGCAACGTTGACGCGCAGCTGTTCGACGGTCGTGCGCGCGAAGTCATCTCTTCAAGCGACGTCGTCCTCGTCGCGTCCGGGACCGCGACGCTCGAGACAGCGCTGCTGAACCGTCCGATGGTGGTCGTCTATCGCGTCTCGCCGCTCACCTGGGCGCTCGGCAGAGCGCTGGTGAAGCTGCCGGCCGTGAGTCTGGTCAACCTGCTCGTCGGCCGTAGCGCGGTTCCTGAATTGCTGC
The DNA here is from genome assembly GCA_964522795.1 of uncultured Myxococcaceae bacterium. Lineage (GTDB taxonomy): Bacteria > Myxococcota > Myxococcia > Myxococcales > Myxococcaceae > CAZFXD01. Next base: position 9,924 of record CAZFXD010000026.1, read on the forward strand.
AGGCTGGATTCACCCCGGAGGCGGCGGCCGCTCACGTCGCCCGGCTCTGGGAGGGCGCCGACCGCGCCGCACAGCTGGGGGCATTCGAAGCGGTGCGCGCGCGACTGGGTTCCGGCTCTGCCTCTCACGCGGCCGCCGGCGCGGTGCTCGAACTGGTCGCGGCTAGGGGAACCTGACCTTCGGCGGCTCCGTCGTTTTCCCGGGTTCGACTTTGACGTCGAAGGTGACTCGCTTTCCGAGTTGTTGATTCTCGACCGTGAGCCGGTGCGGTCCTTCGAAGACGTTGGGAATCGTCACTGAACTGATGCCTTTGGCGTTGGTGCGCAGCACGCCGTCGACACTGACCGTACCGAAAGGTTCAATCTGGACGAACAACTCGCCCACGCCGGGCGTCCACGTTCGCGACACCGACGCGCCGCTGGCCAACTTCAAGGTCTCGGTTCGCTGGGCGCGAGGCCTGGCGCGTCGAAAAGTGAGCGTGACCGTCCCGGGCTCCAGTTCCAACGTCTGCGGCGCCATGCCCCTGGAAAGCCCGTCGATCAGCACTTCAACATCGGGGACCTTCGCCTCCGCGATGAGCCGGGCCTTCGCCACTGCGGGCGGGGGCGGCGGCGGGGCGTCGACGACCGGAACCGGGGCCACGGGAGGGGGCGGTACGACCGGTGGTTCAGGGGTGCGCGGCGCGGGGGGCAGCTCTGTGGTGGGGGCGAGCGGCTTGTCAGTAGGAGCCGGAGAATCGAGCGCGAAGGCCCCCCACAGGCCCAGCCCGAGGAGTCCGATGGCGGCAGCACCGATCGCCGCTCGCTTGGGGAGCGGGTTGGAGGGAAGCGCGTCGTCCGGTGCCGTGGCCGAACGCTGAACCGCGGGTTGATAGGGGTTGGGGCCGTTCAGCTCCGGGGCGGTGATGTCCTCGACCTTGGCCAGGTTGATGGTGGCCGGCGACAGCTCGATGGCGCCGACGTTCGAGGTCGTGGCGCCGCGCATGTCGGTGATCAGCTTCCGCTCACCGGTGGCGCTGAGCCTGATGGTGACGTTGGGAATGGACGGCTCGGTGGGGTGCATCGGCGCGATGGTGTCGCCCCCGCGGGCGAGCGCCGGAGCCTTTTCGGTCGGGGGCGCCTCGAGGTGCGTGACCTCCGCCGCCACGACGCGAAACAGGCGAATCAGGTCATCGCGCCCGACCACGTGCCGTTCGTAGGCGAGGTATTTCTCGAGGTCGGCGCGCAGCGCGTCGGCGGTCGGGTACCGATCGTTGGGGTTCGGCTGCAGACAGCTGCGCAGAATCAGCTTCAGCGGCTCGGTCAGGTTCGGCCGAATCTGCTCGATGGGCTTGATGTTCGAATCGCGGGCATTGGTGATCTGATCGACCTCCAGGTCACCCGCGATGGCGCGCTGGTTCGCCAACAACTCGTACATCACCAGCCCCATGGCGTAGACGTCGACGCGGCGATCGATGGCCAGCCCCAACACCTGCTCCGGCGCCATGTACGCGTACTTCCCCTTCACCAACCCGGCCTGGGTGCGGTGGTGCTTGGAGGCGGCCTTGGCGACCCCGAAGTCGATCACCTTCACGTCGCCCGAGGTGGACAGCATGATGTTGTGGGGCGACACGTCGCGGTGAATGATCTGAAGCGGCTTCCCCGCCGTGTCCACCGCGTCGTGCGCGTAGTGCAGCGCGGCGGCGACCTCGGACATCAGCTTGGCGACGACCTCGGCAGGAATCCACTCGCCCTTGCGCTCGTGCTCAAGGCTGATGGTCATCAAGTCGAAGCCGGGCACGTACTCCAACGCCAGGTAGTAGAGGCCGTTCTCACTTCCCAGGTCGTACAGGGTGGCGATGTTGGGGTGGTTGAGCTGGGCGACGAGCTTGGCTTCGTCGAGAAACATGCGGAGAAAATCGGGGTTGGCCGTCAGGTGGGCGTGAGGCCGCTTGATCACGCAGGGTCCGAGTGGTCCGCGCGCGAGAAACACATCGCCCATGCCACCGGAGCCGATGCGCTTGTCCAGAATGTACTTCCCCATCAACTCGGCCATCGGGCGAGGTCTACCACTTTTCGCCACCTCGAGGGCGCGCGCATCTGTTACACGGGCGACGTGGCGAACGCGGCCCTGGTCATCGTCCCGACGTACAACGAAAAGGACAACGTCGGCCCCATCACGGCCGCGATTCTGGCCGCCGACCCGCGCGTCGACATTCTGGTGGTCGACGACAACAGCCCTGACGGCACCGGCGACCTCGCCGACGCGCTGGCCAAAGCCCAGCCGCGCATTCAGGTGCTGCACCGACAGAAGAAGGAAGGGCTGGGGCGGGCGTACCTCCACGCCTTTCGCTGGGCCCTGGAGCACGGCTACCAATTCATCATCGAGATGGACGCCGACTTCAGCCACGACCCGCGATACCTGGGGCAGATTCTGACGCTGGCGGAGACCGACGCGGACCTCGTGCTCGGCTCTCGCTACACCCCCGGCGGGGGCACCAAGAACTGGGGCCCGGGGCGCCGCCTGATCTCTCGCGGCGGGTCGCTGTACGCCCGAACGATTCTGGGCGTGTCGGTGCAGGACCTGACCGGAGGCTTCAAGTGCTTCCGACGGGCCGTGTTGGAGTCAATCGACCTCGGCGCGGTCCAGAGCACAGGCTACGCCTTTCAGATTGAGCTCACCTACCGGGCCCTGAAGAAGGGGTTTCGCGTTCGCGAGTTTCCGATCGTGTTCGAAGACCGGCGCGTCGGTCAGTCCAAGATGAGCCGCCGCATCTTCGTCGAAGCGCTGACGATGGTGTGGAAGCTGCGGTTCAGCTCCCATGTTTGACCGGCTGTGGCTCGCGATGCCGGCGGTCGCCTTCGTGGTGGACCCCATCGGCGTGGTCCCGCTGTTCCTGTCCATGACGGCGAGAGACAGCGAAGAGAAGGCCCGGTCGATGGCCCGCCGGGCGTGCGTGGCGGGCGCCCTGCTCCTCATCTTCTTTGCGTTGTTCGGTCAGGTGGTCTTTCGAGTGTTTGGGGTGACGCTCTCCGCCTTCCGCGTGGCCGGCGGGCTGCTGCTCTTGCTGACATCGCTCGACATGCTCCGGAACCGCCCCGCCGCCACGCGCACCTCGGAGCTTGAGACGCAGGAAGGTGTCGAGAAGGAGGACATCGCCATGGTCCCGCTGGCCATGCCGATGTTGGCGGGGCCGGGCGCCATCGCCACGGTGATGGTGCTGGTCTCCGAAGGCGACCCGGTGAGTTCCGCGGTGGTGGTGGTGACCTCCATCGTGATCACCTTTCTCGCCGGGTACGTCGTGCTGCGCAGCGCCAACCGGATCAAGGGCGTGCTGGGGCACACCGGCATCGCCATGCTGGAGCGGGTGTTCGGCCTCGTGCTGGCGGCGATTGGCGTGCAGTTCATCGCCGACGGGGCGCGAGCGTTCTTCTAGAACACGTGTCGGCGCATGCCGATGTTGACCAGCAGCCCGATGCCGATCATCACGCTGACCATTGAACTGCCGCCGTAGCTGAGCAGGGGGAGCGTGATGCCGGTGACCGGCAACAGCCCCGTCACCATCCCGATGTTCTCGAACACCTGCCAGAAGATCATCGCCGCGATGCCGACCGCCACGAACGTTCCGAACCGGTCTCGCGCCGAGAACGCGACGCCGACCGCCGACACCAGAATGACCCCGTAGAGCAGGAGCAGAAACAGGCAGGACCAGAAGCCGTGCTCCTCGGCCCACACCGAGAAGATGAAGTCGGTGTGCTGCTCGGGGAGAAAGCGGAGCCCGGTCTGCGTGCCTTCCTTCCACCCCTTGCCCCACTGCCCGCCCGACCCCACGGCGATCTTCGACTGCATGGAGTGGTAGTTGGAGCCCCGCAAATCGCTCTGGGGGTCGAGCCAGCCGGAGATGCGCGCATCCTGATGCTTCTTCAGATAGTGACGCGCCACGGTGAATCGCGGCTCGCTCTGCGGTCGCACGTAGTCGTTCCAGATCACGAAGGCGCCGAGCGTGACGACCAGGGCTCCTGCGGCGAGCACGGTCCAGCGCACGCGCGCAAAGAGCACGACGGTGATCGCCGTGAAGGTCATCATCAGCGCCGTGCCGAGGTCAGGCTGCACCAGCACCAGGAGCGTCGGCACAGCCGCCAGCACCAGCGGGACGATCAGGCGCAGAAAGCCGTAGCCTCGCTGCGTGTCTCGAGAGTCGTCGTGGAAGTACTTGGCCATCATCAGCACCATGCCGATCTTCATCAGCTCAGCCGGTTGAATGCGCACGGGGCCCAGCACCAGCCAGCTCTCCGCGCCCTTGGCCTTGTGGCCGACGAACTTGAGCGCGAGCAACAAGGCAATGTTGGCGAGATAGATCGGAATCACCGCCCGCTGAATGAAGCGGTAGTCGAACAGCGCCACGCCAACCGCGGCCACCAGCCCGACCATCAAATAGATGGTCTGCGCACCGGCGACGGGGTTGTTGGGCGGTCGCGAGGCCGACGCGAGGTTGTAGATGCCGATCAGCGCCGTGAGCGCGGTGGCACCGATCAACCCCCACGGCATGTGCACCAGCATGCGGCGCTCAACGCGAAGCTGCATCAGGGTCGCCCTCCGCTGCTCTCAGCCACGCCGGACGCGTTGGTGCCAGCGTCGTCGGGCGTGGCGGCCACCCTGGCGCGTTCCGGCTTCGGCTCGGGTGCGTGGGTGGGGCTGGAGGGTTGGCTGCCGGGCGCCCAGGCCACGCCCAGGGCTGCCGCGTCAGTCTTCTTCAACTCAAAGTACTTCTGAATCACCGCGGCCGCAGCCGGGGCCGCGTCGGAGCCGCCGTGGCCACCGTGCTCGTTCAAGACGACGACGGCAATGTCGGGATCGTTGGCCGGGGCAAACGCCGCGAACCACGCGTGGTCGCGTTCGAAGTAGTCCATCGCCTCTTTCTTGACCCGCACCGAGCCCAGCCGGGTGACCTGCGCCGTGCCTGTCTTGCCGGCAATCACCACGTCGGCGAGGCGGCTGCGAAACGCCGTGCCGCCGGCCTCGTTCACCACCGCGGTCAGCGCGTCCACCACCAGGTGTTGCTGCTCTGGCGTGATGTCGAGCTGTCGCTGCAGTCGCGGCGTGAAGGTCTGGGTAGCGGTGCCGTCGGGCCGCTCGATGCGCTCAACCACCTGCGGCTGGTAGACCGCCCCCCCATTGCCGAGGGCGGCGTAGACCACCGCGAGCTGAAGCGGCGTCACGTTGACGTCGCCCTGGCCGATGGCGGTGTTGAGGGCCATGCCCTTGGTGTACCCGCCGGTGAATTTGTCGTGGTACGCCGTGTCCGGCATCACCCCCGGGACCTCGGCGGCGACGCCGAAGTTGGTCATTGCGCCGAGACCGAACGCGCGCCCCCAGGCCGCGATGGGGTCGATGCCGAGCGTATCGGCCACGCGATAGAAATACGTGTCACAGCTCTTCTGCAACGCGTCGCGGGCGTCGACCGGCCCGTGACCGCTGTCCTTATGACAGCGCCACACGCGATTGCCGAGCCGATAGCCGCCCGGACAGTTGGTCACGGTGTGCGGCGTGAACGAACCGCTCGCCAGCGCCGCGAGCAGCGTGATGGGCTTGAAGGTCGAGCCCGGGTGGTAGTGCTCCGCCACGGCGCGAAACACCATCGGCTGCAGCGGATCCTTGGACAGGGTGGCCAACTGCGACGCCGTGACCCGGCCGGTGAGGACGTTGGGGTCAAACGCCGGCCGCGACACCATGGCCCGGACGAACCCGGTGCGGGCATCGAGCACGATGATCGACCCGGCCTGCCCTGGGAACACGCGCTCCGCCTCGGCCTGAAGGCGCGCATCGATGGAGAGCACCACGTTGTTGCCGGCCGACGGCTCTTTGAGCGCACGACTCATCACCGCGCCCGCCACGTCACGAACCACCTCGCCGCGGGCGTTGACCACTTCCTGACGCCAACCGTCTTGCCCGCGAAGCTGTGCTTCGAAGGAGCGCTCCACGCCGCGGCGGCCGATGTACTCACCCAGCGCATACGCCGGGCGTTCTTCTTCGCTGGCGGCGTTCAGGCGTTCGATCTCTTCCTGCGTGATCTCATTCATGTACCCGAGCACGTGCGCGAGCGCGGTTCCGCCGCGGTAGTGCCGGTGCGGCACCGCCTCGATTTCGACCCCCGGGAGTTCGAAGACGCGAGCGTTGAGGCGATCGAGTTCGTCGCGCGTCAGGTCGACGTGCACGGCCATCGGTTGATAGCGCTGCGGCCCGTGCGCCGCGCGCACCTGCCCGTCGATGCGTTGGCGTTGAAGCTCGTCCCAGCCGAGCAGGTCACCCAGGCGCGGCAACACGTCGGTGCTGCAGTGCAGACAGAAGGCCGGGGTGAGGAACACGTCGAACGAGGGGCGACCATCGACCAGGATTTCGCCCCGGTGGTCGCGGATCTGGCCCCGCGTCGCTCGGACGCGCACATTCTTGAACTGGTTGTCCTGCGAGAGTCCGAGGAATTCTTCGTACCGGACGACCATCAGCCGGTAGAGGTTGGCCGCCAGAATCATCAAGCCGAGCACGAACGCACCACCGAGCACCACGAATCGCGTCCGCAGCTCCCGGGCGTCTGTCTTGCGGGGGATCTTCATCTAGCGAAGGGCCCCCGGCACCGGGCGCTCGACACCCAGCGCCATGAACCGCAGCAAGGGCCACGCGATGAACGCGGTGAGGACCGTCAGCGCAGCCTGGAGCGGGAGGCCCGCGAGCGGCGTCACGGTGCCACCGGTGCTCTGGGTGAGGAAGGTGAACAACGTCGAGAGCGAACCATGCCCGAGTGACGCCAACGCGCACACCACGGCGAAGGGAATCGGGCTGCGGGCGTCAACCAACGAGGAGAGCATGCGGACCAACAGGAACGTGGCGACGCCGAGAAACGGGTACAGGCCGGTGGGGAAGCCAGAGAGTACGTCCAGCAGGTACCCGATGGCGAATGCCGCGAACGCCCCCGGCACGGTCGGCGCCCGCAACCCCAGGTACACCAGCAACACCACCGTGACGTCGATGCGCACGAACGAAAGCCCGAGCAAACGCACGAGAACGCCTTCGACGCACAACATGAGAAACGCAAGTCCGACCACGCCCAGGAGCTTCACGGTTTGCCCCCGCCGGGTCGGGAGAGCGCCGCCGGCGGCGCCACGGGGGTCAGCAACACGCGGACCTCCGCCACGCGCTGAAGGTCGGCCGCGGGCTTGACGGTGCCCGACAGAAACATGCCGGCGGTGCCGCGCAGCACTGCCTCGACCGTCCCCACCCGCAGCCCGCGTGGGAACACCCCGTCGGTCCCGGAGGTCACCAGCACATCGCCTTCGACCACATCGTCGGTGCGCAGCACGTTGTCGAGCGCCAGGGTTCCGGCGGTGCCGGTGCCTGCGATGGTGGAGCGCACGCGCGAGCGCTGCACGACGGCGGCGACGCGGCTCGAGGCGTCGGAGATGAGGACCACGTCCGCCGAGCCGGCCACCACTCGACTGACGTGCCCCACGATGCCGTCCGTCGTCACCACCGGCATGCCCACCTGAACGCCGTCACTCTCGCCGCGATTGATGCGCATGGCGAGCAGGTTGCTCGCGGGAGCCAGCGCCACCACGCGGGCGAACACCTGGTCGGGCGCGAGGGTCGCGGCGTCGCCGAGCAATTTTCGCAGGCGCTCGTTCTCCAGCTGCATCTCTTTGAGCGCATTGGCTTCGGCCAGCGCCGTGGCGAGCTCGGCCCGGCAGGCGTCGGCGTCCTGGTGCGCGCCGCGAAGCGCCACGTAGCCCGACACGACGTTACTCCCTGAGTCGACCACCGCAGTCAGCCCGCCCTGAAAGGAAGACGCCAGCCAGAGCACGGCGCGGTCGATGAAGTGCGGCTCGCGCCCACGGTGGCCCGAGATCAAGAACGAACCGAGCGGGTAGACGAGCAAGCTCGCCACGACGATCAGATCTCTGTAACGCGAAAGGAGTCGAAACATCGCAAGGGTCTGAAACCACTTGCATGTTCGACCCACCGATCCTACAGGTCAAGCCCTTGACCTCATTGAGATTGAAGCCCGATTCGTATGAACGAAACCGCTGATTTTCGAAAAGCCGGCAGTTACTTTTTCATCTTCGCGTTGGCGCTCCTGTTCGCGCTCGAATGGGGCCCGGGGGCGCGTGGCTGCCGCACGCAATCGGCCGACCCAACCGACGTTCCCGCGGCGACCGTGAACAAGAAGCCGATTCCGCTGCGCGACTTCAACCGCGCCTACGCGAATCAGCTGAACCAGATGCGGGCCAGCGGTTCACCCATCAACGAGTCGCTCGCCCGACAGCTCGGGTTTCCCAAGCAGGTGCTCGATCGCCTGGTGAATACCGAGTTGCTGTCGCAGGCGGCGGAGTCGCGCGAAATCGGCGCCTCAGACAAAGAGCTGCGCGATTTGATTCGCAAGAACCCTGACTTTCAGAAGGACGGTAAGTTCGACGGCGAGCGCTACCGCGACATCCTGCGCGACTACTACAAGCGAACAGACGTCGAGTACGAGGCCGAGCTCCGTCGGCAGCTCTCCGCGCAGAAGATGCTCGACATCGTCGACGCCACGTCCGTGGTGGCCGACGACGAAGTGAAGGCCAAGTACCTGAAGGACGGGAACCGGGCCAACGTGGCGTTCGTGCGGTTTGACCCGAAGTCCTACGCCGCGAAAGTTCCGGCCCCCAAGCCCGCGGAGCTCGAGGCCTGGGCCAACGCGAACGAATCGCTGTTGAAAGACAATTTCCAGAAGCGCCTCCTGGAGTTCCAGGTTCCGGAACGGGTGAAGGCCCGCCAGATTCTGATTCGCGTCGGTCGCGAGGCCACCACCGAGCAGCTGGCCGAGGCGAAGAAGAAGATTGAGGCCGCCAAGGCCGACGTGGCCGCCGGGAAAGACTTCGCCGCCATCGCCAAGGCCGTCTCCGAGGACACCGAGACCAAAGACAAAGGGGGTGACCTGGGCGTGGTGGAGCGCATTCAGCTCCCGCCGCAGCTGGCCGACGTGGTGTTTCGCAGCGCCGCCGGCCAGGTCACCGAGGTGGTGCAGTCCCCCCTCGGTCTGCACCTGGTGAAAGTCGAAGAGAAGTTCGCGCCCGAGACCAAGAAGTTCGAGGACGTGAAGTCGGTGCTGGCCGCTGAAGCGTTCGTCAAAGCGAAGACCATCGCGCTCGCGAAGCAGGACGCCGAGAAGGCGCTCGACGCGGCCAAGAAGAAGGGCAAGTCGCTCACCCAGCTCTTCCCCAAGGCCGACGCCGCGGCCCCCAGCGCCCCCGGGCCCGCCTCCACCAAGCTGGAGGCGCAGGAGACCGGCGAGTTCACCTCCAGTGTCCCGCTAATTCCGCAGATCGGCACCGCCCCCGACCTGGCCAAGGCCGCGTTCTCGATGACGAGCCCGGGCCTGCTCCCCAACACGTTCGAGACGCCCGACGGAGTGCTGATCGCCGCGGTGACCGAGCGAAAGACGCCCAGCGATGCGGAGTTCGCTTCGCAGAAAGCGCAGCTGCGCGTCGAGGCGATCAAGGGCAAGCAGTACGAAATGCGTGAAGCGTTCTTGAAATCACTCCGTGCGAGCGCGGAAGTCATTTCGAATGACTCCGTGATCGGCAAGACCGGCGACGAGTGACCCGGGTCGCGGCCCCCCGCCTGCTCCTCGCCTCGGCCTCGCCGCGGCGTCGAGAGTTGCTAGGCCGCCTCGTGCCCGCCTTCACGGTCGTCCCCGCCGACGTCGACGAGAGCACCCGCGCGGGCGAGAGCGCGCAGGCCTACGTGCGCCGGCTGGCGGAGGAGAAGGCCGTGGCGATCCACCGAGGTGAGGCGGCGGCGTTCGTCCTCGCGGCCGACACCAGCGTGGTGCTGGGCGAGCGAATCCTCGGCAAGCCAGTCGACGACGCCGACGCGTGCGCGATGCTCGAGCTGCTCTCGGGCACCACCCACGTGGTGATGACCGGGGTCGCGGTCGTCACCCCCACCGGCGCCACCCACGCAGCGGTCGAAACCACCCGGGTGACCTTTCGCCCCGTGCCGCGGTCGGAGCTCGAGGCGTACGTGGCGTCTGGCGAAGGGCGCGACAAGGCCGGGAGCTACGCCTCACAGGCGGGCGGTGCGGCCTTCATCTCCAGGCTGGAAGGCTGCCCCACCAACGTGATTGGCCTCCCCCTGGTGAAGACCCGCGAGCTTCTGCTCAGCGCCGGATACTTCCAGGGAGGCGCACGGCCATGAGCGCCGGGGTGTCGGCCTCGCTCCACGAGGTGCGCGCGCGGATCGCCGCAGCATGCAAGCGCGTCGGTCGTGAGGAACGCGACGTGACCCTGATCGCGGTGTCCAAACTGCACCCCATCGAGTCGATCTCCGCGGCCTACGCCGCCGGCGCCCGTGACTTCGGCGAGAACTACGCCCAGGAGCTTCGTGACAAGGCGCAGGCGCTGGCCTCGCTGGAGGGCGTTCGCTGGCACGCCATCGGCCCCGTGCAGACCAAGAACGCGAAGTACATCGCCAAAGCCGCCTTCGCCTTTCACGCGCTCTGCGACCTGGACGTCGCGCAGGAGCTGTCACGTCGGCGCGGCGGCGCGCCGCTGCGCTGCTTTCTGGAGTTGAACGTGGGGGCCGAGGCGACGAAGGCGGGCCTCGGGCCGGGCGAGGCGAGCGCGTTTGCTGACGCGGTTCGCGCGCTCCCCGGCCTTCAGCTGGTGGGGCTGATGGCGCTCCCGCCGCTCGAGGATTCCCCCGAGGCGTCCCGGCCACACTTTCGCCGGCTGCGCGAGCTGGGGCACACCCTGGGGTTGTCCCAACTCTCGATGGGGTCCACTCACGACTTCGAGGTGGCGATTGAAGAAGGAGCCACCCACGTCCGGGTGGGAACCGCGATTTTCGGCGAGCGGCCTACAGCTCCTTGAGCCGCACCCGGCCGTCTTCGCCGATTCGAACCTTGTACTGGCACCCGCAGTAGTTGCACAGCAGCTCGTCGCCGTCAGCGAACGGCGGGTCCACCGGGTTGTTGGCCGTACACGAGGGGCAGTCGAACTCCTTGTACGAACGCCCCTTCTCGTCCGGCTTTTCGTCATCATCGTCTACGACGGAACGGTCGACCATGTGTCACCTCACCAGCGGTCGAGGAACGAAGAGAGCGACTGCGCTTCTTCGTTTCGGCGCTTCTTGATTGACTCCAGCACGGGCGCGACGCCGGACCGAACGGCCCCTTTCTCCAGCAGCACCACGCGCGGCATCTCCAGCACGTCGCAGTCGCCCTGAGCGAGCGCGGAGTACGCGCGCTGGGTCCGGCCGGCGAGCGCTTCAGACTCGCCCACCACATCGCCGGTGCGAGCCGGCTCCATCGCCACTGAATCTGCGCCCGCGAGCACCTGCAGGCGCACGTGACCTTTGAGCACCATGTAGAGCGAATCACCCAGATCGCCCTGCTTGAAGATGCTCGCGTTGGGGCGGTACCGACGCGCCACGCAGAACTGGAGCGCGGCGTCGAGGTTGGGAATGGCCTTGAGCAGCGGCGACCCGCGGAGCACCAGGTCGTCGCGCAGCATCGACATCACGTCGGCGCGCTTCAGCTCAATCTTTCCCAGTGCAACAGGCCCCTCACTCATCGCGCGGCCACGTTGGCAGGAGGCAGGGTCCGATAGGTGGCGTCGATGTGATCAATGAGCTCGAACAACGCATCTCCGTACGCGGACGCATCCAATGAATCATACCCGGTTCGATTGACGAAGAACGTGCCTTCCTGGCACTCGCGCTCCCAGCCGGCGATGAAATCGAAAGGTGTGCCCTGGTCGTTTTTCTCCCGACACTCGCGCAGCCCCGACGTCTTGTGGCGAAAGCAGCAGCGGCCGCTCGGGTACACGTAGATCATCGGGCGCAGGTTGACGTCGGTGTCCGTGGTGTACGCGTCTGAGACCAGGTTGGTGGCGAGCAGCGTGTCCGCGCCCTGCGTGTAGCCATGCAGCATCACCACCAGCGGGTAGCGCGCGTTGGCGTTCTCGGGCACGTCGTAGCCGGGCGGGAGGGCGATGCCGTAGTCGCGCGGTGCCCCCAGCACACTCGATTGGTAGACCTCCACCCGCTGCCGCTCGGACGCGCTGGAGCCGCCCAACGGCGTCTTCGGGCGCTCCAACGACGGCCACGTCACCGCAGACCAGTTCTGCATGGCGAAGATTCGAGCCAGCGCCTGGTCGTTGGTGCCGACATGATCGCCCTCCCCTTGAACGCGGTCATCGTCCGTCGGCTGCTCTTTGCCGTACATCACCACGCCGTCCTGGGGCACGAACTTCCACCGGGCGTTCCACGGTGAGAAGGCCCCGGAGTTCGGGTTCTTCATGCCCGGAATCTCCGCGAAATCCCGGTACACCGGCACGGCGGCAGACCGGAGCGCGCTCAAGAAGCCGAACGACAGAAACGACTGCAGCCCCAGATTGAAGACGTCACGAATGCCACCGTCGGCCCAGAACTTCACGCGGGCCAGAGACGCCGGCGGCAAGGTCTTGAACAGCCGCTTGAGGTCGGCGTCGAGCAGACGTTGACGTCCCGGCGACAAGTCGAAGCGGCCGTTGTTCTCGCCGAAGTCGAGCGTGTTGGGCACACCGTCGAGCCCGTCGTCGCGGTACGGCTCGCCGTCGTCGTGGACGAAGTTGCCTTCCGTCCCCCGGGGATTCTTCCACCCATCGTAGTCGTCGTGGTTGAGGTCGCCCTGCCCTGGCACCGCCACCGCCAGGCACCCTCCCCGCCCGTCTTCGCGGACATTCGGGCACCCGTCGCTGCCCACGTCGTCAAACCGCTCCTGCCCGTTGTTGACCAGCGGTTCGCCATAATCGCGGCGCCCATTGCCGTTGTAGTCAAACGCGAGCGCCACCCGCATCGGCCGGGTGTGCTCCCGGCAGGGGTCGACGACGCCGGCGTGGTCCAGCATGTAGAGCGGGTCGTTCGCCACGGTCGCTTCGGTGAACCCGCCCTGCGTGGCACAGAACTGGGTCGCGTAGGCGCGCTCGCCGGAGAGGGGGAGCGGCGAGGCGATGTTGGCGCGATCGGCGCAGAAATCGACGGGCGTCTTCGTGTCGCGGCAGAAGTAGAGCGTCGGCTGCCCGTCGCAGAAGGTGATCGCGTCGTAGGTTCCGCTGGGGTTGTACTCGGCGTTGTAGACCTTCTGCACCCGGACCGGGTTTCGGCAGAAGTCGTGCGGCGGGTGGCGAACCACCTCTGGCTCCACGCCGATGGGCGAGAACCCGGTCCCGGGCGAGTTGGTGAGAAAGTTTCCGTACGCCAGCGACAGGTCCATGAACAGGTCGCTGTAGGTGTCCCGATCAAACGACATGCCGTTGGTGGTGTAGGCCCAGTGGTTGAAGTCCTGTGCGCGCTCCCAGGTCAGTCGCGCGGGTGGCACCCGGCATGCGTCAATCGCCGCCGGGTCGTTGAGCAGGGTCTTGTCCTGAGCGAGCAGCTGTTCGAGGGCCGCGCGACTGCAGAACCCACCGGCGGCGAATTGGTCGACCATCCGGAAGAAGTAGGGCGCGTCCAGCGGCCCGCCCAGCGCCGCGATGGCGTCAAATTTTTCGGGGTGCGCGGCAAACAGCGCTGCGGCCCCGGTGGCGCCCATCGAGATGCCGGCGATGACGCGATAGGTGGTCGGAATGAGCGGCTTCGGGTCGGGGGCTTTGCCGCAGGTCGCTCCGAGGGCCGCGCAGACCAGCAGCGTGAGCCCGCGAAAGAGCACTGAATTTCGGATCGACCCTGACGTCACAGTCATACGAGGCATGACCATGATGTCAGACCACAGGAGACGGCGCACCGCGAGCCTGATGATGCTGCTGCTGAGCGTCGCGCTCGGGGCTCCTCGCGCCCTGGCGAGTGAACAGGGCTGGCGCCTGCGGTACGGAGAACAGTCCGACTATTCCGTCCGGTACCTGGGCGTCGAAGCGGGGGTGGCGCAGATTACCGTGGGCCTGCCCATGCAGCGGTTCGGCCGCGACGTCATTCCGGTCGTGTGCACGGCGCGGTCCAACGCCCTGGCCAACTTCTACAAGCTCGACGATCGCTTCGTCGAATACCTGGACCCCGCGACGAACCAAACGGTGGGGAGCGAGTTCTACGCGGATGAAGGGGGCCGTCGCCGCCGCGAGCGAATCGTCTACGATCGCGAGACCCGGTCGGCGTCGCGGGAGCGCCAACGCTTCGATGGGACCACCACGGCGGCAACGCTCGAGCTGCCCGATGGGGCGGTGGACGTCGCCGCCGCCGCCTTCACCCTGCGGCAGCGTCCGCTCCGGCCGGGCGACATCTACGAACTGCCCATCTTCACCGGCGACCTCTCGTTCACCACGCGGGCCACGGTGGTGGGCCCGGAGCGCATCACGACCGACGCCGGCGAGTTCGAGGCCATCGAAGTTCGGGTCTCCAGCCAGTTCAGCGGGAAGCTCGCCGCGAAAAAGGATCTCGTGGTCTACTTCAGCGCTGACGCGAGGCACGTCCCGCTCCGCGTCGAAGCCGAGTTTCTGTTGGGAACCGTGGTGATTGCCCTCTCGTCGTACTCGCCCGGCATGTCCGGCGAATTGAGCCCGTAATGTTCGCGACCCTCCTCGCCTCGTTGCTGACCGCCGCGCCCGCGCCGCTTCCGCCCATTCCGACCGACGCCGAATGCGCCGCGCTGGGGCAACCCCGGCTGCCCCTCAATTTCCGCGCGGGCGAACGGCTCGAGTACGACGTGGACGCGGTGGGCATGAAGGCCGCGTCGCTCAGCCTGCGAGTGCTCCCGTCGAAGGACGGGGCCATCCCGGTCGAAGCGAAGGTCGAGACCAACACGTTCTTCGCCAAGATCCGGCGCGTCACAGGCACCGGCACGAGCTACCTCGACCCGAAGACGCTGCGACCGCTTCGCTACACGGAAGAGTCGGTCGAGAACGGCATTCCCAAGAGCGCCGACATTTCATTCTCCAGGAAGGACAAGAGTGCCGCGCTGCGCTGGGGCGTGGGCGACAGCTCGGGGTTGTCGAACTTTCGCTTCGCCAACGACGCGCTGGACCCGGTGGGCACCGCATTCCTCTTTCGGCAGATGCCGCTCAAGCAGGGCCAGAAAGCGTGCTTCGACGCCTACGGCATTCGCCGCATGTGGCGGGTGTGGGGCACCATCACCGGCAAAGAGCATGTCTCGCTGCCGGTGGGGGAGTTCGAGGCCTGGCACCTCGAGGGAACAGCGGTGCGCATGGACAACCAGACGGTGCGCCGGGAGATTCACTACTGGATCTCCGACGACCCGCGGCACCTCCCGCTCGCGGCCCTGGGGAGCATCGACCTGGGGGCCGTGCGCGCCACGCTCACCGCCTACGACCGCCCGAACGAGTCGAGCGGCAAGGCAGAGTCCAAAGCGAACCTGAAGTGGTGACCGCCGGCCTCAGCGCCAGAGGATGACGGCGTCGAGCCAGCGGCGCCAGGCGGGCACGTCGGCGTCGCGAGGCGTGGACACGGCCTCCGCGCGGCCGGCCCGTTCAACCTCAGCGAACGCGAAGAGGCGCTCCAGCCGCTCCGCCGCACGCTGCACGTCGGCGCTCGCGTTCATCAACGTGGCAGAGTCTGGAACCAGCGAGGCGCTCACGCGCTCAACGTAGCGGGCGAGCACTCCGGGTCAATTTCGTGAACGCCGAATTCTACGAATGGCGCGCTAGATGAGACCGCGGGCGCGGCGAATCTGGTCGACCATCTTGCCGTACTCGACTTCGAACGCGCTGGTGCCTTCCTGCAGGTGCTTCAGGCGGCCACGCGCTTCGCGGTCGATTTCGTCGTCGACGTCGAGGTGCTTCTTCATCAGCTGGAAGATCTTGGCGCGCATGGTGTGATCTTCCGAGAACACTTCCTCGACGTTGCGGCTGATCAGCAGAAACTCCAGCATCTGGTTGATGGTCCACTCGATGCCTTCGTCGCCGAGCTTGAAGCCCCGCACGTCGGCCATCTCGCGTTTCACCTGATTGAACTTGGAGTGATCGTAGCCCCGGCGCTCCAGCGCTTCGCGGGTGGCCTGATTCACTTTTTCTTCGCCGGAGAGGTACTCGCGCATGATGGCGGCGAGGTCCATCTCAGCGTCGCCCATGCGAACGGCCTCGACCTCGATGTCGTGGTCCGCCGTGAGCTTCCCGATGACTTCACGGGCGAGGATGGGAATAACTTTGGGGTACAGCCGCATGTCGATGTCCTTCGATCCGGGCCCTTCGAAACTGAGGGCCAGCCGGTCGTTTATTCCACGCCGGAGCGGAGTCGCAATCAAAAAGGCCCGGGAGGTTGCGCATCGTCGAGGGACGCAGCGCGCACCGGATCGTCCCCCACCTCCTCCGGCGGCGCCAGGGCGTCGAGAACCCGCTGGGCCAGCGGTCGGCCCACCACCTCGGCCACCGCATCGAGTGGCGCCGACCGGAGCTGCCGCACGCTCCCAAACTTTCGCAACAGGGCCCGCCGGCGCGTCGGGCCGACCCCGGCGATGTGTTCGAGCTCCGACGCGACGCCCTTGCGCGTTCGCTTTCGCTGGTGGCCGATGGCAAAGCGGTGCGCTTCGTCTCGCATCCGGGTCAGGATCAGCAGCTCGCGCGAATGCCGAGCGAGGACTACCGGGTCCTTTCGTCCTTCCACGAACACGCGCTCCGGGGTCTTCACGGCGGCGGCGTCGACCTGGCGCCCCCCGCGCTCCTTGCTCTTGGCCAGCGCCACGATGTCGATGGCCGGGGCTCCGGCGTCTTTGGCCGCCGCCCGGGCCGCCGCCAGCTGTCCCTTGCCGCCGTCAATCAGCAACAGGTCCGGCAACGCCCCCTCGGCCAGCCCTCGCCGGACCCGGCGCGAAATGACCTCGTACATGCTCTTGAAGTCGTCGTTTCCGCCCACCGTCTTCAACGTGTAGTGCCGATACTGGTCGGGGGCGGGTTCGCCCGCCAACGCCACCACCTGAGACGCCACCAACGACTGCCCCTGCAGGTGCGAAACGTCAAAGCACTCAATCCGCTCGGGGCGCCGGCTCAACCCCAACCGCTCCTGCAGGCCCAGGAGCGCAACCTCCATGTCGCTCGCGTCCGTCTGGCGCTCCGACGCCGCTTTGGCGGCGTTGGCCATGGCCAGCTTGAGCGCGGCGACCTTTTCCCCGCGCTGCGGCCACCGAATGGACACGGTGCGCCCCCGCTTGCTGGAGAGCAAGGCCGCCAGCGCATCTCCAGTGGCGAGCGCGAAAGGCACCAGGACTTCGTCGGGGGCGCTGCGGCGCTCCAGGTAGAACTGGGTGAGGAAGGACTCGAGAATCTCCTCGTCCGGGAACTCCTGACCCGCGAAGTGGTGGGTCATGGTGTCGCTCAGGCGGCCCTCGCGCACGAACATGGCGTAGACGGTGACGCGGTCGGCTTCGCGAAAGAACCCGATCACGTCCTGGTCCACCATGGAGGGCGACGCCACCGACTGGCGTTCGAGGCTTCGCTGCATGGCCACCATCTGATCTCGGAGTCGCGCAGCTTCTTCGAAGCGGGTGGCGGCGGCGGCCTCGTGCATGCGCTGCTTCAGGGCTGCGACCAGGGCTTCCCCCCGGCCGGCGAGAAACAGTTCCACCGCGTCGACGTTGCGGGCGTAATCGCCGACCGTCACGTCGTAGACGCACGGCGCCGGGCAACGGCCCAGTTGGTACAGCAGGCAGGGCCGCTTGCGGTGTTCCAGCACGTGGTCGCTGCAGGTGCGCAACTGGAAGTGCTTGTTCACCACGCGCAACGTGTCGCGCAGCGAACCGGCCGACGCGTAGGGGCCGAAGTACTTCGCTCCGTCGTCTCCGAAGCCGCGCACCGTCTCCAGCCGTGGGTACGGGTGCGAACGGTCAAGTTTGAGACAGAGGTAGTTCTTGTCGTCTCGCAACTGCACGTTGAAGCGCGGGCGGTGCTTCTTGATCAGCTCATTCTCGAGCAGCAGCGCCTCGGCTTCGCTTCGAACCACGATGGTCTCGAGCTCATGGACCCAGTGCTCCAGCACCTGCACGAAAGCTCGGCCGTCGTGCCCGCGGTTGAAGTACGAACGAACGCGGTTGCGCAGATTGACCGCCTTGCCGACGTACACCACGCGGCCCTCCGCGCCTTTCATCAGGTACACGCCAGGACGCGTCGGCAGCGCCGCCAGTTGGGCCGAGAGGGTGTCCCGCATCAGCGTCTCGAGCGGTAGCGCCGCGGCTGGGCGGCGCGGCCGTTGGGCCGTTGGGGCGTTTTGGCGGCCGGCGCGTTCATCAACGAGCGAAGCGCCGGCTTGGTGCCGAGGTCCATCTCCCGCAGCAGGATGATGCGGTCGCGCTCTGCGGCGGCTTTCTCGAACTCCATCTCGTCGGCGAACTGCTGCATGGCCTGCGTGGCGGTGGCGATGGCCGCGCGCACCTCGTCTCGCGTCATGACGTCGTCGGCTTCAGAGACCTGGGGCAGCGCCATGGCGTCCGTGGCGTAGAGGAACTGCGACAGGTCGCGAATGGTCTTCTTCACGGTGGTGGGCGTCAACCCGTGGGCTTCGTTGTATTTCTCCTGGGTGGCACGGCGGCGGCGGGTTTCATCGATCGCGCGCGTCATCGAGTCGGTCGTCGCGTCGGCGTACATGATCACCCGACCGTTGGCGTTGCGGGCGGCGCGGCCGACCGTCTGCACCAGCGACACGTGCGAGCGCAGGAACCCCTCTTTGTCCGCATCGAGAATCGCGACCAGGGAGACTTCGGGGAGGTCGAGGCCCTCGCGGAGGAGGTTGATTCCCACCAGGACGTCGAACTCACCGCGCCGCAAATCACGCAGCACCGCGGTCCGCTCAATCGCATCGATGTCGGAGTGCAGGTAGCGAACCTTGACCCCCACTTCGGCGTAGTACTCGGTCAGGTCCTCCGCCATTCGCTTGGTGAGCGTGGTGACCAGCACCCGTTCCTTGCGCCCCACCCGCTCGCGGATCTCGTGGAGCAGGTCATCGACCTGCCGACCGGCCGGCCGCACCTCGATCACCGGGTCGAGCAGCCCCGTCGGGCGGACCAACTGTTCCACCACCACGCCCTGCGCCTTCTCGATTTCCCACTCCGTCGGCGTCGCCGAGACGTAGAGCGCCTGCTTCACCATCTTCTCGAACTCGCCGAACTTGAGCGGTCGATTGTCGAGGGCCGACGGGAGCCGGAACCCGAACTCAACCAGTGTCTCCTTTCGAGCGCGGTCACCTCGAAACATCGCGCCGATCTGCGGAATCGTCTGATGGGACTCGTCGATGAAGACGAGGAAGTTCTCGGGGAAATAGTCGATCAGGCACGGCGGCGCCTCGCCCGGCGATCGACCGGAGAGATGACGGGAGTAGTTCTCAATGCCGTTACAGAACCCGAGTTGTTCAATCATCTCCAGGTCGAACATGGTGCGTTGCTCGAGGCGCTGCGCCTCCACGAGGCGGTTTCGCCCCTTCAAGTCGGTGAGGCGCTCGCGAAGCTCCGCGCGAATCCCTTCCATCGCCACCTGCCGCTGCTCGGGCGGCGTGACGTAGTGGCTCCCGGGGAAGATGGTCGTCTTCTCCAGCGGCGCAAGCACAATGCCGCGGAGCGGATCGAACTCCGAAATCTTCTCGACCGTGTCCCCGAAGAACTCGACCCGCAGCGCGCGATCTTCTTCGTAGATCGGGAACACCTCGACCGTGTCGCCCCGAACGCGGAACGCGCCACGCTGGAAGTCGGCGTCGTTGCGCGTGTACTGACAATCGACGAGCGCGCGGATGAAGGCGTCGCGGCCGAGGTCCTGCCCCACCGCCGCCTTCACCGCCATCTCCATGTAGGCCCGCGCGGTGCCGAGCCCGTAGATGCACGACACTGACGCGACGATGATCACGTCGTTGCGGGTGCGGAGCGAGTGCGTGGCCGAGTGGCGCATGCGCTCGATCTCCTCGTTAATCGACGAATCCTTCTCGATGTACGTGTCGGACGACGGGACGTACGCCTCGGGCTGGTAGTAGTCG
>CAZFXD010000027.1:0-20399 GCA_964522795.1 uncultured Myxococcaceae bacterium
GGCAGTGGCGGCGGGAGCGTGGGCGGAGGCTCGGGCGGCAGTGGCGGCGGGAGCGGCGGTGGCACCCCGTTCATGACGAGCGCGTACCGCACGGGAGCAACGCTGACGCAGCACACCAAGAGCGGTTCCTCGGCGGTCGCGAGCTTCCTCGCGAACGACGCCCTGGTGACGTCGACGCGCGTGGTGAACCAGCACCTGCGGAATTTCGGCGCGGCCGACCCCTTCATCTCGGCACAAATCAACGACGCGGGCACCTCGTTCAGCCAGGTGAAGCTCGACTTCTCGTCGCTCGACCTGCGGTTCGGCACGCCGACCGACGCGGGGCTCCTCTCCCACTACCCGACCGATGTGGTGCTGACGGCGTGCTGTGCCTTCGACGCCTTCAAAGACGACCCCACTGTCGACGCCAACAGCACGCCGCCGAGGTGGGTGGGGTTGACGGACTACGACGGCGCGGACGCCGGCACCTACGACTTCAACAACCCCGCGGAGTACGCCGACCCCAACCGACAGCTCTACTACCGCCTCTACGCCGAGGTGGTGGCTCGGACGGTGGCGCGCTACCCCAAGATCCGCTTCGTGCAGGTGTGGAACGAGATGAAGGGGTTCTACGAGACCAACTTCAACGCGCTGGAAGACGGAAAGGTCGCGCACCGCGGCGGCTTCAACTTCAAGCAGTACACGATTCTCTACAACCACGTGTACGACGCGGTGAAGCTGGTGAGCGCGGACGCGGGTCGCCCCATCGACGTGGGCGGCCCCTACATCATCGCCCGCAGCGACAACCGGGACGCGGGGTTCTTCTGGGAGAGCACGGTGTGCGGCGCGGCGTCTGCCGACTGGGGTTGCCTCGACCAGCGCGTGCTGCGCGGACTTTCCTACTGGTGGACCAACGCCCACGGCGCGGACTTCATCACCATCGACATCAAGAACCACAACACCTGCCGAAACCCGAACAACACCAACTCGGCTGCGTCGTGCACGAGTGAGAGCGAACCGGACCCTTTCAAGCGAATGCAGAAGTTCTCCGACGTGGCGGCGTGGGTTCGGTCAAACCTCTCCTCGACGCGCCCGCTCTGGTGGGCGGAGTGGTACGCGCGGCTCAACCCGTACAACGAGATCGCCTCGGGGCCTGACGACCCCCTCTTGTGTGAGCCCCTGCTCGCGGGGACCTCCACACCCAACAACTCGTACCAGGGCACCGAAGCGCAGCGAAACGCGCTCATGGCCGCCGGCCTTTCAAAGGTGGTGAAGAGCGGCGTCACCACCGCGCTCATCTGGGGCGTGGCAGGCGTGGACTACGACGCGGGCGTGGGGAGGGCGGGCTCCATCAAGGGCGTGTACCACCCGCTGGCGCTGCTCGATGAATCGACCGTTCCCACGTCGTTTCACCCGACCCAGAAATGCCTTCACGACCACTTCGAGAGTGGGACGGCGCTCTACGACCCGGGAAATTCCGGCGACGCCGCGGTGGAGACGCTGGCCTCGAAGACGTGGGTGCTGCTGGTGAACCAGACCGGCACCTCCACGAACACCAGCGTCTTCGGCAAGCCGGTCTCGCTTGCGCCGTACGAGGTGCGCTGCGCCGCCGTGTCGTCGCTGTAGTCCCCGCGAGGAACCGACGCGTGGCTTCGAGGTAGGTCGCGCCGCGCCTTCCGCATCAGCGCGCCGAGATTTCAATGCCGAGGCCGCCTGCCCAGGCCAGTACGCCGCCAACCAAGGAAAAGAGGCCCGCCATTGCCGTCTTCCCGTGCCCCGGCTGCGGGGCGCAATCGCGAGGTGGTGCAGGTGCTGAAGTCGCCCGAGGCGGCCCGGGCCCTCTTGAAGCGGCGGAGGGTGGCGTGGCGCCTGCCGAGGTTTGCCCTGGCGAGGGCGCCTCCTCACGCCTCTTTCTGGGCGTAGCGGCGTCGACAACCAGCGAAGTCACCGGGCGCGGGGTGCTGGGGTACACCCCGAGCCGAGTGGCGAACTGCGTCGCCATCGAGATGAGGTCCCCGAGTTTCGCGTCCCTGTCATCCGCGCTCGAGCACGCCGGGTTGTCCGAGCCACGTGTCGTATTCATGAGACGACTCTTCTCAGAACCCGGAACCCAACAATTTGGATTCACGAAACCTTCTTGGCGTCTCGGCGAAAACCACTGCAGTCCCAATCAAGGGAGTCAGACATGCTTGACACGACACTCGACGCGCGGGGTTCGACAGCCGAACGCCCCTTGCCAACACCGCCGCGCGAACGCTCGCCGCTCGAATGGGTCGGGTTGTGTCTGGGGTCCTGGGGCGCGCTCTACTGTTTCTACTTCGCGTTTCTTCTCGGGCCCGCTCTGAAGCTGAGGCTTTCCGATTCCGGGACGACGCTGCCGCTCCTGACCGAAGCGGCCTTGACCTCGTGGGTGCCGGGCGCGTTAGGCCTCGCGATTACGGCGCTCGCGGCCTTCGGCGCCTGGGGTGGCTCGCCGCCGCAGCGTCGACGGCGTTTGCTTTTCGCCACGCTGCTTCTGGCCGCTGGCGGCTATGCGTTCTGCGTCTACGCCATGTACGCGCCGATCTTCGCGGTGGCCGAGGGCTTGAAGGGCTGAACCTCGAGCGCGGCCCCCCGGCCTCGTGGTCCTATCCGCCCGGATGCGATATCGTTGACTGTGTGAGTGGCCAAGAGAAAGACTTGATCGGCGCCAACGACGTCGAGCGACCGAGCAAGACCGCACGCGCGATGTTCGAGGCCAAACTCCGCCGAGTCAACGCGATGTCACCGCGAGATCGAATGAAGTTGGCGCTCCAGCTTGGCCGGCAGCTCCGGGCTCTCGGGGCGGCACCGAAGCGGTGAACTTGCCGGATTTCGCGGACCGAACGCTCGAGGTCGCCGAAGAGGTCGCGGCGGAATGCGAACGAGCGGGCGCGAGATGCGCTGTGATCGGAGCCATGGCGCTCGCCGTCCATAAGTACCCGCGCGCAACCGAAGATTTCGATCTCGCAACGGACGTGGACCCGTTCAAGACGCTGCCAGCGATCGCCGAGGCACTTCGCCGTCTGGGTCACGAGGTTGAATTGGTCACACCAGACTCCATCGATCCGCTGGGAGGCGTGTTGAACGTGACCGGTGAAGGATACGGACTGGTTCAAGTCGTGAACTTCGAAAACCCATTCTCGAGGCGAAAATCGCCCGGGACTGCAGCCATCGCCAATGCGCAGGCCGGCGGGATGGGTTCATCGACGCTCCGAGTTGTGACGCTCGACGATCTGATCGCACTCAAGCTCTACGCCGGCGGGCCAAAGTCGCGCGCGGACGTCACCGAGTTGTTAACGCGCAACGCGCCGCTCGACTTGAAGAAGATTCGAGCGACCTGCGAAGTGAGCGGTCTGGGAAATGAATTGGAGCGCTTGCTCAAAGAACTTGGGCTGCCGTAACCGCTCCCCCGCCACAGTCCTTCGCCGACCTCGTCGGAAGCGAAAATCTTGCGGGCCCGCGTGGGGTCCCTCCTCGGTTCGTCTCCAGGTACTTGAGGCCCCGAGGCGGCCCGGGCGTTCTTGAAGCGGCGGAAGCTGGCGTGGCGGGTGCCGAGGTTTGCGCTGGCGAGGGCGCCTCCCCAGGCCTCTTTCTGGGCGTAGCGGCGTCGACAACCAGTGAAGTCACCGGGCGCGGGACGCTGGGGTACACTCCTGGCCGAGTGACGATTGAGTGTGCGTGACTGACTCACCGCTGGTGAACCAGACCGGCGCCTCCACGAACACCAGCGTCTTCGGCAAGCCGGTCTCGCTCGCGCCCTACGAGGCGCGCTGCGCCGCCGTGTCGTCGCTGTAGTCCCCGTGCGGAACCAAGGCGTGGCTTCCACGTGGGTCGCGTCGCGCCTCGCGCATCAGCGCGCGGAGATTTCAATGCCGAGGCCGCCGGCCCAGGCCTTCACGTCGTCCGCGTAATACAAGTACGCGCGACTCGCAGGCCCCGTGTACGACCCGGGCACGGCGGCGACGAGCGACACCGGCACCTCGACCACCGCGTTGGGCTTCATGCCTCGCCAGTAGAACACCACGTCGCGGCCCATCACTTCGTAGGCGTCAATCACGCCCTGCTTCTTCAGCTCCTTCAGCTGGTCGTGTCGCGGCTCCAACCCGCCCGGCAATCCGACGATGGCCACCACCGTGGGAATGAGCTCCGGGGTGAGGTTCACCACCGAGGCCCGGGCTTCGAGGACGTCGCCTTCGCGCGCCGCGGTCTGGCCGAGGCGCACCGCCACACGCACGCGGGCGTTCTGTGAACTCTCGGGGGTGATGGCGTTCCACTTGAGGGCGATGGCGTACGGCATGGGGGCACCGCCCTCCATGGTGAGCGCGATGCGATGCGACCCGGGCGTCAGGAACGGCGCGATGTCCGAGAGCGCAATCACCCCTTGAGTCCGAGCGTCGAACCGAACGCCGCCGCCGACCTGCTTCCCGTCCACCGACACCCGCAACGTGCCCGGCGCCTTGGGGTGAGCGCGCGCTTTGTCGTAGGCGACGATGGCGCGCAGCGCGAGCACCGTGCTCTGGGTCGAGCCGTAGCGGCCGTCCTGGCACGACGCCGCCAGGTACTTCACCGCGCGCTCCACCGCCCCGGCCCAGCGCGGGTCCCTCATGAAGGCCAGCGTGGCCAGCGAGGTGGTCTCGATGTCCAGCGTCTCGCCCATGCTTCCGACGATGGACTGCGTGGAGCCGCTCACGACGCCGTTGTCTTTCTGCTGTGCCAGGAGCCGCGTCACCAGCGCCGAGGCGGTGGACCGGTCACCCGCGAGGAACGCCACGTTGGCGGCGAGTGCCTGCACGTAGCTGTTCCTGGACGCCTGGCCCGCGCGGAGCACGGTCTGAACCTCGCGCTCCAGCTCGCGGGGATTGGTGCCCGACTCCAAGAGCGCCCAGGTGATGTACGCGTTCGACGAATCGACGTCCTCCACCCAGGTGTGGAGCGCGCGGCGCTTGCGGGCGAACCCACCGTTTCCGTCGCGCTGCTTCAACAACCAGGCGCGGGTGTTGGCCATCATCGCGGCGTCCACTGGGCGCACCTGCGCCATGTCGGTGAAGTGCAACAGCCCATAGGCGGTGAGCGCCTCGTGGCCGGGGTTCTCGCCGAACCACTCGTAGCCTTTGCCCGGCGTCTCGAACCCAACCAGGCGCTGGTAGCTGCGCTCGAGCTTCTCTTTCGCCTCCTGCACCATCTGCGGGTCGACGCCAGTGTGCGACTGGAAGTACTGCTGGGCCATGGTGAGCGGGTAGCTGGTGGAGCTGGTCTGCTCGAAGCAGCCGTTCGGCTCTTGAATCAACCGGCGCAGCGCGTCGGTCATGTTGGCGAGCGGCGTGGGGTACACCGACACGGTGGCCACCACGCTGCCCGGGACGACCTGGGCGGGAATGGTCACCTGGTGCGCGGCGTCGGCGCCGGGCCCCACCAGGCCGCCGAAGTCTTCATGGCCGGGAAAGCCGCGCGCCTTGATGACCAGCGGGCGCACCACGCGATCGACGTACGCGCCGGCCGTTCCGGTCAGGGTCAGCTCGCACGTTTTGGACGCCGCGCCGATGGTCAACTCCACCACGCGACGGACCCGCTCGCCGGCCTTGAGCTCACCCACCGAGCCAGCGCCGACCTTCACGTCGCACGTGGTCTTCACGTTCAGCGTCACGCTCCGGAGCGGCTCGCGCGTGCCGTTGACCAACGCCACCGGCAGCCGCACCACGTCGCCCTGCGTGACTTCCAAAGGAATCTTCGGCTCCAGGTAGAACGGCCGCACGCTCTGCAGCTCCAGCGTAGCGTCGCCCAGCGCCCCGTCCGACGAGAAGCCCCCAGCGGAGGCGCGGAACGTGGTCACCGCGTCGGAGAGGCCGAACGCCACCGTGGCGTCACCGCGCTTGTCGGTGCGAATTCCGGCGGCCCAGTAGAGCGTCTCGGTGAAGTCGGAGCGCTCATCGGGCGAGCGGCCGGCGCGGACCTGATGCGCGTACTCGCGCACCCACACGGCGTCGTCGCGGAAGAAGCGCGAGCGCGCGGCCTTCTTGCCGGCGAACTTCTCCTCCTTGAGATCGAGGAGCCCGACGTCCTTGTCGCCGGCGAAGACCGGAGGAGCGGCCTGCAGCTCATTCTGCGGTGCGACTTTCGGCGGCGCGGGGGGCGGAGCCGGCATGGCCATGGCCGGGCGAGGCACCGGAGCGCGCTCCGCCCCGGCTCCCATCACGGCCCGGGCCGCCTTGAAGAACATGCCCTCGTCTTCTTCGGACCGCGCCAGGTCGACGGTGGGCACCATCTTGGCAAGCACGCGGAGCGCCGCGTCGCCGTCACGCATCAGGAACGCCGGCACGTCGGAAAACGCGAACCGGCGCCACCCCTGGGTGCCGAGCAGAAGGTCCAGGGCCGTCGCCGCGCGGGGGTTCTTCGAATCCAGGTAGACCTGCGCGTCAGCCAGCTCCTTCACCTCAGGCTCCAGCAACACCGCCACCGGGAGTGAAGGCGGCTGGTCGCGGCGCTCCAGCATCTCGCGGATGCTGTCATCGAACACGGTGAGGCCCACCACCGCCGGCACCGGCTGGCCGTCGACGCTGGTGTGGACGCGCAGCGACACCCGCGAGCCCGGTACGAACGACGGCTGGTCGGCCGCGAGCGAAATCTCCAGCCGGCGGGACGGCGCGCGGTAGACGAGGCGTTCGGCCATCGGTTCCCCCGAGGCGTCCCACACCGTGGCCACCAGCACGCCGTCCGCGGTCTTCGGTTCCAGCACCACGTCGGCCGAACCGAACCCGCTGATGAACGCGCTCGCCACCACGTCTTCTCGCTGCGCCAGCGTCACCAGCGCCGGGCGAACCCGGCTCCAGCGAAGGTTGAGGCGCACGGCCGCGCCCGCCGCAAACACCTCGCGCTCGGGTGAGAGCGTGACGCCGCCGTTCTTCACCCGGGGCAACTCGAAGGTGCGACGAAGGCCGGAGGGCTTCTGGACCCGCAGCGCGTAGGTCACGCCGAACTTCGGCTCGAGCTCGACGCGGCCGCGACCTTCATGGTCGGTGTTGAGGCGCGCCACCACGCTGCCCGAGGCCACGTCGATGATGTCGCCCTCGAGGTCCGCGGGCTTCTTCGCGGGCGTGCGGGCTTCGACATAGAGGCGGTTCTTCACGTTTCCGATCAGGTCGCCGCCCTCGGGGAAGAAGGCGATGTCCAGGGTCTGCAGGAGAATGGGGAGGGTCTTCGCCGCGGTCTCCTGAACGCCGCCGTCTTCAATCGAGAACGCCAGGGTGCCTTCGCCGCGCTCGAGCTGTTTGGGGAGCTCGAAGCGCACGGTGCACAGGCCGGTGGCGTCGACCCGGCAGGGCACCTGCGCCACGTCGCGGCCGTCGACCCGCGCGGTGGCGAGGACGGTGGCCTCCGTGGGAATGCCGCCCTCGGCGCGCTTCACCTCGAGCGTGGCCATCACGGTGTCGCCGGGGCCGTAGCCTTCACGGAGAAAGGTGATCTGCGTCTTCAGGCGTGGAGCGCGGTAGGCCCGAACGTCGAACTTGCGCTCGGCGGGGGGGTGACCGTGCTGAGGGTACGTCGCCTTCACCACGTATTCACCGCCGGGCTGCCCTTCGGGCACGGTCCAGCTGAAGGCCCACACGCCGTCGTGCGCGGTCGAGTCGCCCTGGGCCACCACGTCGCCTTTCGGCCCTCGAACCTCGAGGTGCGGTGAGGCCAGGCCAGCACCGATGGGGGCGTGCGTCCTGGCGTGGAGCACCGCGCCCCGGACAAAGACGGTGTCGCCGACCCGGTAGATGGGCTTGTCGGTGGAGATGGCGGTGAGAAAGCGATTGGGGCCGCCGAGAGAGTCCGGCGTGGCCGTTTTGTCCGAGGCGGCCGTCACGGTGAGTGCGACGGCGCAAGCGAGGGTTCTTGAGAACATGGGGCGTCCTTCCTTGAGGTAGGGGTTGAACGCACGGCGACGAGAAACGATCTCCGCCCGCCGCGGCTGTCTCACCGGAGGATCAGCTGGACGGAGCTTGCGCGGCTACAACCCGCGCACCGGCACCACGGGGCCGACGGCCGGCGAAGCCGTGGGACTGCGTGCCCCAGCCGGCGCCTCACAAGAAGCTCGCGTAGGTAATTGCTGTGGCGGGCCGCGGGGCCCTTCGCTACGCCTGCGCGGATGAGCCGCTTCGAAATCCCGGCCGCGCCTGTCGTCCCGCCGCACCAACAAGGCCAGGGGACGGTTCGGCTGCGCTTTGAGGACCTGTCGCAAGACGGGAGGTTCCTGCTCCCCAGCATTCCGACAGCGCTGGCTGAAGCGTGCTGGGCGTCGGTGTTCAAGACCCCGTGGACGCGCGAGGCGCTGAACCAGGGCCTGGTGCCGATTCTCGCGCACGCCGTGCTGTGGGGAGACCCCGGGCCGTTCGCGGTGAACGCCGATCACGCCGCCGACGGCTGCTGGGCGCTGGGGCACACCGTCGACGCGGCGGGCGCGGTGAACCGGCTGCTGATGAACATGTGGGTCGACCTGCACGGCCCCCGAGGCCTGACCTATGGCGAACCTCCTCCCGGCGCGGGCGAACGACTCCGCGCGGGGCGCATGTACGCCGAGCACGTGCTGACGCGTCCCTTCGCCGAAGCCGAAGAGCGCAAGGTGTTGCGCATCGACGTCCCGGGGCTGGAAGCGGTGCCCTCGCTGCGCTTCCCCTGGACCACGCCAGAGTCCCTCACCGCCATACCCGCGGAGGCCGAGCCGCTCGACGCCGACTGGTTCATCGAACCGGCGCCCTATGTCTTCGGCCTCGTGCACACCGACGTCAATCAGCACGTCAACTCGCTGGTGTACCCGAAGGTGTTCGAGGCGGCGGCGCTGCGCCGCGTTCACGCCCACGGTCTGTCGGCGGCCATCCTCTCGCGTCGGGCCGAGATGTCATTTCGCAAACCGACCTTCGGCGGCGAGGTGCTCCGCATCGGCGTGCGCGTCTACCGCCAGGGCGACACCCTGGGCGCGGTGGGCATCTTCTTCGACGACGCCTCGGGCCCGAAGAAGCCGCGGACCTGCATCGCGATGGAATTTGAGCCCTAGGCCCGATGCGTCGCGCGATCCTGGTCATGGCGTTGGCGTTCGGGGCATGCGGGCCACCCACCAACGGCGGCGACGGGGGCCTCGACAGTGGGCGTGATGCGGGCGTGGACGCGGGGCCGGTGGACGCAGGGCTCGACGCCGGACTCGACGCGGGCACGGACGCCGGGACCGACGCCGGTGAACCACCCGACGCCGGAGCATGGCTGACCTGTGTCGAAGCCGAAGACGCGGGCACGGTGGGCACCGTGGAGCGCTGGCTGACCACGGTCGTTCCCGCACCCTCGCGCGCGGGCGGCGTACGCTTCGCCTTCACCCTCCCCGAGCCCCGGGCCGTTTCCCTCTGGGCGCGCGTGCGGGCGCCCACCCACTCGCGCAACAGCCTCAATGTTCGCTTCGACGGCGAAGACGCCGGCGTCGAGGCCACCTGGGACATTCCGGTCACTCCGGTCCTGCGGTGGCAACGCGTCACGCGACGTGGCCCGACCGGCACGTTCTGGCGGGCCGACCAGTCGACGTGGCCGGGCGCGCTCGACGCTGGATTGTGGACCATTCAATTCGACGGCGTCGAACCGGGCGTGGAGCTCGACGCCCTATGTGCCGGCACGGTGGAGCCGGCCGAGCGCTTTCCGGCCCCGCCCAGTCACCCCACGGTGAGACTGGCCACGGGCCTCGTCGCCAACGGCGTGCTGGACGAGAGCGCCGCGCTGCAGTCCGCGCTCAACGCCGTGCTGCCGGGCGAGACTCTGCAGCTGCCCCCCGGGCGCATTCGCTTCACCACCGGGCTCACCCTGACCACGTCGGACGTCACCATTCGCGGTGCGGACAGCGGCACGGTCCTCTTCGCGGACCTCCCTGACGCCGGGCTGGCCGACGGGCTGGCGCTGATCGGCCTCGGGGAGTTCGTGGGCACCCCGCTCGCCGTGGACGCGCCCGCCTACGCCCACGAGCTCGCCCTCGACGGTGGGGCCTTCGCGGTGGGCGACATCGTGACCGTCACCTCGGACGACTGGGGCGGCCCGGCGCCCAACGTGGTGTGGCCGTTCTTCCGATTTCGCATGGCCTACGCGCAGGTGACCGCGGTTCGCTCGGGGCCGACGCTCACGCTCGATCGCCCGCTCTTGTCAGCCTTCTCCACCGTGTCCAATGCCAGGGTGGCGAAGTTCCGCGGGTTGACCAACGTGGTGCTCGAGCACTTCACCGTCGAGGGCCCGCAGCCGGCCGGCCCGGACAACAACCTCATCGCCGTGAGCCGCTGCGCGCGCTGCTTCTTCGTCGACCTCACCCTGCTCCACGCCCGCCAGTCCGGGCTGGAGCTGGCCTTCACGCTCGACGCGCAGGTGGTGCGGCCGACGGTGCGCGACGTGGTCGACACCGGCGGCGGGGGCCACGGCTACGGCGTGGCCGTCACCCGAAGTCAGGGCGCGGTGGTGCGCGATGGGTGGTTCGGGGGCGTGCTGCGCCACGGCGTGCCGGTGAGCTGGGGCGCGAGGGAATCGTTCATCTTCCGCAACGTGTTCGACCGCCGGGTGGTGCAGCCGGTGGAGAAGCTGGGCTCCATCGATATTCACGGGGAGGACGACTACGCCAACCTGGTGGAGGCCAACCTCGTGCTTCAGGGGGACCCGGGGGTGGTGGTGGGTGGCGGCGGCACCACGCACGGCAACGACGGACCGTGGAACGTGGTTCGCGACAACCGCTTCGAAGACGTGACCGATGGCGTCGCGGTCTACAAGCAGACGTTCAACACGGTCATCGAGCGCAACCGGGTGCTCCGGCCCACCCGCTACGGCGTGCGGGTGGAGTCGGGGAGCGCCGACACGTTCGCGTGGAACAACGAGGTGGCGCAGGCGGGTCTGGCGGGCGTGATGAGCCGAGACAGCGATCGCCTCGACGTGCGCGGCAACGCGCTCGACGCGCGGAGTGGAACCGCGGTGCAGATTCTCGACGGCGGGGGGTACAGCGTCATCGACAACGCGCTCGATGGGGGCCGGGTGCAGCACCCCGACAGCGGGACCGTTTCTCAGAACCGCTGACTCCCACGGCGCAGGGGCGAGCCAGGGCGCGCATCACACCATCGACTTCAAGGCGTCGAAGAGCGGCGTCGTGCCATGCACCACCTGCGTCGGGTGCACGAAGTGGAGCAGCCCGCGCGACATGCCCTGGTACAGCTCGGCGTAGAGCGCAGCGGTGGCGGGTTTCATCCCCGACTTCTCCAAAAGCTCGCGCGCGTTCTTCACCGGGCGTTCGACGGCCTTGATGGGCTGAGAGAGCAGCGCGGTGAGCGCGGCGGCCACGTCTTCGGCGGACCAGTTCTCGGGGCCCGCCAGCTCCACCACATGCGTGCCGGGCTTGTGCTCTTCGAGCGCGCGGGCGGCCACGTCGCCGATGTCGCGCGCGCACACCTGCGCGAACTTGAGGTGGGTGTGACCGAAGTGCGGCAGCTCGCCGGTCTCCAGCGCCTCCATGAACGACGCCGCCCAGTTTTCGATGAACCACGCGGCGCGAATGAAGGTCACCGAGGGGACGATGCCCTTCAAGGCATGCTCCGCCTGATGCAGGGCCACGAAGGGACCGGTGCCGGCCGGGTGCTGCGCGCCGGCGGCCGAGAGGAAGGCGAGGCTCTTCAGGCCCGAGCGCTTCACCGCTGCCACCAGGTGGCCCAGCAGCTCGCTGTGGGCGGCGAGCTCGTTCTCTGCGTTCGGCACGGGTGGCAGCAGCAGGTAGGCGCCGGTGAGGTCCTTCACGGCGGCGGCCAGCGCGTCGGTCTGGTGCAGGTCGACCACCGCCACCTCGCAGTGGCGTCGCGCCCACGGTTCTCCCTGCGCCTCATTCCGAACCAGCACGCGCACCTTCTGCCCCCGCTTGAGCAGGGCATTGGCGGTGGCCGCGCCCGTGTGTCCCGACACTCCTGCGACAGCGAACATGTGCGTCCCTCCAAACCGTGGGCTCCACCTTGCGCCTCGACGGAGAAAGACGCTCGGAGAATCGGCGTCGCGTGGACCTCGTCCAGCAGACGTGCGACAAACCCCGCGATGCACACCAAGGGGCGTGCCTGATGGCATCGAGCGATCGACGGCTGTGCCCCGTGTGTCAGCAGATGCTTCCCGACGGCGCGCTGATCTGCCCCAACGACGGCACGGCCATTACCGAGCCGCTTCGAGACAACACCCGCGCGCTGGCCGAGGCCGTCGACGCCAGCACGGGGCCCGCGCCCGCGCCCCGGTCGCCGGCGGATCAATCGGGAGCGTTCCCTCCGACGGTGCCCATGCGTCCGGTGATGGAGGCAGCGGCCCGCGCACTGGGGCAGACCGGCGACGAGCCAGTCCCGACCGAGCTGTCCGCCCCACCCCAGGCGCCTGTCCGTCGGAAGAAGCGCTCCGGTGGAGGTCTCATCACCACCCGCCGGCTCGGTCCGTTGGTGCTGGAGATGCGCGCCCGACTGGCCCAACCCGCCAGCGGCCCCCGTCGGTTCGTGGTGCTGGTGGGTGCGGCGACGCTGGTCTCCGCCATGCTGCTCTTCGGGCTCAACCGCCTGGGGTCGACCGAAGCAGCGCCGGCGCCGCAGACGGCTGAACAGCTGAGGGCGGAGTTGAGTCGTCGGCTGGCCACGGTGGAGGCCAACCTGAGCACCGCGCGCAGCCACGACCTCCCGGTGGCGCAATACGAGGGCCGAGTGCTGTACGTGCGCGAAGCGTTGCGCGGCCAGCCGAACCTGAAAGAGCTGCAGAGCCTGGCGGCGCAGGTGCAAAACCTGGAGCAGCTCAAGTTGCTCCCGTAGGCCCGAAGCGACAAGAGCGAAGGGGCTCGACCCTCAATCCGCCGTCGCCTCTTCCCGTGTGGCGAAGGCCGACGCTAAGGTCCGCGCCGGAGGTCACCATGCGCTACGCACTTGTCTTGGCAGCCGTCCTGTCCGGTTGCGGTGGTTCAGGAACCGTCAATGGAACCGTGGCGGGCTTCAGCGTCTTCGTTCGCGACGCCATCTTCTCGGTCTTCACCGATCAGAACACCGGGAAGACCGTGGGCATGGGGCTGGCCATGGCCGACAAGGGCGGCCTGTGCGCGCTCTTTCAAGCGGGTCGGCAGCCGAGGAGCGCGTCGATGGTGGTGTTCGGGTTCGTCAGCAAGGGCCAGCTCGAGCTGCTGGCGCCTGACGTGGGCGAGTACGCCGTGAAAGACAAGGTGTCGCTCTTCAACGTCTTTCAGGCCGGCCGCGAAGTGAGCGCCACCTTCGCCAAGAACGACGCCAACTGCACCAACGCGGTGGCGGCCTCGGACCGCGAAGGGGCCAGCGGCACGGTCACCGTCACGGGCGTGAAGGGCGAAAAAGGCGGCACGCTTTCGGGCAGCTTCAACGTGCCCTTCAAGAACTCGAGCGGCACCCTGACCGGAACGTTCAACGCTGAGTACTGTGAGATCAAGCGCGCGTTCGATCCGGTGGCGCTCGCCTGCGAGACCTCGTCCAACGACGGCGGCTGAGCGCTCCTCGAGCCGAGCTGTTGGGCTCGCGAGCTTCGAAGCGGCAGGTGTAGTCTGACCACCGTGCCCGGCCTGGTCGGTGTTTCGCCATGAACGTCGTCATCGTGGGCAACGGGATTCTGGCGCTCACCACCGCCTTCCGGCTGTCGCAGCGGCTCGGGCCCCACGGCCACCGCATCACGCTCGTCGGCAAACAGGCCCGCCCCGGCTCCGCCACGCTGGCGGCTGCGGCGATGCTCAATTCCTTCGCTGAACTCGAGGCGGACTCGCTCGACTCAGAGGTGGACCTCTATCGGTTTGAGCTCAGCCACCTCGCCACCCGCATGTGGCCGCGCTTCATCGACGAGGTCATCCGCGCCGCGGGCGAGCGACTGCCCGGCGCGTGTGCGCGGTGCGAAGGCCTGTGCGGTGGCTGCTACTCACGTGGAACCTTCATCGTGAACACGGCGGAGCCAGGCGAGTCAGACGACGAGAACTTTGAGGCCATTGCCGTGGCGGCGGCCCGCTTCGACGAACCACACAGCCACATCGCGCCCGGTGACATTCCCAACTACGCGCCGGACCCTTCGCACCTCGCCACGCGCGCGCTCCACCTGCCCAACGAAGGGTGGCTCAACCCGCGCCTCACCGTCGAAGCGCTGGAAGCGGCGCTCCGGGGCGCCCCGCACGTGCAATGGCTGGAAGGTCACGTGGACCGGCTGGAGGCCACGGGCACAGTGGTTGGGCGCGCGGTGCTCACCACCGGGGCCGCGGTCGAGGGCGACGCGTTCGTGCTCGCGAGCGGCGCCACCGTGGGTGACATTCTGGAGCGAAGTCGCCTCGGCCTGTCGGTGCAGCGCATCTTCTACGGCGTGGGCGAGTCGGTGGAGCTCCACAGCCCGCGGCATCCGCACACCAAGGCCATTCGCACCCCTCGCCGCCGCCACGCCTCGGGCCTGTACACCGTGCCCTACTTCGTGGGGCCCAATCAGCCGCACGATCACATCTTGATTGGGGCGACGAGCGTGGTCTCGGCCACCGCGGTCGAGGCCAGCGACGGCGCGGGCGTCGAGCGGCTGCGCCGACGGGCCGCCGCCTCCATCAACCGGCACTTCCGCGACGCGACCGTGGTGCGCACCAACCTCGGCTGGCGCCCCACCAGCCAGGACACCTACCCGCTGGTGGGGAAGACGCGGCTGTCCAACCTCACCCTCGCCACCGGAACGCGGCGCGACGGTTTTCACCTCGCCCCGGTGCTGAGCGAGTACCTGGCCTCCATGGTGCTGGGCCTGCCGGTGGACGCGCGGTTCTCCGTCTTCGCGCCAGAGCGGCCGCTGATCCGCGGCCTCACCCGCGCGCAGGGCATCGACAAAGGCGTTCGCCACCAATTGAGCGTGGCGGCGCTCTCCGGCGAAGGCCCCGGCCCGACGCCGGCGGACACGGCGCGCTGCCGCGATGAGCTGGAGCGCCTGCACGATGCGGTGGGCGCCACCACCTGGGGAATTCCGCCCGAGCTGATTGAGATGTATCGCGCCGGGCACGCGCCGCGCGACGGCAACTCTCTCGTTCACCCCGACGCGCGGGTGCGCTAGCTCCGCTCACGTCCATGCAGCGCCTCGCCATCACCCAGCGGCTTGAGAAGACGGCGACCGAGACGCGGGCGTGCCTTGACGTGAACTGGCCGGCCTTCGCCGAGGCGTTCGGGGCCGTGGTGGTGCCGGTCCCGGTGGGCGGTTCGGTCGCCGCCTGGTGGCAGGCCAACGCGCCCTTCGACGGCGTCATTCTGACCGGGGGCGGCGACGTGGCGGCGGTGTCGAGCGACCCCTTGTCGATGGCGCGCGACGCGCTCGAGCGCGAGGTGGTGCGGCTGGCCGGCGACCTCCCGGTGCTCGGCGTCTGTCGGGGCGCGCAGTTCCTCGCCGTCGAAGACGGGGGCACGCTCACAGAACTCCCGGGACACATCGGCACCACGCACGCGCTCTCGGTGCGCCCGGGCAGCCGCTGGTTCGGCGCTCATCACGGCAGCGTGGTCAATTCATTTCACCGATGGAACCTCGGGGGCACCCGGACGCTCGCTGTGGTGGCCACGGCCCAGGGCGCCAACGAGGCGTTCGAACACCCCACCCGTCGTCAGGCCGGCCTGGTCTGGCACCCCGAGCGAAGCGCGCCGTTCGCGCCGAACGATCTCGCGCTCTTCGCGCGGTTCTTCGCCGCCTCGCCCTGAATCAGAGGGGACGAACGCTCTTCTCCGCGCAGTTGAGGTCCACGCGCCGGGCCCGCACCACCCGGGCGAACGTCTGCTCGCCGCACCCGATGGCCGCGGGAATGTCGAACTCGGCGCAGCGAATCGCCATGTGTGAGTTGCTCCCGCCGAATCGCGTCACCAGGCCGGCGATGCCCCGCACGAAAATCCAGTCGAAGCCGGGGTCCGCGTTCTCGATGCACACGATGGCCCCGAAGACGTCGGGCACGGTCTCCAGCGAGTTGTCCAGGTACACCGTCCGCGCTTCCACCTGCCGGCTG
The DNA here is from genome assembly GCA_964522795.1 of uncultured Myxococcaceae bacterium. Lineage (GTDB taxonomy): Bacteria > Myxococcota > Myxococcia > Myxococcales > Myxococcaceae > CAZFXD01. The sequence goes on from CAZFXD010000027.1 coordinate 16,013, forward strand.
GTGACGAAGTTGGGGGCGGCGCGGTGGAGCGGCGCCACGTACAGGTCGCGCTCGTCACGCACGAGGTAATTGAGCCGCAACCCCCGCGCGATGACCGTCTGGCGTCTGTGCTCGCGCACCAACTCCTCCAGCTCGCCCGCCACTGTCTGAGAGGGCGGCCGGGCACGGAAGGCGAGCATCGTCTCCACCGGCACGTACGACAGGTCGTCCCGGCTCAAGCCTTCGCGCTCGCCCCACGCCGCGAGCACCTCCAGCACCTCGGACAGGTGCCGGGTGAAGACGAACTTGATTCGCTCCCGCTCGGCGATGGCGAGGCGCGCGCGGGCGAGGAACGCCGGCGCCGAGAGGGGCGCGCCGAAGGCCTCGACGAACAGGCGCTCCAGCGCACGCTGCTCCTCAGAGGTGAGCACGAACTCCACCGGCGCGCTCTCCACGAAGTGTTCGGCGTTCTGAAAGTAGTCCGGGCGCTGATCGTACCGCGCCGAGAGAATGTCGTAGGTGCCGGGGCGCAGGTGGCCGTACCGCTCGAGGAACTCCTCGCTCCGCAGCTCGCGCCGAATGACGCGACCCACCGCCTCAGACATCTCACCCGTGACGGTGCGCACGCTGCGGCGAAACAACGAGAGGCGCTCCGCGCTGAGCGCGCCGCGCTTGACTGCGGAGCGCAACAGTCCGTCCACGATGAAGGCGTGCCGCGCGGCCACCGCGAACGGACGCGTCCCAAGCTCGACCGTCTCGCCCAGCAGGCCCTCGACGTCATCGAGCGCCTCGAGGGACGAGGCGAAGGCACGGCGGCGGCGCTCCTGCTGACGACGCGCCAGCGCATCGGCCGCGCGGCCCGCGCTCGCCAGCGTGTCTTCGGCCCCGCTGGCCGTGAGCGCGCGCCAGGTGAGCTCGCGCAGCGCCCCCAGGTACTGCTGGGTCTGGGCGGTGTCGAGCAGCCCCGGGTAGCGCTCGGCCAGCACCTGCGGGGTCGAGAAGTCGAGCGCGGTGGTGGCGACCTCGAACTCCACCTTGTCGTGTTTCTCGGGCGCCTCGGCCAGGTGATCCAGCCAGGCGTTCACCAGCCGGGTCCCCAGCGGCTCTTGCACGGTGGCCGGGAGAAACGAGTTGAAGCTCGCGCGCACGTCGATGAACGGCCGTCCAGAGAACATGACGAGCAGCGGCACGTTCTCCACCGACCGGTACCCCATCTGGTGCCGCGCCTGCGCCCACACCGAGTCGGTGATCAGCCGGCAGTAGAGCGACGCGGCGAGCGGCCGGGGGGTGGTGCCGATAATCTCCGCCGGATTCCAGTCGGGCATCTCCCCGAAGATGGCGCGGGCCCCCCACACGCCGGCGCGAGGCCGAAAGTGCTGCACCACCGCGTTGGCCAGCTGCGGCAACAGCTCGCTCACTTCGCGCTGAACCCGTCGCTCCCAGCGCCGTTGTCCCCCGATGCGCCGCGCCTGCAACAGGTGCAGTCGCCCCTGCCGGTCTTCGGCGAACTCGACATCGAGCGGCAGCCCTTCGCACAGGCCTTCCAGCTCGCGGGCCAGCGCCAACCACCGCACCACCCGCGGCGAGGTGACGTAGGTGAGGGGCGCGTGCCGGTAGATCACCACGCTCTTGCTCACGCCGATGCCACCGGTGACGGTGTCGGTGCGACCGCTCAAGTCGTCGTAGTTGATCTCGTAGTAGGGCGCGCCGTCGCTCACGCAGTGGGTGGTCATCACCCCGCTCACAGCGACGTCGCTCACCATCTGTTGTACCAGCACCTCGTCGAGCGGGTTGCCCTGGTAGCTCGCCACCACCGCGTCGATGGCCGCCCCCAGGGGGCCACGGCCCCGCACGTTGAGCACGGAGTCGAAGGCGCCGGCCTGGCTGTCGTGGGCGCCGTCCTCTCCCACGGCGCTGCTCCTCACCGCGAGCGGGCCAGGGCCCAGCGCCGCTTCGACTTCACCCAACACGGTCTCGCGCGCGGCGCGCCACCGCTCGACGGAAAAGAAGGTGAAGGCGGGCACGGCCGCGTGCGCCACGCGCCCACGGAGCACGCTCAGCGTCTGCGCTTTGGTTCCAAACAGCCGTGGGTTCATGAGCTCCACCTTCAACCAGCGACGGACCTTGGCAACTTTTCTCGGCCGACGAAACAGGTCTCCGCCTCGGCCACCGCTTGGTCCTGCGAAGGCGCGGGCTATAGTCGCGCGCGTGAAACCGGCGCTGCAGCTCGGCAACTTCTCGGCCATGGCCCAGCACTACAGCCATCGGGCGGGCTACTCCCGGACCGTGCTCGGCCTGCTGATGCGCCACGTCTCATCGTTGCCGCCGCAGGAGCTGAGCGTGGCCGACGTGGGCGCCGGCACCGGCAAGCTGACCGAAGAGCTCGCGGCCCTCGGGCTTCGGCCGGTCTGCGTCGAGCCGAACGACGAGATGCGCACCGAAGGCGCTCGCGCGCTCGCCGCGCTCGGGCTCACCTGGAAGAAAGGCTCCGCGGAAGAGACGGGGCTTCCTGCGCGGTCCGCCGACTGGTTGTTGATGGGCTCCTCGTTTCACTGGGCCGACCCCGCCCGTGCGCTGCCCGAGTTTCACCGGGTCTTGCGCGAAGGCGGCGCCTTCACCGCGGTGTGGAACCCCAGGGACCTTCAGGGGCAACCCTTGCACGAGCGCATCGAAGAGCGGATTCGCGCGCTCATTCCCAACCTCAAGCGGGTGTCCTCCGGTGGGGCGGCGTACACCGAGAAGATGTTCTCGATTCTGACGTCCACCGGGCACTTCGAGGACGTGGTGCTGGTGGAGGCGCGCCACACCGTGGCCATGACCAAAGAGCGCTACATGGGCGCCTGGCGTTCGGTGAATGACATTCAGGTGCAGGCCGGCGACCGCTGGAACGACGTGCTGGCAGCGATTGAGCAGGAAGTTTCAGGCCTCGAGGTGATTGAGGTTCCGTACCGAACGCGGGCCTACACCGCGCGACGGGTCTGAGTTCGCCTCGAGCGAGCGGCCGCGCCTCACGGCACGGGTGGCGCCTCGCGGTTGGCCGCGAACAACCAAGGAAGCATCGGAGCTCCGAAGAGCAGCTGCGCCAGCACAGTGGTGCCGTGCGCGGCCGTGGCCACGGCCAGCGCGGTTGGCCCCGGCACTCCACAGGCCACCAGCGCGCTGGTCACGAACAGGTGGTAGGTGCCGACGAACGCCGGGGCCGCGGGGAACGCCGTACCGAACGCCAGGAAGCCGGTGATGACCGACGGCGTGTCCCACGGCAGCTCGAGGTTGAAGGCCCAGAAGACAATCGACCACGCGGCGTAGCCGGTCGCGCCGTAGGCCGCATTGGCCGCGAAGACCTTGAGGCGCGTGGGACCGTCGCCCAACACCTCGAGGGCCGCGCGCCCCTGGGCCACCCAGCCCGCCACCCGGGACGGCAGCCGGGCCTGCCACTGCGCGGACCACCGAACGGCGAGCCAGCCCACCACCGCGGCCAACCCCAACGCTGCGCCCACGGCCACGACCGTCGACACGTGCACGCCCAGTTGCTCCACCCGTCCCAGACAGAGTGAGAAGACAGCGAAGAACACCACCGTGTCGAAGAATCGCTCGAGCGCGGTGGTGGCCAGACAGGCGGCGAAGGGAATCCCGGTCTGGCGATTGAGGTAGACGAGGCGCAGCCACTCCCCCAGCCGGAACGGGAGCAGGTTGTTGGCCGTCACCGTGACGAGCCGCGCGCGCACCAGCACCAGCCACGGCACGCGAGGCGCGCGCTGAAACAGCTGTTGCCCCCGAAAGGCGTAGAGCGAAATCGCCACCGCCTCGGTGCCGAGGAGAAGCAGCAGGCGCGGAACGCTGGCCAGGCGGAGCGCCTCCAGGAAGGGCTCCAGCTCAAACTTCATCGCCAGCAGCCCGACCGCACCGGCGGAGACGGCGAACCCCAAGAGCACGCGCAGCCACCTCCGGTCGTCGGTGGTGGGCGACGTCGACGCGCTCACCTCAGCGCCCCCACGCGGCGTGCGGCCCCTCAGGACTCATAGACCTCGTTCCAGTAGCGGAGCATGCGGAGGTTCGCGCGATACCCACCAAAGGCGAGCGGTTGCCTGAAGTGCTCCCTCAAGAGGTAGCCCGGCCCGTCGAGACCGGCGGTGATGGAGGCAATGGTGGCCCCACCGAAGCGCGGGTTGCATTCAAGAAACCAGAGCTCGCCCCGCGCGTCTTCGATGAACTGCAGGTTGGCCGGCCCGCGCACGCCCAGCGCGGCGGTGATGCGACAGGCGAGGCTCACCACCGTCGGGTGTTCGACCGTCAAGGTGTGCACCGCCAGCCCGCCTTTGACAGCCAGGCGAACGCGCGGCACGGCGAAGACGTCGTCGCTTCGAAACGCGCGGTACACGTCCACGCTCAGCTCGCGGCCTTCGATGAA
>CAZFXD010000027.1:20499-28430 GCA_964522795.1 uncultured Myxococcaceae bacterium
CACGTCGACGTTGAGGCGGGTGGCCAGCGCTTCCACACACGCGGGAAAGTCGGGCGCGTCGCCTCGAGGGGTGAGGTGAAATTCGTCCACCAGCGCGCGCCCGGCGTTGTGCGCCGCCGCGTCGGTGCCGACGATGCGAACCTCGAAGGCTTCTTGCGCGCGCAGCGCCTTCACCACGCCTTGCGCGGCGGTGGACCCGACGGCGCTCACCAGCACGGTCGCCCGGGGCCGCGCCGTCATGGAGCGGCTCCCGCGCGCGAACCCCCGGCGCCGCCCAGCACCTCGAAGAACCGCGCGTCCCGCTCGTACAGCGCGAGGTCGTCTTGGTTGTCGACCTCACCCCACGGCCCGACGCACGCCACGGTGGCGATGCGCTCGCCGGCGGCGAGGAGCTGGCGCAGCAACGTCGTCATGTCCAGGCGGTCGACGGCGCCGGGCTCCAGCGTCGCCAGGTGCGCCTCCACCCGGGCCCAGCTTGCGGGGGTGAAGCGCAGCAGGCCCATGTACTGCCCGTGGATCTCGTGGGCCGCCACCGGCTTGCGGCCGATGTCTTCCAGCCAACCCGCGCCGTCCCGCGAAAACGACTCCGCGTCAGCCAGGGGGTCGGAGAACCGCGCCCGCCACAGGGTTTCCCACTGGGGGTCAAAGGCGATGGCGAGTTCACCGGGCGCGTGGCGGAGCGCGGCCACGGTCTGGGGCGAGTAGAAGATGTCGCCGTAGCTCACCACCACCGGCCCGGCCCGGAGCCACGCCGCGGCGCTCATCAACGAGCGCACCATGTTCGTCTCGGCCCAGCGCACCGCCTCGAACACCGGCAGCCCGAAGGGGCGCAACAACTCGGCGCGGTACCCGACCACGAGGGCCACCTCGCTGACGCCTCCGCCGCGAAGGGCGGCGAGCTGCCACTGGAGCAACGGCTGACCGCGCAGCTCGACGAGGCACTTGGGGCGCACGTCGGTGGCGCTGCCCATGCGGCTCCCCCGCCCCGCGCTGAGAATGACCGCCGCGCTCACGTGGGCGCGCCCTGGCCTTCGAGTTGGGCGCGGTGCGACTCGAACGTGGCCAGCACCAGCGCGACCGACGCGTCCACCGAGTGCTCGTGGGTGGGCACGCGCAGGTGCGGGGCTCGGGGAAACTCGGCGGCCACGTCGAAGCCCATCACGTTCCGCTCGGTGCCCGCCGCCAGCCGCGAGTAGATGCCCTTGGGGTCCCGCCGTTGCAGCTCGGCGTTGGGAACGTCGAGAAACACCTCGAAGTACCGCTCGAGGTGCTGCCGGTTCCAGTCGCGAACCTCGTGGAACATGGACACCGTGGCGCAGACCACCCAGATGCCCTGACGTGAAATCTCCCGACACAATCTGGCGTACGCGCTCGCCAGCGCTCGCCGCTCGTCCACCTGGAGACCGGCGCCGGCAGGAAAAATCTCTCGCAGCACATCACCGTCCAGCAACAGCACCGGTCGCTGCTGGCGCCGAAATTCGTCGACGAGCCGGTGCGAGAGCGTGGTCTTCCCCGCGCCGGACAGGCCCGTCACCCACAGCACCCACCCGGGCGTCGGCGCCTTGGCGGTGGTGGTCACGCCAGCTCCGGTCGCGAACGCCAGAACCCCAGCAGGTCCGTCAGGCCCACGGGTTCATTTCCCATGCGGGCCAGGTGGAGCGCCGCGAGGCTGCTGCCCAGGTAGAGGCCGTGCGCGAACCCCGCGCCCACCACGTCGGCGGCCACACACCCGGCGAGGAGCACATCGCCAGCGCCCACTTCGTCAATCACGCTCGTCGCCAGGGTGGGAAGGTAGTCGGTGGGCAGGCGCCCGCTGGCGTCGAACTGCCCGTCGAAGAAGACCACCCCGCGTTTTCCCAGCGTGAGCACCAGCCGCTGGGCGCCGGTGGCCTGGATGTACCGCGCCGCGAGGTTGGACAAGCCGGTCTCCGCGTCACCCAGCGCGAAGCGCAGCTCCTGCTCGGTCGGCGTGGCCAGTCTCGGGCTCTTGAAGCGATTCAGGTTCGAGCGGCCTCGGTAGCTGACGTCGACGTAGAAGGGCTTCTTCGCCTCGTGCACCTGCTGGCTCAGCCCGTCGACGACCTCGCCCGTGAACAGGCCGTAGCCGAAGTCGGTCGCCACCACGGCGTCGAACTCGGGGAGGCGCTCGGCGACCATCGCCAACAGCTCCTTCCCGCCGCGGCTGGACAGAGGCGTGGGGCGCCCTTCGTCGACTTTGAACACCTTCTTCTCGTCAATCAGGTAGCGCGTCTTGACGAAGATGGCGCGCTCATCGGTGCGCGTGCCCCGGAGCAGCTCGACGCCGCTGTCGCGCAGGCGCTTCTCGAAGATCTCGCTCTCCTTCGACTGGCCGTAGGAGGTCAGCAACGCCGCCTGGCCCCCGAGCGCCGCCAGCTGTCGGGCGATCAGCGCCGCGGCGCCCACGTACGAGGCCGACTCCAGCGGCGTCACCGAGAGAATGGGGCTCTCCGAGGCCACCCCGAGGCTCTCGCAGGAGACGTAGCGATCGACGATGGCGTCACCAATCACCAGCACCCGCTTGCCCGACAGGCCGCGCACGCCCTGCTCCAGCCCGCTCCGGGTCACCTGGTGCCGGCGGGTAAACGCCGCCAGGCGGTTCGCTTCGAGCTGCCACTCATCGCGGAACTGGTTGATGAGGTAGCTGGACGAATACACCACGTCGCCCGAGCTGAAGATGACCTTCCCGCCGTACGACTCCACGAACGCGCTCTCTTTGGCGAAGCGGCTGTCGCGGTTGGTCTCGTACTCTTTGCCCTTCACGTACACGTCGGGGCGCACCGCTTCCAGAATCGGCCCCGCCCAGGTGTTGTGATCAATCACCACGTAGTCGACGAACTCGAAGGCGGCCACGTTCTCCGCTCGAAGCTGCTCGGTGATGTACGGCCGGTCGACGCCCTTGCCCACCACGTCGTCGCCGCTGATGCTCACCACCAACACGTCGCCCTGCTCTCGCGCGAACTGCAGGTAGCGAATGTGCCCGGGGTGGACGATGTCGAAGCACCCGTGGCACTGCACCACCGACTTGCCCTGGCCGCGCAGCTCATCGCGGCGCGCGGTGAGGTCCTTCAGGGAAACAATCTTCTCGGTGGGAGATCTCACGAGGCGGTGGCTCCGAAGGTCCGAATGGCGTCGATCACTTCGTCACGCTGCGCGGCGCCAAGCTCGGGCGTGACCGGGAGGCTGAGAATGCGTGCGCAGGTGCGATCGGTGACCGGCAAGGGCGTCGCCGCCCACGCACCAAACGCGCGCTGGCGGTGAATGGGAATCGGGTAGTGAATCTTCGCGTCGATGCCCCGCTCGGCCAGAAACGCGCGCAGCGCGTCGCGCCGCTCATGCCGCACCACGAACGCGCTGTAGACCTGGGTGTTCGCCCCATCGTCCGGCGGGAGCGTGACGACGTCTTTGAGCCCCGCGCGGTAGGCCGCGGCGTGCGCGCGCCGAGCCTCGACGTAGGAAGACAGCTGCTCAAGCTTCACCAACAGCATCGCCGCCTGGAGCGTGTCGAGCCGCATGTTGCTGTCGATGGTGTCGCAGTGGTCGCGGTCGACGAGGCCGAGGTTGCGCATGCGGCGAAGGGCCGCCGCCTGCTCCGCGGTGGGCACGGTGATGAAGCCGGCGTCACCGCACGCCGAGAGGACCTTGAGCGGGTGGAGCGAGAAGCAGCCGAGGCCGTGCGTGCCGACCGAGCGCCCCTTCACCCTCGCCCCGATGGCCTGCGCGCAGTCCTCGATCAGCGCCGCGCCGCGCCGTGCGCAGATCTCGGCCAGCGGCTCGACCGCCGCGGGAAAGCCGTTCAGGTGAACTGGCAGCACCGCCCGGGTTCGAGGCGTCCAGGCCCGCTCGACCAGCGAGGGGTCCATGGTCATCGTCGCGTCGTCGATGTCGACGAAGACGGGCCTCGCGCCCACGAGGCAGATGGCTGACGCAGTGGCCACGAAGGAGTGCGAGACGGTGATGACCTCATCTGACGGGCCCACGCCGGCCAGCTTGAGCGCCAGCACCAGCGCGTCGGTGCCGTTGGAGACGCCCACCACGTGCGGCACGCCCAGCGCGCTGGCCAGGCGCTGCTCCAGCTCGTTCACCTCGGGCCCCAGAATGAACTGGCCGTGATCGAGCACACGCTCGATGGCGGCGAGCAACTGGGGCTTGAGCGGCCGGTGCTGCGCGGCCAGGTCGAGGTACGGCACACGTACGGTCATCGGACGACCCCGACGGTCCACTGCGCGAGGTTGGCCTTCATCCACTCCACGTTGCGGTAGCGCGGGTGGTCCGGCTCGGGCACGCGGCCGGTTCGGTAGGCGTCGCAGAGGTCGACCACCGCGTCCTTCACCGTGCGCCGCGGGTGGAAGTCGAGCACCCGGGCCGCTTTGGCCGCGGAGAGGCTGTACGAGCGATTGTCGTTGCTCGGCGTCACGTCGATTGGAATCGAGGGGTCCACCACCGCCACCGTCTGCTGCGCGAGCCCCATCACCGACGCGTTGGCGCAGCTGACGTTGAAGGCCTGCCCATTGACGCGGTCAGCCGGCGCGTCCAGCAGTCCGAGGTAGAAGTCCACCAGGTCCAGCACGTGAATGTTGGGGCGCATCTGCGCGCCGCCGAACACCGTGAGCTTCCGCCGGGTGATGGCCTGGTGGGTGAGAATGTTCACCGTCAGGTCCAGTCGCAGGCGAGGCGAGAACCCGCACACGGTGGCAGAGCGCACCGAGACGCCGACGAACGACGGGCTGACGAGGCCGGCCAGGACTTCTTCGCCTTCCGCCTTGTAGCGGGCGTAGAGCGTGAGCGGCTCGAGCGGCAGGGCCTCGTGCACGTCGGGGTCGCTCTTCAACCCGTAGACGCTGGCCGACGACGCGTAGAGAAACCTGGGCACGCCGTGCCGCTGGGCGCTGCGCATCACCTGTTCGCACGCCACGCGGTTGATCTGCCGCGTCAGCTCGGCGTCGAGCTCGCTGCCGGGGTCGTTCGACACCGCCGCCAGGTGAATAACCGCATTGAACTTCCGCTGGCCAAGCAGACCGTCCACGGTGGCCGCCGAGCGAATGTCTCCCTGAACGCGCTCGAGGTGCGGGTGCGCGAAGGTGCCACGCCCGAAGTACTCCTGATCAAGCGAGACCACCGACCAGCCACGCTCGACCAAAGCAGGCACCAGACAGGAGCCGATGTACCCGCTCCCGCCGGTCACAAGCACACAAGGACGCATCGCGCGGGGAATGTAGCACCGAAGCTGGAGCCCGCGAGCGCAACCGAGGGACGATGCAGGGCGTGCCCCGTCGCATCGAGCCCGGGGCGCGGCGTGCTTCGGGCAGCGGTGCGCCGCGGTCCGGTTACGGAGTGACGCGGAGAATGAGGCCCTTCGCGCCGCCGAGCACCACGTCGGTGCCATCGGCCGCGGCCGAGAACAACTCCACGCCGGGCGCGTGTCGCGGCGTCCACAGCCCGCCGTCTTCGCTGGTGTAGAGCAGGCCGGCCGTGCCGCCGAGAACCCAGCGGCTGCCCGCCGCGGTCACGGTGTTGAACTTCTCCACCGTCGCCGTGGGGAGGAACCGCTCGGTCCACACCGCGCCGTCGGGCGAGGTAGTCATTGAGCCGTTGTCGCCCACCGCCATCCACAGCCCGTTGGCGAAGACGAGGTCGCGCCACTTGTTTCCAGGCGCGCCGCCGTTGACGAAGGTGGTGCCGTTGTCGCTGTAGAGAATCTGCGTATTCGAGAACACCACCAGTCGGTTGTTGGCGAAGAAGCCGCAGGTCGGCGCCGAGCTCGTCTGGGTGGTCCAGTTGAGGCCGTCGGGCGAGGTGTGAATCTTCGCGCCGAAGGCCATGAACTGGTTGAAGGCGTACACCACGCAGCCGATGTTCTCGCTCGCCGTCACGCCCACCCGCAGCTTCGACCAGGTGGAGCCGTCATTGGTGGAGACGAACACGTCGGGCTTGCCCGAGGCGGCGACGAGGGTGGCGCCGTTTCGCGCCGGTCGGTGACGCAACCCGAACTCAAAGCCCTCCTGCTGCGGCGCGAACGTCCGCGACGCGCCCGCGTTGAGGAACAGGCCGTACTCGTTCGAGGCCGACAAGCCGCCGTCGAGCCGCGTCCACAACGCGGTGACGTTGGCGTTCTCCTGGGTGTTGAAGACGTAGAAGTCGCGCAGGTTGGTCGTGCTGGCGATTCGACCCGGCTCATAGGCGAACGCGTAGACGCCTCCTCCAAACGCGCCGCCCTCGAGGTGGTACGAGCCGGCGGGGGTGATGCCGCCGTCCTCGATGGACCAGGTGACGAAGTCGTTCGAGGTGAAGATCCAATTCTGGCTGCGCGACATCACGTAGCGCGTGCCGTCGTGGAACGCGCGGCCGTCGAGCCCGAAGTCCGGCTGGGCCGTCGAGGTCCACGTGGCGCCGTCGGAGCTGGTCCACGTCTTGTTTCGACCGGTGAGCCCGTAGATGCCCCCCGCGTAGGTGATGGACATCAGGCTCTCGAAGGGGCTGCCCGGCAGGGTGCGCTGGGTCCACGCCACGCCCGTCGGCGAGGTGAGGACTTTTCCCGCGCCCGTCATCACGTACTGGCCGCCCGCGTATTTGACCGCGATGTAGCTTTGCGTCCCAAGGCCTGCGTCCGCGCGCGTCCAGGCCCCGCCGTCGAAGGAGTACGCCAGCTCACCGAAGCCACCGACGGCGAGATAGCGGTCCGGGCCGCGCGTCATGGCGTACATGTTCCACGGCGAGGGCGTCTGCACCCGCTTGAAGTCGAGGCCGTTGGACGAGAACGCCACCTGCCCCGCGAGGCCGGCGGCGAGGAACTCGTTGTTGGTGAACTCGATGTTGGTGCCGGCGCGCTGACCGAAGCTCCAGTGCGTTCCGTCGGTCGAGGTGAGCGAGCGCCAGTACGAGCCGGTGTTTCCCCCCACCGCCACGAAGCGGCCGGCGCCGTACGCCACGTTGTTGTACGTCATGCTTCCGCCGTTCTTGATGTCGGTCCAGTTGACGCCGTCGGTGGAGCGGAGAATGCGCCCGTCGTCGCCCACCGCCACGTAGACGCCGTTGCCGTACGCCGCGCCCCAGATCTGTCCGTCTGACGCGGGCACGCGCTCCACGTACGCGCCGCCGTCGAGGCTGGTGGCCAGGTTGCCCCACTGCCCCATCGCCGCCACCGTCCCCGTGGCAGGTCCGGTCACGGCCGAGAAGTCGAACCCGCTGGTGTACAGGAGCGTGTTCGAGAACGGCGGGCTGGCGCCCATGTCCGAAGCCTTCTGCATGCCGGCCGCTACGAAGCGCGTCCCCAGGAATCGGATGGTGCGCATCATCGGGCTCGACCAGTTGGCCGACGTGGTGTTCCACGTGGTGCCGTTGGTGGAGCTGTAGGTCGACGCCGTTCCTGAGCCGTGCGTCAGCGCCGCGAAGACGTTGTTACCGAAGGCCACGGTGATGAGGTCCACGCTGGTGTTGGTGAAGTTGGCCGCGGTCCAGGTGACGCCGTCGGTCGAGGTCACCACCTTCTTGCGGCCCACGGCCACCGCGAGGGAGCTGCTCGCCGCCACACCGGTCAGCGGCGTGGTCACGCCCGAGGCGCGCGGCGTCCACACGTCGGCGTTGGGCGAGGTGTAGATGCCGCCGTCTCCACCGGTGGCGATGAACTGACTTCCGAACTGCGTCACCGCGTAGAGGTTCTCGTCGGTCGGGGTGAAGTTGAACGTCCAGGTAAGCCCGTCAGTGGACTGAGCCGTGGCGCCCAGGTCGCCCACCGCCACGAACTTTCCACCGCCGAACGTCACGTCGCGAAGGTGGGCAAAGAAGCTGTGGCCCTGCGTCAGCATGGGAACGAGCGTGCCTCCGTCGCCGCCCGCGCCACCGCCAGCGCCGCCCCCTGTGCCACCGCCGGCACCCCCGCCCGCGCCGCCTCCCACGCCACCGCCTGTGCCCCC
>CAZFXD010000028.1:0-23913 GCA_964522795.1 uncultured Myxococcaceae bacterium
AGGCGGCGCCGGCGCCCCCACCGCCCGCGTCCGCGCCAGCGACGTCGGCGGCGAGCGTGGTGCACCAGGCCACGACCGCCTCCGCGCCCATCCCCAGGCGCGCGCTCAAGCTGGCGCTGGCCTCGGTGTTGGGCCTCGGGCTGGTTGCTGGCGGCGGCTACGTCGCCTGGCAGAATCGCGGCTCCTTCCTCGCGGCGCCGGAGAAGGCGTTGGCGACGGCGCGCGCGGCCACCACCGCCGAAGAGCGGGCGAACGTGTTGACGCCGCTCAAGCGCTCTCCCGACGTCACCGCGCGCCAACTGAAGGAAGCGACGGACCTGCTCCTCGACGTCAGCGCGTGGAACGCGGCGCTGGAGCTGTCGGAGACGTGGAAGGCCGCCGCCCCCAACGACGTCGAGCCCCTGTTGGCCGAGGCGCAGGCGGCCATCGAGACGCAGCAGGGGAAGAGAGCCGAGACCGCCATCGCCGCGGCGGCGGCCAAAGCGCCCAACTCCCCCGAGCCGAGCGCCCTGCTCTCTCGCCTGCACGAGGTTCGCGGCGATTTGACGCCCGCGCTGGACGCGCTCGAGAAGGCCCTCGCCCGAAAATCTGACGTGGCGTGGATGCTTCGCAAGGGCGTCTTGCTCTCGCGGCTGGAGCGCCTCAACGAAGCGGCCCCGGCGCTGGAAGAAGGCCTGCGCAAGAAGTTCGACGCGGACGCCGCGACGGAGCTTTCGCTGGTTCGACTTCGCCAGGCCCGCACGGAGGAGGCCATTGCGTGGGCCCGGCGCGTGTTGAAGAAGTCGCCCAACCACGGTCAGGCGCACGTGGCCCTGGGCGCGGCCCTCTTTCGCGCCGGAGACACCGCGGGAGCGCGCAAAGCCTACGAAGAGGCCACGCGTCTGTTGCCGACTGACGAGCACGCCTGGGTCTCCTTCTGCCAGTTGGAAGCGAAGAGCGGCGGGGGCTCGGTCGAGCGCATTCAGAAGGAAATCGAGACCCGCTTCCCGAAGCGGAGCGCCGAGCTCCTCGGCAGATGCCGCGAATGACCGCGCGGCTGATCATCAACGCCGATGACTTCGGCTACGAGCCCAACGTCACGCGGGGCATCTTCGAGGCGATGACAGCGGGCGTGGTCAACTCCACCACCCTGGTGGTGAACGCGCCCAACAGCGCGGAGGGCGGCGCGCTCATTCGCGCCAACCCGCTGGCGGCAGGCCTCCACTTCAACCTCGCCCGGTTCGCCCCGTGCAGCCGGGCGCCGCTGACCTCGCTGGATTCCCGGGGTGAATTTGACGAGCGTCGCGTCAGTTCGATGTCGGTGGCCGACGTGGCGAGCGAGCTGGAGGCACAGCTTCACCGCTTCGAGGTGCTGACCGGAAAGCGCCCCACCCACATCGATGTGCACAAGCACCTGCACACCCACCGCAACGTGTTGGAGGGCATGGCCGGACCGGCGCGCGACTTCACCCTGCCGGTGCGCTCCATCAACACCGAGATGCGAACGGCGCTCGGGGCGCTCGGCGTTCGGACCAACGACGTCTTCCTCGGAGACGCGGGGAGCGAGCCCTACTGGACGCTCGAGCGTTTCCTCGCCCAGCTGGCCGCGCTGCCCGAGTCCGGCGTGGCCGAGTTGATGTGCCACCCCGGGTACGCGCTGCGCGATTTTCCCAGCGGCTACTCGAAGCAGCGCGAAGTGGAGCTCGCCACGCTCGTGGACCCGCGCGCGAAAACCTCGTTGGCCGATGCGCGGGTGGAGCTCGTGACCTGGGCCGCTGTTCGAGAGGAGCGCTGAGCCGACTATCGGTTTCGCCGGTCGGGGGTCTGTTCGACAGTCGGCTGCTCGATGTGCGCGTCGATGGCGCGCGCCGCGTTGGCGGACAGTCGGAGAAAGCGAATTCCAATGCCGCGCTCTTCAAGCTGCGGCCCGCGCACCACCCGCCGGACCTCACCCACGGCGTCGACGGGGCCCGTGGGCAGCTCGAACTCCAGGTGGACCTGCTTGCCGACCGGAATCGTCTGCTGCGTCTTCAAGAACAGCCCGATGCCGGACAAATCGGCCACGCTCCCAGCGAGGAGCGTATTGCCGCCAGCGCCCTGCACCCGCACGTTGCAACTGATTCGGGGAATCTGCCGTCGAGTCATGTTCGACCTGTGTACCACGCGTGATAGAGGGGCCGCATGCCCAGCCGCGCCTCCAAAGACCTCGAGAGTTTTCCCAACCCGAACCCCGACCGCGACTACGAAATCATTTTCGATTGCCCGGAATTTACCTGCCTCTGCCCCAAGACCGGCCAGCCGGATTTCGCGCGATTCACGATTCGGTACGTGCCGGACCGCCTGTGCGTGGAGCTGAAGAGCCTGAAGCTGTACCTGTGGAGCTTCCGCGACGAAGGGCATTTCCACGAAGCGGTCACCAACCGGATTCTGGACGACCTCGTCAAACTCACGCTCCCCCGGCGGATGACGATTGAGGGCGACTTCTTCGTGCGCGGCGGCATCTCCACCAGGGTCATCGCAACCCACGAGAAGGCCACGAAGCGTCAAAAGCGCTTGTCACCCCGAGGTTGACGGGCTCGGCCGTCGCCCGGCCACTCTCCCGATACGATGGCGGCGACCGGGGGCGCACACTCTCCTCGAGGACCAGGGCTCAGATGGCACACGCGCGGCGCACAGCACCACGGGGACAAGCGGTCGTGGAGACCGCGCTCACCTTGCCGCTGATGATCTTCCTCGTGCTGGGCACGCTGCAGTTGTTCCTGGCGCAGCACGCGCGCTTCGCCGCCGAGGTGGCGGTGTTCAAAGCGGCTCGGGCCGGAGCGCTCACCCGAGGCGACTGCAACCGCATGGTGCACACGGCGGTGGGGGCGCTGCTCCCGGCCATCACCAACATTCTGAAGGCCCCGGGTGGCACGCCGCAGGAGAAGCTGGTGTTCGCGTTCGCCGCGAGGCGAAACAACCGCTTCAACCCGGCGCTCGACCACCGCAGCGACGCGACCTCCAAGAGCGCGCACTACGACGGGCCCATCGTGTGGCTGGACCGATCGCTGTCGCGAAACGGCGGGGCCAACTACGTCCTCGACACCTCGGCGTCCACGGTGGGCGAGGACCTCTCCTTCGACACGCCGGGCGACCCCATCATCCTCAGCACCGAGTTGACGTTCTGGTTTCCCCTCAAGATTCCCTTCGCTGGCTGGGTCTTCTGGGAATTCACCATGGCGCGCTGGGGAAATTTCGGCGCGACCCACGCGAGCGCCACCAACCCCATCAACCCGCTGGGCACCAAGGGCAGTTGGGTGAAGTCGAGCACGTTCGCCGACAGCGGAATCGGCGCTGAAATCTACGCGCACATGGCCGCGTTCGGCGCACCGGGGAAGAACCAGTTCATGATGCCCATTCGAACCACCTACTCGATGCGCATGCTCACGCCGCCCAAAGACGCGAACTTCACCCCGATGAACTGCGTGCCGCACACGTAGCGTACTGGGGAATTCGACCACGGCCGTCAAATGCGTTTGACGCCTGACAGGCCCCGGTTGTCGACCGCGCCTCCGAGCCCACCGACACGGACCGACATGCCCGCGCGCGGCCAATCATCCGACGAGTCTTTGGGGGCGCTTCAGTTCACAATCCAGGGTGTGAGGTCGAGAGCGCACCGCCGCGGCAGCGAGGGCCAGACGATGATCGTCGCGGCGCTCTCCATCTTGTTCGTCTCGGTGATGATCTTCATGACGATGTCGATCGGCCAGCGGGCGAAAGACAAAGTCGAGCTGCAGACGATGGCCGACACCTCGGCGCTCTCCAGCGCCGTGGCCACCGCGCGAACCTTCAACACCAACGCCATCTTGAACCGCGCGGCCATCTCACACTGGGTGGCGATGATGGGCACGCAGGCGCTGAATGCCTATGCCACCTCGCATCGCACCATGCTGGCGGGGTTCGCGTGGGACCTGGAGTTGACGGCCGTGAACCCTCCGGCACCGCCGCCCGCGACGGCCCCCAACGTGCACCTGTTTGGCGGGGCTGCGTGCATCACCACAGTCGCCGGGCTGCTGAACCAGGCAGCGATGAAGTTCCGCCTGGAGATGCAGGCCACTGACACGCTGAACTGCAACGGCCTCAACTGGGACCAATGCGACGCCGCCGCAGCGCAGCAGGTCCGCGACATTCAGAAGGCGATTGTCCGCATCGAGAACCTCGAGTGGCGGCTCAACGAGACGCTCTACGAAGAAGTGCTGACGCGCGCCCAGCACGCCAACGTCAACAAGGCCGCAAATGCCGCGTGGGGAGATCAGATCCTCGTCGGTGGGCAGACGGGCTGCCGGGAGGTCTGCCACGGCTCGCGCGACAACGACAACGATCAAACCGGCAACGACGACCTGGACCTCACCGAGCACCTCGATGCCGCCATGGGCACGAAGGGGAATGAGTTGCTCGCGTACGGCACGATCAATGATCGCGCAGAGTCTCCTGTGCCGGCCCTCACCGTGCTGCGCACCGCACAGATTCAGAACGCGCTCAACTCAGACCCTGCGTACAACGCCTACGTCACGTTTCAGTTCTTCCCCGCGCGCCCGCCGGCGCCAAACATCTGCGCGTACTTCACCAACCACCCGTGGGGCAGCGTTCACGGCTTCGAACTCGACAAGCGCGGCTGGCGTGCGCTCGGAGCCGATGTTCACAATGAGAACCCGGCGACGATGCATTTTCACGGCGCGTGCGCTCCGCTGGCTGGCAGGTCGCTCACGCGAACGGCCATCGACGGCGTCGAGCTCATCTCGACCAACGACGTGGACAACGTGGGCGAAGGGGGCACTGACAACATCGGCCGCTCGCTCTGGCCGGACGTCGGGCCATCCCCCATCTACGGAAATTCACACCAGGACTTCATTCATGGCGATGGGGTCGCGCGGGATCCCGACTACCACTTCTGGACTTTGATGGACTCGTACGAGACCGGGCCACGAAGAATCCCCTACGAAGTGGAGACGTCTGGCCTCCCCCGCCACACGCTCGGGGCGCGCGGCCACTACGAGCGCCCGGACACCGACACGCTGGTGTCCACGCCGTACCGTCACCTGGGCGTCTTCCGCGGCGGGTTCGGCATGCTCGACCGCACCCGCTACCCCGCCACGCCGCCCACGGTGCCGGGTCTGCCCCCGCAAGGCGCGAACGACTGGGTGAACTCGGCCGACCTCTACGCCATGCCGAAGATGGTGAACCTCTTGTACCGCGACCGCAGCGCCGCGGTGGCCGACCCCTGGGCGCTCACCATCAACAGCAACTTCCGGCGCCACAGCTCGTTCTCCCACACCGCGCAGAACGCCACCGTGGCCGACTTTCAGGGCGGCCGGGCCTCGGCGTTCTCGTCGGGCCTCGCCTACTACCACCGCCGAAACCACATCGGCGAACCGGCCAACATGCTGAACCCCTACTGGCGCGCCACGCTGGTCCCGCTCGACCTCGACGTGCACGGCCGGGTGGTCGACGGCGAGACGCAGGCCGACGTCGACTACACCGACCAGCACGCCACCTTTGACTTGTGGAACCGCTCCGACGTGCACCACAACGACGTGATGACGGTGTACGGCGGCGGGCGAAACAGCCCCATTCCGCAGCTCTACGAAGACATGGTGGTGCACGGCGGCTTCCGGGGTGTCCCATGAATCGCCGACGCGCGCCGCGGGGTCAGGCGGTGCTGGAGACCACGCTGGCGGTGATGGTCTTCACCACGCTGCTCCTCGGTGGCTTGTTCTTGTCCGAGACGCTCGACGTGGGCTTCAAGGTTCACGAAGCCGCCGCCTTCGCCGCGCTCAACGCCTCGCTCGATCCGGTGCAGAACCTGAGCAACACCGGCACCGCGTCGGTGAACCACGGCAACGTCATCAGCCGCCTGGAGACCGAGGCCAACGCTCGCTTCCACGACTTCGACGGCGTTCACACCGGCGGGGCGCGGCCGTTCAACCTGGTCTTCGCGGCGGCTGACGCGCTCTCGGTGCAGTGCGGTCGCGACAGCACCGCCGACCTGCGCGCGTACGACGACATCGGGCTCAACGGCGCCGCCACCAACCCCGTCGCGGTGGAGACCACCTTCTGGCACGCCGCCGGAATGCTGGGCGCGCTCCCCGACAGCGCGCAGTACCAGGCGTTGGTCACGCTGCTCGGCCGGCAGTACACCAACCAGGGCGGCCTCAAGTGCCACGCCGAGGCGCACGTGATGAAGACGCGCCTGCCGAACAACTACCTGACGGGGGGCCTGGGCGGCTTCTTCTCCGAGCCCATCGTGGCCCTGGCGGCGCCGTTCCTCACCATCTGCTCTCCGGGGCGCGCGGTCTCGGGCCAATGCGTGAGCAACTTCGCCACCCTCGCTGGAGACCTGGCGATGGATGACGTTCGCGCGCCGCCGAGCGCCACCGGCTCTCTCAACGCCGACTGCACCTTGCGCGGCTGCCAGAACCGCGGCTACCGCGACATGGTGGAGGCCCTCTACAACGCCAACGGCGGGCAGCTTGGCACGCGCTGGGCGACGGAGATGGTCAAAGCGGTCAACCTGGGTTCACCGGCGCTGGGCACTGACGTCACGCGGCCGGGCAAGCTGCACTACCTCGAAGACGACTTCTTCATGAGTTTCGCGGGCGAAGAGTCCGGGTACCTCGACGGGTTCTACAACCACCGGTACAACACCTCGGGCGTGAGCGCGGCCTCCACGCGTCGAGACGCCAACGCCACCACGCCCGCGTCATGGAATGGCGCGTGGGCAGGCATTCCGCAGTCGGGGCTGTCGAACTGGGTCGTGCCGTGACGCTGGTGGCGCTGCTCGCCGTCCTCGCCGTCGATGCCGGGCATGCCGAGCTGGTCCCCATTCGAGATCCATTCGGCGAGGTGCCGCGCGCGTACAACGAGGTCGAAGTGCCCGGCCAGACGCAGGTGCTGGGCCGCATTCCGGTCAAGCTGCGGGCGATGGTGTCGTCGGAGAAGCCCGAGGTGCTGACGCGCCACTTCTACGATCGCTTCGTTCGCCTGGGCCTGTACGTCCCTCCGCCGCCGACTCGACGGGTGGACACGTTTCAACCGCAGGTCACGGCCTTCGATGCGGCCAACTTCATGAGCTACTCGGTGCTGCTCATTCCCAACGGCGACAGCTCGACCACGGTGGTGCTCGGCGAAGCCAACGTGACTCCGCGCGCCGACGGCAACGTGGCGCCGCCGGTGCCCGTCCCTCCCAAAGCCGAGCACGTGGTGACGTCGACCATGGAGAGCGCGGCGCTGGTCTCCTTCACCACCTCGCTCGCCCCCGTTGAGGTGACGCGCTTCTACAAGACCACCCTCGGTCAGGCGGGCTACCGCGACGTCGCCGGACACTTCGTCAAAGATCGAGACGACATCCTGGTGCAGCCGATCTCCAAAGGCGGCCGCACCCAGGTCGGCATCATCAAGCGCGTGATGGTCGAGCCGTAGCCGCGAGCGAGGTTGGCCGCGCTACCTGGTGTTTCCCGTGCAGGTTCCGACACCGGCGCAGGGCCCGACCAGCGGATACGAGAGGAACTTCTCACCATAGAGGTACGCGAAGGCACCCGCTCCGGGGTTGTTCCACACCCGCGCGAGGAGGAACTTCGGAGCCTGAATGAGGTTGTTGGTCACGTTGAGGTTCAGCCCACTCCACGGCCCTGAGGCGACAATCGCCCACTCGCCTGACGAGAGGGTGTTGTTGGCGATGGTCACATTGTCGCTGTTGGTCGCCACCAGCAACGCCTCCATCTCGATGCCCTGGCCGATGTTGCGCACGACGTTGTGCTCGAAGGTCACGCTGTCGGCCGCGTCAGGCGCGCCGGACCACGAGCCGAAGTTCCCCGTGCCGCCGATCTTGACGGTCACGCCGCAGCCCTCGCCTTCGAACAGGCTGTTGCGAACGACCCCGTTCATCGGCTCGCCGATCGTCGGCTCGCCGTTGTGGCCAATGACGTAGAGCGCGCGAACGTGGGTGGGGTACGGGTCGGTCGGTGGGCGGCAGCCGGCGTTTCGCGAGGTGATGTGATCAATGAGCCAGTTGGTGGGGTGCCCTGTCGGGCCGTCGACGCTCCCGGTCCCCACGACGGCCATCAGGCCTCGGCCTCCGCCCTCGATGAAGCTGTCACGAATGGTCCACTTGTCGCCGGCGATCATCCGCAGGCTCCCGGAGGTGACGGTCAATTCCTTGAACACCCAGCCGTTGCAGTTGCGGCAGCGGAGATCTCCGGTCCACGAACCGGTGACCGTGACTCCACTCACCTTGGCCACCACGTCACACGACAGCCCGTTCTCACCTTTCGGGTCATCGCCCATGTCGCCGGAGATGGAGATGACTTCGTTCGCCAGGGCCTTGTTCAGGCGGGCGCACGGAGCGCCTCCATCGCAGGGCCCGCAATCACCCGGGCACGAATCACAACGTTCGCCCACGTCGCACCGGCCGTTCGAGTTGCAGGTCGCCGGACCGGCGTCTGGTGGCGACCACCCGGCATCAACGACACCGCCCGCGTCGACTGGAGTACCTCCGTCGACTGGACGGCCCGCGTCCACAGAACCGCCCGCGTCGACCGGACCGCCAGCGTCGGCCGAACCACCCGCGTCCACCCCGCCGGCATCGCCTGGTTGACCTGAATCAAGACCCGCCGTCACCCCAGAATCCCCCTCGTCACCGGAGTCCGCGACGTCTCCGGCATCGAGCGTGGGCAGCGGCGAGTCGCCTGCGTCGTCCAGCTCGCCCGTGGCGATGGACGCCTGACACGCCAGCGCGAGGGCCGCCGTGGCGCAGCTGAGGAACAGGCGAGCGCGAAGCACGCTCTCAACTCTAGGAGCGACGGCGTGTGCGGAACCAGTCGCTTTTTCCGCCACACGGCTGCCGATGTCGGCCGGAGCCAACAACGAGCGGCCGGCGCGGCGGCCTCGCCGGGCTATCGCGGGGCCTCGCGGTACTCGCCCTCGAACTTGAGCGCGTCGTCACCGGCTTTGGCGAACGCGCGCGCGAGCTCGAGGAGCTTCAAGCGCTCCGGCTCATCGGCCAGCCCGGCGGGAATGCCGCGGAGCGGGTCCGCCACGGGCATGGTGTTCGCTTCCAGCCGCTCCACGATGTGGTGCCGCGCGTAGAGCGCCTGGTTCGGGTAGTTGAAGAACTCCAGCTGCGGCATGGCGCCCTGGTTGTCCGGGCTGTGGCACACGAGGCAATTCGAGTTTCGAAACTCTCCCTCCAGCGCGCGGAAGGCCTTGTCCAACGCGCCCGCGTGGGGGTTCTTGCTCGACAACAGGTAGGTGTAGAGGCTGACGAAAGGCATCTGCTGCCCCGACTGCGACCAGGTCCACTGACCGTTCCAGTCGTAGGAGACGGTGGAGTGGCCGGGGTCTTTCGCCAGCGACCGCAGCGCGCCCTGCACGCGGCCCTTCTCAATCACGAAAATCACCTCGGCCGCGGTCTGGTACGAGCTCCACTTCGACGCCGAGTGCCAGAACGGGTACGGGTAGCTCCCCATGTCGAGCTTGTTTCGGAACCTCGAGGGGAAGCGCAGCAACGTCTTGCCTTCGACCGCCTCCACCTTGAAGTCGTTCGCGAACATGAACAGCGACAGGTACATGCGGCGGTACACGAAGGGGTTGAAGCGGGTGACGTGCGAGCTCAGCTCGTACACGTTGTCTTCCTGCTGACCGCCCCAGAGGAACGGTTCGTTCATCGTCTCTTTGAGTTCGGTGAAGTCAGTCAGCGCCGCGGCGCACTTGTTCCGCGCCACCTCGTCGTCCGCCGCCACCGGGGGGCAGGCGGCCACCAGGCCCTTCCCCAGCCGCTCGGCGAGCGACTTGTCGCTCCCGGCCGAGCCGCCGCACGAAAGCAGGACGCCTGCCAACACTGTTGTGAGCGCACGAAGTTTCACGAAGGCCTATTCAATGAAGAGCTGCACCTGCGTCACCGCTTTGGCTTCCACCTTGAAGCCCTCCAGCCACACCCGGTCGCTCGCCTGAAAAGGCTTCGCCACCTGCTTGCAGCCCGGCTTGTCCACGGACAGCTCGTAGTACGTGCCGGGAATCACGCCCACCACCCAGGCCGAGGGCCTCGCGGCGAGCTGCATGGCGCGCAGGTTCGGGTCGGGCATCACTTCGCCGGGGGCGACGTACATCGCGGCCGCGGTGGTGACCGGTGAGAGGCGCACGGTGGCACCTTCGGGGGTGCAGGTCGCGCTGTTCGACTTCACCGACACCGCCAACACCCCGCGCTTGTCGTCGGGGCTCACCGTGGTGTTGAGCGCCGAGAGCGTCTGGTTGAGCACCAGCCACATGTCCACGCCGGTCAGGCTGGCCCCGGTGCTGAGCTGAATCGGACCGTAGAGCGTCGGCCCGAAGCCGGGTTCAAACGCCCGCAGCGTCACGGTGGAGTTCGCCGGCACGTCCAGGGCATAGCGGCCCTGGTAGTCGGTGAGCGTCGAAAGGTTCGACTCGACCGCTACCACTTTGGCGCTCGCCGCGGGGACTCCACTGCTGTCCACGACCGTGCCCGACACCCGCGCCCAGGTGACTTCGTTGGGGGGCGTCACGGGGACCTCGGAGTGCATGCCGGAACCGCCGCAGGCGCTGACGAGCGCCGCGAACGCAACGGGCAGAACACGCGACATGGGCGGCGACTCCTTTCTCGTGCAGCGGGTCGAATGGCGCTCTTAGCGCATTCCTTCTTCTGGGTGCGACGAAGAGGCGGTTGTGCGACGATCCACCCCCACGCTTCGGAGGGTTCACCCATGCGGACGAACGAAACGCACTACGTCGCTTCCCCCATCGGAACCATCGTGGTGGTGGCCAACGCCGAAGGCATCGTGTCGCTCACCCTGACGGCGAGAAAGAAGCTCCCCCGCACCGACGAAATCTCGAACCCCTGGCTCAAGAAGGCCGAAGCCGCCCTGCGCAGCTACTTCGCGGGCGACCTCCGCGCGCTCGACGCGCTGCCCTTCGCTGGCAAGGGCACCCGGTTTCAGGAGCGGGTGTGGGCCGCCCTTCGCACCATTCCCGCGGGCACCACCTGGAGCTACCGGGAGCTCGCCGACGCGGTGGCGCGCCCCAAAGCGGTGCGCGCGGTCGGCCAGGCGAACAAGCGAAACCCCGCCGCCTTCATGGTGCCCTGCCATCGCGTGGTCTCCGCCGACGGCACGCTGGGCGGGTACGCGCTCGGCCTCAAAGTGAAGACCTGGCTGCTCAACCACGAGCGCTCGCACGCCGTGCCGCCTCCGCGGCCGTCGCGAGCGCAGCGCACCACGTAACGGGGGCACGCGCGAACCCTCGATGAGAACCACCAAGCGCCCCGGCAACGTGCTGGTCATCGACGACGACAAGTCGGCGCGCATTCTGCTTGAGCGGGTGCTGACCAAGGTGGGCCACAAGGTGACGGTGGTGGACAACCCGAGCGAAGGGCTGGCCCACGTCGAGCGAACCGCCTTCGACATTCTCATCAGTGACAAGAACCTCGACGGCACCGACGGCCTGGACGTGCTGCGCAAGGCCCTGGAGCGCTCTCCCGCGCTCAAGACCATCTTGATGACCGGGTTTCCCACGCCAGAGACCAAAGCGGCCGCGCAGACGGCTGGCGTCTTCGCCTACGTCACCAAACCGTTCGGCATCGCCGAGATTGTGGCGATGGTGGAGAACGCCCTCGCGCCCCCGGCAGGTGAACCGTGAAGCGGGTGCTGGTGGTGGACGACGAGCGCGACGTGGCGGAGTTGGTACGCACCGCGCTGCGGCGTCACGGTTACGACGTCGAAGTCTCGCTCCACGGGGAAGACGCGCTGGTGCGCTTGCGCGCGACGCCGTTCGACCTGCTGGTGGTCGACAAGAACCTCCCGCGCATGCACGGCTTCGAAGTCATCGAGCGCGCGCAGGTTGAGTTCCCTTCGCTGGCGGTGGTGTTGATGACCGCGCACCCCGAGCCCTTTGCGGTTCCGCCGACCGCGATTGACGGCTACCTCATGAAGCCCTTCGCCTCGCTGGCCGAGATTGTCTCCATCGCCGCCGCGGCGCTGGAGACTCGACGGGCGCGCAACGAGCAGGGGCTGCTGGACGCGGTGGTCGAGGAATTGGCGCCCGCCAAACGGCGACGGCGGTAGAACCCCCTCATGCGCTGGCGGATTCGCTACCAGATTGCCGCGTTCGTGGGGGCGCTCCTTCTGGGGGCCACGGTTTCGCACTTCGTCTTCTCGTCGGATGACTTCGTGAGACTCTCGGTGGAGCGCGTGGCGGCGTTCTCCGTCGTCCTCGCGCTCACGGGGCTCCTGGCGATCTTCTGGAGCAAGCAGCTCACCGCGCCCCTGATGGCGCTGCGCCACTACATGGATGAGCTCGCCGCCGGCGCCCAGTCGCTGGAAATCAAGGGTCGCGACGCGCGGCGGCTGGGGCCTCTGGCCGAGAGCTTCAACAAGATGTCGCAGGAGCTCGACCGCCGCAGCGCCGAGCTGCAGCGCATGAGCGCCCAGTTGGTGCAGAGCGAGAAGCTGTCGGCCATCGGCGAGCTCTCTGCCAGCCTGGCCCACGAGGTGAAGAACCCCATGGTGGGCATCGTGGGGTTCTCCCAGCTGGGGTTGGAGGCGACCGACCTTGAGGAGTGTCAGGAATACTTCCGGCTGATTGAGAGCGACGCGCAGCGGGCCAACGGCATTCTCCAGAACCTGCTCGAGTTCGCGCGCCCCCCCGACGTGCTGCAGCAGGCGTTGGACATGAACTCCGTGGTGCAGGCGGCGATGCGGCTGTGTTCACACCAGCTGTCGATGTCGGGCGTGACGGTGGAGTCCACCTTCGCCGAAGCGCTCCCGCCCATTCACGGAAACGAGAACCAACTCCGGCAGGTGCTGCTCAACCTGATGATGAACGCAGGGCAGGCGATGGAGGGGGCGAACACCCGACGCCTCTCTGTTTCCACCGGGCTCGCGGCCGACGACGGAGGCGTCTTCGTGCGGGTCGCGGACACCGGGCCGGGCATGCCCGACGCGGTGAAGAAGCGCATCTTCGAGCCCTTCTTCACCACCAAGCCACGCGGCAAGGGGACGGGGCTGGGGCTCTCCATCAGCGCCAGCATCGTGGCCGAGCACCGCGGCGTGCTGGCGGTCGAGAGTGAAGAGGGAGTGGGCACGACCTTCGTCGTCCGTCTGCCGCCGCGCTCCGCGCACGGCGAGCTGGGGGCGCCGCCCTCGCGCACGGGCGAGTACAGGGTGAGCGGCGAGCCACGCTCGGGCTGAACCGCAGAACGTGCCCCGGCCGGTCGGCTACAGACCGCCCACGACCTTCTTCGCTTCGGTGAGCAGGTCCGTGCCGCCGGTGTGCAGCGCCACCCACCCCGCGGTGTTCTCGCTCCGGGCGAACATGCTCTCCCCCACGGTGGCGAGTTCGACCCACCCCTTCTTGCTTCCGCGGAAGGTGTACTCCACCCGGAATTGGACCTGCGGGGTTCCCGCCGTCGGCGCTTCGCCCTGCCCCAGCACTTCAGTCACGATCAGCCGCTGCCACACCTTGTCGTGCCAGTTGCGCACGAACTCATCCGGTTTGTCGGGCGCTTCTTTGGGTGCGATCTTCACCGTCTGAGCAATGTCCGCGTCTTTGACCAGGTACGTCTTCGACTTCGAGCCCTGGGTGACGGTGAATTCGTCCGCCTCCGAGAGACGGAAGGTGTGGAGCTTTCGCTCAATCAGGGCCTGACCGTTGGGGTCCAGCTCGGCCAGCGCGCCCGAGGTGAGCAGGAACACCTTCTGGTCGTTCACGTCCTGCACGTAGGTGCCCAACAACCCGGCCGAAGCATCGCTGACGCGGAACTTCCGCGTCGCCCCGCCGACGTGGAACTCCAGCGCGCGAACCCGACCCTGCAACCCGAACTCCTTCTGCTTCTCGGCCGACTGCACCCCAAGCGCCCGCTGCGCTTTGAACGGCGCGAAGCGCTCCAGCACGCTCTTCGCCAATTCGCTGCCGCGCATGGTGCGCAGAGGAATCGACGGAGGCGGAGGCACCGAGGCGAGCACCGCGCCGCCGTCGGGGAGCTGCCCCGCGTCGATCGTTCCGGCGTCGACGGGCTCCGCGGTGGCGAGCGGCCCCTGCGTCACCATGGGCCGGCCTTCGCTGTCCTTGAAGAGGTCCACGAAGCGTTTGCCGTCTTCGAAGTGCACGCGCTCCAGGGTTGATTTGGACGCGTCCACCACCACCACCGCCTCTTCGTTTCCCTGCTCCACCGGCCGCTGCCAGGTGACGAACGCCGCGCCCAGCGCCACCGCCGCCAACCCGCCTTGAATCAACGCGCCCTGCGCCTTCATGACTTCGCCTCCGCCGTCTTGCGCGCGCCGCGCTTGTGCTTCCGCGAGAAGAAGACCCCGAAGCCCACGATGCCAGCGGGGAAGAGGAAGGTGGTGGCGTAGAACCACACCGCGTCTTGCTGCCGGGTGCGGGAGAGCGGCGCGTCGACCTCGGTGTTGATTTCACCCGATAGCTTCTCTTCGCCCAGCAGCCACTTGAGCGAGTCGAGCACCAGGTACTGGTTGCCGGGCGACGCGGCGAGCAATTCGTCGCACACCGCGTCGGAGTCGCCGAGCACGAACGCGCGCAGGTCTTCTTCCGCTTTGTGGTTGGGGCTGCGTCGCGTCACCGCGGCGCCGAGGCCCCACAGCTTCTCCTGCTCCTTCGGCGGGTCGAAGGTGAAGTTGGCGTTGCCGTCGTCAAAGGTGCCCTTCTCGCCACGAACGGAGATGTCGATGCTCACGTCGGCGTCGTGCACCTTGGCTTCCTCCACCGCGCCAGCGCCGAGGAGCGCTACGGGAAAGCCGGCGCGGCTCGCGGTGGAGAGCGCCGCATGCGAGGAGAACTGTCTCGTCACCAGAATCACGTTGTCCGCGGGTGACCCGGACTTGCGGGCGTGGACGGTGGCGTTGGCGAGCTGGGTGGTGGACAAGGTCAACCCGAGCGGCTTCAACAACTCGGTGAAGGGCTGCCCGGCTTCCGGGTCCAGCGCCACGAACAGGTGACCGCCGCGCCGCCCGTAGGCTTCGAGCGTCTTTGCTTCGGCCTCTGAGAACGGCTGCTGCGGGCCGATAATCATCACCGCCGCCGCGTCTTTGGGCACGTCCACCGCGAGACCTTCGGCGGTGCTGAGCGACTTCAGCTCGTAGTTCTGCCGGCGCAAGAGCGACTTGATGGACGCGATGGTCGGCCGCTGGTCGCTCGCGTTGATGGGGTCTTCGGTGCGCTCCCCGTGCCCCGAGGTGAAATAGATGGTCTTCTTCGACCGGGCCACGCCGACCAGCTTGGCCTGCACGTCCTGATCGAGGCTGCGCAGCTGCGGCCGCGCGCGCTCCAACTCCAGCCCCAGGGTGACGGTCTCACGGCGCTCGCCTTTGGAAATCACAATCGCCCCGTTGGACGCGATGCCGAGCTCCTTGGCGCGCTTCGGCTCGAGCGCAAAGTCCAGCCGCTCCAACTTGAGGTTCTTCGACTCCGCCTTGATGTCGTCGAAATACGCCGCCACCTGCTCCGCCACGTCGTTGGCGGGCGGGAAGAAGGTGGTGATGGTGAGCGGTTCGTCGAGCGAGCGCACCAGGTTCCGGGTGGCCTCGCCCGGCCTCGCGGTGCGGAAATAGGAGAGGTCGACCCTGGCGTCCCGCTCCGACGCCACGTACTGGGTGGCGAAGGCGAAGATGAGCGCACAGCCCACCCCGACGCCCGAATACGCGGCGTCGACGATGCGCCCCTTCTCTACATGTTCAGCGCTCCCGACGGAGGCGTAGGCGAGCTCCACCAGGAGCAGGGGAATCAACGCCAAGCTGAGGGCCGGCCACAAGACCGTGAGCACGCCGTTGGCCCTGGGCGAGGTCTGCGAGAGCGCGGTGCCCATCAGCCACGTCCACGCCGACGAGGTGAACCCATAGAGGACGACGGCGCCCAGGAGCACCACGGTCACCGCCAGGAGCACGCCTTCGACGAACTTCACCTCGCCGCGCGCCTTGAGCCAGCGCCAGCCGCGCCACTTGAGGGCCGCCACGAACACCGCCAGGCCGCCGAACGAGAGCACGTACTCCCAGGTGCCGCCCCCCACCACGCGCTCGCCCGCGAAGAGGAGCACCAGGCCCAGCACCGCCAACCCACTCACGAAGGAGCTCTTCCAGCGCATGGCTACTTCCACCTCCGCGCTTCAACCACGCGCGTGGCGGCGAACAAGGCCACGAACGTCACCAGGACGAAGTAGACGACGTGGCGCAGGTGAACGAGCCCCTGCTCGAACGGCCGGTAATGCCCGTAGACGGCGAGCGCGCTGAAGACGTCGGTCAGCGGTTGCTCCGTGGCGCGCGCCGCCAGCCACGCCACCACCAGCGAGGCGACCATCACCGCGGACAAGATTGCCGCCAGCACCTGGCTCCGCGTCAGCGCCGAGCCGAAGGTCCCGATGGCCATGCACGCCGAGCCGAGCAGGAAGAGGCCGAAGTACCCCGCCGCGATGTGACCCACCGAGACCTTGCCGTACATCGCGAGCATGATCGGCATGTACAAAGACGCGAGGAAGAACACGCAGAGGAAGGCCAGCCCGGCCAGGAATTTTCCCACCACGATGTCCACGTCGCGCACCGGCGAGGAGTAGAGCAGCGCGATGGTGCCGGTCTGATGCTCCTCGGAGAGCAATCTCATCGAGAGCAGCACCGAGCAGATCATGGTGAAGGCGGTCGACAGGTAGAAGAAGCTGCCCAGCGCCTGCGACGAGGTGATGGCCGTGCCCTGCAGCGCGAAGGCGTTGAAGAGGAGCCCCTGAACGAACAGCACGGCCGCGATAATCACGTAGCCCGACATGGTGCGGAGGTACGCCGACAATTCGCGCCCGGCGATGAGCAGCATCGCTCTCATGACTTCGCCTCCGGAGTCGCTGCGAGGTTGAGGAAGATCTGCTCCAGCCGCGACGCCGCGCGCTCGAGACGAACCACCTCGAAGCCGGCGTTCACCATCGCCCGGGTGAGGGCGCCGCGAACGTCGCCCGCCGCCGCCACCACCAGGCGCACGGCGCCGTCGGGCTGCACCGTCACGCTCACGTGCGTCACGGTGGGCACCTCGGCCGCGACAGCGCGGGCCTTCTCCAGGTCGCCGCGGACGTCGAGCTCGACCGCGCCCACCCCGAACTTCTTGCCCAGCTCTTCTTCGCTCCCCTGCGCGGCGATCTCCCCCTGGGAGATGACGAGGAGCCGGTCGCACACCTGGCTGATCTCCGGGAGGTTGTGACTGGAGACGAGAATCGTGTGGTCTCCCTTGAGCGAGCGGATGAGCTCGCGCATTTCCACGATCTGCACCGGGTCCAGGCCCGAGGTCGGTTCATCGAGAATGAGCAACTTCGGCTGGTGCACGATGGCCTGCGCCACACCGACGCGCTGGCGGTAGCCGTGGCTGAGCGACGCGACCGGTGCGTTGTGGACCTCGATGAGCCCCGTCTTCTTTTCAGCGTCGGACACCAGGGCTGCCACCTTCGGCGTGGGCACGCCGCGGAGTTTGGCGACGAAGGCCAGGTACTCCCCGACCGACATCTCGTCGTAGAGCGGCGGCGTGTCGGGCAGAAACCCGATGCGCTTTCGAATTTCGTGCGGGTTGGTCGCCACGTCGAAGCCGTCGATGGAGACCGCGCCCGAGGTCGGCGACAACACGCACCCCAGAATCTTGAGCGTGGTCGACTTGCCCGCCCCGTTGAGCCCGAGAAACCCGATGACCTCACCGCGCTCGATGTCAAAGGTGAGATTTCGAATCGCGGCGTGGTCGCCGTAGTACTTCGTCAGCTCGTTCACTCTGATCATATGGGCGGGCGTTGATTCCTTGATGGGGCTTGCGCTGTCAAGAAAGTCGAGCGAAGACAAACAGATGGCGGGCCCCCCTCATTCCCCCGGCGTGGAAGACGCCGTGCGCGCGCTCCGGGCGGGTGAGCTCGTCGGCTTGCCCACGGAGACGGTCTACGGCCTGGGCGCTGACGCCTCGAACGAGCTGGCCGTGCGGCGAATCTTCGAGGTGAAGGGCCGCCCGTCGTCACACCCCCTCATCGTGCACCTGGCCGACGCCGCCGCGCTCGACGCCTGGGCGGTCGACCTCACCGCGCCCGCGCGTGCCCTGGCCGGGGCTTTCTGGCCAGGCCCGCTCACCCTGGTGGTGAAGCGAAGCGCGCTCGCCTCCGACGCCGTCACCGGGGGCCAGGACACGGTCGCGCTCCGCGTGCCCGCCCACCCGCTGGCGCTGGAGGTGTTGCGCCGGTTCGGCGGTGGCGTGGCCGCTCCCTCCGCCAATCGCTTCGGCCACGTCAGCCCCACCACCGCGGCGCACGTGCGCGCGGACCTCGGCGCGGCCGTGGCGTGCGTGCTCGACGGCGGCCCCTGCGCCGTCGGCGTGGAGTCGACCATCGTCGACGTGACGACGGCGTCCCCGGTGCTGCTGCGGCCGGGCGGCCTGGCCACCGAAGACATCGAGCGGTGCCTCGGCGGGCCGCTGCGCTCGCCCGACGCCTCGTCGCACCGCGCGCCGGGAATGTTGGCCGCCCACTACGCGCCACGCGCGGGGCTGTTGCTCGTGCCCGAGGCCGAGCTGGAGCGCGTGGCCCGGGAGCGCGCCGAGCGCCTTCGCGTGGGCGTGCTGTCTCGTAAGGCCTTGTCGCTCCCGCCCGAGGTGCGCGTGCGGCGACTTTCGGGCGACCTCGCCGAAGAGGCCCGCTCTCTCTACGCCGCGCTGCGCGAGCTGGACGAAGCCGGCGTCGAGCTCATCGTGGCTTCGGTGCCTCCCACGCTGGGCCTCGGTCGCGCCGTCGCCGACCGCCTGCAGCGGGCCGCGCACCACACGCCGCAGATCTGACCGACTGTAACCTCGCGACGCGTCTGACCGGCCCTTCCGCCTGGCTCCCGGAGCGACGGTCCGGCCCGACGTGCGTTTCTTACGCCGTGAGAAAACGCGCATTTGCGATCCACTCCACGCAACTTCGCCGGGGCACCTCCGACAATGTGCGCGTCCAACCTACTTCTCACGGAGAACGAGCATGACCACAGTGAAAGTCTCAGAGTTCATTTCGAAGAGCGCGGCGTACATGGCGAAGTCCATCGCCCAGGCCAACGGCGACAAGAACCCGTACCTCACCAAGACTGAAGCGCGCCGCCTTCCGACGGACCTCAAGGACAACTTCACCGCGCACCGGTTTGGCGCGCAGGACAACAGCGTCGTCTCGGTGAAGAAGTTCCAGAAGAACTACGTGGCCTACCTCGCGGTGAACGTGAAGGCGGCCGACAAGAACGGCAACGGCATTCTCTCCAAGGCCGAAGCGAAATACCTGCCGACCGACTTGAAGGACAACTTCAAGAACTTCCGAAAATTCCAGACCGACGCCTTCACCATTCGCTGAACCACCCACCACCAACCAACAACCCACAAAGGACGAAGACCATGACCACCCTGACCGTGAAGAAGTTCATCTCCAAGAGCAACTCGTACATCAAGAAGGAAATCGCCAAGGCCAACAAGGACGGCAACAGCTTCCTCACCAAGGCAGAAGCGAAGAAGTTGCCCAAGGACCTGCGCGACAACTTCGAGAACTTCCGCGTCCGCGCCCAGGAGAACGGCGTGGTGACGGCGAAGGAACTCCAGAAGGCGTACACCAAGTACGTGGCCATCGCCGGCTACACGGCCGACAAGAACGACAACGGCCTGCTCTCGTACGCCGAAGCGAAGTCGCTCCCGACGGACTTGAAGGACAACTACGCCGACTACCGTGGCTACGTCACGGCGGGGAAGCAGGCTCGCGCTCGCGCGGCCTAGTCTTCGCTGCAACCTGATGTGAGGCGCCCTGGTCCAGCAATGGCCCGGGGCGTTTTCATTTTCGGCGTACAGTTCGCGCCGTGACGCCTTCCGCCCTGGCCGCGCTGCAGCGACACATTCGCCTTGAGCTCCGGGCCCGCGGCGACGCCAATCGCGCGCGGCAGATGCAGGCGTACATGAAGTCGCCCCTACCCTACGCCGGCGTGCCCATGCCCGCGGTGCGGCGGCTCGCGCGACAGAGCTTTCGTGACGTCACCTTCGACTCGGCCGCGGCGTTCATCCGCGCCGTGCGCACGTTGTACGGCTCCGCCCGGGTGCGGGAGGAGCGCTACGTGGCGCTGGCGTTGCTCAAGGAGCGCTCCACCCGGCGCTTTCAGACCCTGGCCGCCCTGCCGCTCTACCGCTGGCTCATCGTCACCGGCGCGTGGTGGGACCTGGTGGACGAGGTGGCGGGGCACGCGCTGGGGCCCTTGCACGACGCCTTCCCCGGTCCCATGCGAGCCCGCATGCTCGCCTGGTCGAAGAGCGACGACCTGTGGCTGCGGCGCGCGGCCATCATCTCGCAGCTGGCACGCCGTGGCCGTGAGGACTTCGCCCTGCTGGAGGCCGTCATCGAGCCGGCGCTCGATTCGAAGGAGTTCTTTCTGCGAAAGGCCATCGGCTGGGCGCTGCGCAACGTGGCGTGGACGCGTCCGGCGCTGGTGCAGCGCTACGTGAAGGCGCACCGCGCCCGTCTCTCGCCGCTGTCGGTTCGCGAAGCGCTGAAGAACGTAGGGCCGGGCTGACCTTCAGTTGAGCGCGTTGGGCAGCGCCAGCCCGAACTCGGCGATGGTCGCCTTGAAGGTGGTCCCGTCGGGCCGCACCATCAAGTACGTGCCGCGCATTGCGCCGTGCGGCGTCTTCAGCATCGCCCAGCTGGTGTACTCGAAGCTCTCGCCCGGCTTGAGCTGCGGCTGCTTGCCCACCACCCCTTCACCCTTCACTTCCTCAGTGCGCCCGTTGGCGTCGGTGATGAGCCAGTGACGGGCCTTGAGCAGCGCGCTCTCGGTGCCGACGTTCGAAATCTTCACCGTGTAGGTGAAGGCGTATTGCTGGTTTTCGGGCTGACTCTTGTCGGCCCAGTACGCGGGGCGCACCTCGATTCGAATGCCCTCGGTGGTCGCGTCGGAAGTCAAAGCGCCGGCGACTCTAGAGCGAATTCAAGCCGGAGGGATCAGGCACGTAGCGCGAAGCGTCGCTGCAAGAGTCGTTGCCGCCCTCAGGTTCGGCTTGCATACTCCCCGCCTCCGGGCGCCGCGGGCCGCTCTCCACTTTTGACCTCGACACCATGAGCGGCAACCTCCACTTCTTCAAAGGCTCCATCGTGGTGACGGTCGTGGGCCTCGGCCTCGCCGCCGCGCTCGGCTGGTACCTGCACGCCACGGCCGCCGGCGTCGCCGCCACCGTCTTCATCGCCGCCATGTTGGCGCTGCTGGAAGTCTCGCTCTCGTTCGACAACGCGGTGGTCAACGCCTCGGTCATGCAGGACATGGCCCCGGTCTGGCGTCAGCGCTTTCTCACCTGGGGCATGGGCATCGCCGTCTTCGGCATGCGCTTCGTGTTCCCCCTGGTCGTGGTGAGCGTGGTGGCCCACATCGGGCCCATCGAGGCGGTGCGCCTGGCCACGTTCGAACCCGACGAATACGCGCGGCTGATTCACAGCGCCCACGTGCCGCTGGGGGCGTTCGGCGGCTCCTTCCTCGGCATGGTCTGTCTCAAGTACTTCTTCGACGCGGAGAAGGACATTCACTGGATCGCCGTCCTCGAGAAGAGGCTCTCCTCGCTGGGTCGCTTCGAGGCCATCGAGGTGGGCGTCACGCTCCTGGGCCTGTACGCCTTCTCCCGCGCCTTCGCCGCGCCAGAGGCGCTGGAGTTTCTCGTGGCCGGCGTGTTCGGCCTGGTCACCTTCATCGGGGTCGACGGCATCGGCGCGGTGATGGCCCCCGACGAGGGCGCCCGGCACGACGCGCGCCGCGCCGGCATCGCCAGCTTTCTCTACCTCAACGTCCTCGACGCCACGTTCAGCTTCGACGGCGTCATCGGCGCCTTCGCGCTCACCAACAACCTGTTTGTCATCGCCATCGGACTCGGCATCGGCGCGATGTTCGTCCGAAGCCTGACCATCATGCTGGTCGACAAGGGCACGCTCGCTTCCTACCGGTACCTCGAGCACGGCGCCTTCTACGCCATTGGCGCGCTGGCGCTCATCATGCTCATGGGGACCCTGATTGAAGTGCCCGACGTCATCACCGGCTCCATCGGCGCGGGCTTCATCGGACTGTCGCTCTGGTCGTCGATTCGTTTCAACCGGGCCCATCGCCCCGCGGCCGGCAGCTAGCGCACGCCGCGCCCAGGCCACGCTCGGCCTTTCTGCAGCTCACCCAGGCGTCAGCTCTGAACCTGTCGCATCACCACCAGCGAGCGCGCGGGCAGGCTGAACTTCGCGTCGGCCGGAACGCGGCGGACCTGGGACGCGGGCGCCGCCGTCTCCAACAACACCTCCCACGTTTCGCCCCAGGCGCGCGGAGGGAGCGAGAGCTCGAGGGCCTCGTGGTGGGCGTTCAGGTACACCAGCAGGCTGTCACCCTTCAGCTTGTCGCCCGTGGGCTCGCGGGTGGCGATGGCGTCACCGCCGAGGAACATGCCCAGGCAACGGACGAAGGGCAGCGCCCAGTCTTCTGACTGCATCTCGTGGCCGTCGGGGCGAAACCACACCAGGTCGCGGAAGCGGGAGTCGTCCAGAGTGGCGCCGAGGAAGAAGTTCCGGCGCTGCAGCACCGGCTGTTCCTTGCGCAGGCGCACGCAGCGGCGCGTGAACTCGAGCAGGGCCCGCTTGGAGTCGTCCAGCGTCCAGTCGACGTAGGAGATGTCGTTGTCCTGGCAGTAGGCGTTGTTGTTGCCCCACTGGGTGCGGCCCAGCTCGTCACCGGCGCCCAGCATGGGCGTGCCATGTGAGAGGAAGAGCGTGGCCATGAAGTTCCGCTTCTGGCGCTCGCGAATCTCTTTCACCACCGGGTCGTTGGTCTCGCCCTCGGCGCCGCAGTTCCAGGCGTGGTTCTCGCTGGCGCCGTCGTTGTTGTCTTCGCCGTTCAGTTGGTTGTGCTTTGAGCTGTAGGTGACGAGGTCGTGCAGGGTGAAGCCGTCGTGGCACGCCACGTAGTTGATGGAGGCGGTGGGCCGCCGCCCCGACGTCTTGAACAGGTCGGAGGACCCGGTGAGGCGGTACCCGACCTCGGCGGCCTGTCGCTCGTCGCCTCGCCAGAACCGGCGCACGGTCTCGCGGTACCGGTCGTTCCACTCCGCGAACGGCGGGGTGAAGCTGCCCAGGCGATAGCCCTCGGGCCCGAGGTCCCACGGCTCGACAATCAGCTTCACGCGGGAGATGACCGGGTCCTGGTTGATGGCCTGGAAGAAGGCCGCGTTCCGGTCGAAGGCGCCTTCGCCCGTGCGCCCCAGCGCCGTGGCCAGGTCGAAGCGAAACCCGTCCACGTGCATCTCGGTGACCCACGCCCGCAGCGAGTCGAGGACCAGCTTCAAGACCTGGGGGTGCGAGACGTCGAGGCTGTTTCCGCAGCCCGTGAAGTCGATGTACCGGGCGGGCTCCTGCGCATCAAGCCAGTAGTAGGTGGTGTTGTCGAGCCCGCGAAACGAGAGCGTTGGGCCCAGGTGGTTGCCTTCGCAGGTGTGGTTGAAGACCACGTCGAGGATGACTTCCAGGCCGGCGGCGTGGAGCGCCTTCACCATGGTCTTGAACTCGTGCACGGCCGCGCCCGGCGCCTTCGACGACGCGAAGCGCTGGTCGGGCGCGAAGAACCCGAGCGTGTTGTAGCCCCAGTAGTTGTTCAACTTGCGCTCGAGCAGGAACCCTTCGCTCACCCGCTCGTGCACCGGGAGTAACTCCACGCTGGTCACGCCCAGATTGGTCAGGTGCTCCAGCACCGCCGGGTGCGCGAGCCCCAGGTAGGTGCCGCGTTGCTCAGGCGGCACAGCGGGGTGGCGCGCGGTGAAGCCCTTGACGTGGAGCTCGTAGAGCACGGTCTTGCGCCAGATGATTTCGGGGCGGCGCTCACCCGCCCAGTCGAAGTCCTCCGAGACCACCAC
>CAZFXD010000028.1:24013-27943 GCA_964522795.1 uncultured Myxococcaceae bacterium
GCGAAGTTGGTGCCGCGCCCGTCGTAGTGCGCGCCCAGGGGGTACGGGACTCCAGGCGTGGCGCGGGGCGAAGAGCTCAAGACGCGCTGCTTCTATCGAAAATGACGCGCGGGGTCGTGCGGTGTTTGGGGCAAACAAAAAGGGCCCGCCGTTTCCGGCGAGCCCTTCTTTACGACAAAGACGTTGAACCGAAACTTCTCAGCTCAGGTGCTTGGAGACGTACTTGGTCAGCTCGAACATCGTGACCGTCTTCTTGCCGCCGAAGACAGCCTTGAGCTTGTCGTCAGCGTTGATGTTGCGGCGGTTCTTCGTGTCCTGGAGACCGTTCTTCTTGATGTAGGCCCAGATCTTCGAGGTGACTTCCGTGCGCGGCATCGGCTTGTTGCCGATCACTTCGGCCAACGTCTCCGAAATCTGCATCGGCTTCATGAACGCCGAGTTCTTCGCGCCACCCTTTTTCGCAACAGTCTTCTTCGCGGCCATTCGTGTATCTCCTCCCCCGGAATTGGGGTCATTTAGCGGTCTCGTCGTGAGAACCGCGGCGATTGATAGCAGACGCTCCGAGGAAGAAAAGCCCCTTCGGAACGATTCCCCGAGGGAGAATTCAAAAATTCCGCTTGCAATTCCGATCGCGCTGCCGTCTGCGCCGAGGGAAAACGAGCGCCGCCCCGAGGGAAAACAGCGTTTCGAGGCCCACACCGGGCCCGCAACCGCAACCGGGCGGCGTCGAAGTGTCACCTCCACCGCCGTTTCCCCCCGTGGAAATCCCGCCTCCAGCGCCGCCGGCGTTTCCTCCCGCGCCACCGGAACCTCCGCCTGAGCCACCGCCGCCGCCCGTGCCACCGTCGACCAGCGTGCCCCCGTCTCCCGGAGGCAGCCCGCCATCAGAGCCGGAGTTCAGGGTCGCCACGTCGACCACCACCGTCTGCGAGCTCGTCGCGCCGTCGGCGCGGGTGACGGTGAGCGTGACGGTGTGCACGCCCTCGGGGAAGGTGGCGGTCGGCGTCTTGCCCACCACGGTGGCGAAGGGCGTCGTCCACTCGTACTTCGAAATCGCCCCGACGGAGCTCGAGCCATCAAGCGTCACCGTGGCCATGGTCTCGCCGGCCGCCAGGGTGACGCACTGGTCGTTGCCGGCGACCGCCACCAGGGGGCCCAGGTACTCGCTCACCGGGAACGGCACGCGAATGGGGTTCTTGTGCACGGCGAACACCGCCTGCGGGCTCCGCACGTACCCGGCGGACGCCAGCGACGGGTCTTCCGAATACACGTGCGCGCCGGTCGAGGCGTTCTCGTACTCGTAGATGGGCAGCGCGTCAGGCGCGGCCGAGTCGCCCGGCAGCGCGTAGAACAACGCCGGCGTCGACGTGGGGCTGCCCACCACCAGGCGGGATGAACGGCACGCCCCGCGCTCCATCGCCACGCGCACGTTGCCGGCCTTCGGTCGGTCGGTGGCCAGAAACGCGATGCGCGGGTTGTCGTTGCCCGGAGCGAGCCCCCGCTTGGTCTTGAAGCGCGAGGCCGCCGCCGTGCCCACGTCATAGATGGCGACCGGCATGGCGAGGCGGGCGTCATCGAGGTCCAGCCGGTGCATCAACTGGTTGTAGTCGTACCGGGGGGTGGCTCTGGGCGCGCCGGAGATGAAGGTGGTGTACGTGCCCTCGAAGTAGATGACGCGGCCATTGGCCTCGTCGAAGAACGGGTGCTGGCGCGGGTTGTACATCGTGTACTGCGGGTGGCTCAGCACCTTGCGGGTGTAGACCCACGGGCCCATGGGCGTATCGCCCTCGGCGTACAGAATCTCCCCGAGAATCGAGATGGGCGAGAACGCCTGGGTCATGATGCGCGAGAAGCGCTGCCGGTGCTGGTTCCAGTTGATGACGCCGCCGCCGCTGATGATGGGGAGCCCCGTCTCCGACGCCAGCCACTGCTTCTCCAGCATCTCGGACTTGGCGAGCAGCATGGTCGTCACCGCGTCGTCGGGCACTGTCTTCGAGCCTTTGCGCCACGCGTAGTGAATGCCGCCATCGGCATATCGGTCGACGGTGGTGGTGCCGGTGAGAAACGGAGACCACGCCTCGTATTGGGCGGGGTTGAGCACCGCCGCCGCGTTGGCCACCACGCGCACGTCGCTCTGCTGGTACGAGTAGAGCGTGCCGTCGGGCGCGGCGAACGGGTACGGGTGCCCGCCCGGGCCCGGGTCCGGGGCCCCCGAATCCGGAAACACCACCCGCCGGTCAAACTGGAGCGTGCTGTCGTTCCACTGGGCGAGGCCCTGCTCGTAGAGGCCGGCCAACCCGTTGACGTTGGCGTACGTCGCCAGCATCACCGGAACGCCGCCGTCTCCCACCACCACCTGGAGGCCGCCGAGCCAGACCGGGCCGACGCCCGGCG
Organism: uncultured Myxococcaceae bacterium; assembly: GCA_964522795.1. GTDB lineage: Bacteria > Myxococcota > Myxococcia > Myxococcales > Myxococcaceae > CAZFXD01. Next base: position 26,408 of record CAZFXD010000028.1, read on the forward strand.
TGCGCTGCAGGGGCGCCACGCCCTTCACGAAGCCGTTCGAGGCGGTGAAGTACTGCAGGTCGATGCCGACGTCAGGGTCGAGCCCGCCCGCATCGGGCAGGTTGGCGCGGGCCCCGGTGGCGAGAAAATTCCCGAGCGGAAAGTCCGGTTTCCCGGTGTCGCCCCAGAAGAAGTACAGCTTCCCCTTGTAGACCGCCGACAGCACCGAGTCGGACCCCATGACCCGGCCGTTCAAGAGGGGCTGGGCGAGGGGCGTCGGCAACCCGAGGAGCACGCTGTCGCGGTAGATGCCCTGGCCTGTCACCCGGTACAGGCGCTCCGCCACGTTGACCCGCGTGAGTGGGTAGGTGAACAACAGGCCCGCGTCGGGGTTGATGACCAACCGCGTGCCGGCGTCGGGCAGCGTCAGGTACCCCGGGCTGGAGACCGTGAAGACGTGAAAGGGGTTTGGGTAGGTGGGCTCGTAGTACGCCACGTAGCCCGCGCTGTCGGAGACATAGTCGTGAAAGCCGTCGTACACCTGCACCAGGGGCACGCCGCGCCCGGTCTCGGCGTCGATGAAGCGCATGGCCACGTATGCATCCACGGGCGGCGCTCCGAAGAACGCCTTGAACGATTCGTTGTTGCCTGCGTCGCTGCCGGCGTCGCTTCTGGCCCCGGCGTCGGCCTGCCGGACCAGGCGCATGGTCACCGAGCCGCCGTCGATCATGGTGTCAGCCTGGCCGCGGTAGCCGAAGGCGAGGTTGGGGTGGAGGTAGCCCGGGTAGGAGACGGTGAACCACACGTCCTGGCTCATCAACCCCGGCTCAAAGAAAGTCGCGTTCCCGTTGATGTCGGTGACGAAGCGCATGTCGTTGGTCGTCGTCAGCAGCACGCCGGGCAAGGGCGTCCCCGAGTCGGAGTCGACGACGTTCAACCGAAACTGACCTTTTCCAGCCCAGGCATCGCCGCACACGGCCAGCGCAGCCAGGGCCCAACACGCGTTTTTGAGGGTCATCCCGCTTCGAGTCTACCTGCGGGGCAGCAAACGCGAACGTTGGAGCGACGGGTTTTTCGCCCCCGCGTCACACCGCGTCAGGAGGGCCGGGCCTAGCCGCGGAATTCCCAGTGCCAGGGTTCGCGGGGAATGGTGTGAAACCCGTAGGCCGCCGCGTGGGCGCGAAGCCAGGCCGTCCCGGCGGCGCTGGTGTTGACGTCGACCGCCTTGCCCCAGCCGTGGTTGGAGGTTCCCGGCGTCGCCGCCAGCCCGCCGCGCGAGTACAACCCCTTCTGCTTCGCCAGGCGGACCTGCACATCGTACGGGCGATAGGAGTCGGTGACGCCCAGGTGAATTCCCGCGCGGGCCATGGCCGCCCGCATGGCGATGAACGCTCGGGCGGCCGGCGCGATGAGCCGATGTCCGCCCACCCCAATCGACACCAGCGAGCTCGCCGGCAACCGGCCGTTGGCGCCTGAAGGCCGGGCCCCGAAATTCCGGAGCGCCTTCCAGCCGCGAGACAGGGCGCGGCGGCCTTTTCGGTACAGCCGGCGGGCGTG
>CAZFXD010000029.1:0-27336 GCA_964522795.1 uncultured Myxococcaceae bacterium
ATGTCCGACCTGTTCGTGAGCAAAGGCACGATCGTCGCCACCGTCGGGCTGTCGGACAAGGTCCGCGAAGAGAAGAAGGCGCGGTACGACGATACCGATGATCTCTACCCGATCGTGGTGCTGGTGAACGCCGGCAGCGCCTCCGCCTCGGAGATCGTGGCGGGCGCACTCAAGAACCTGAACCGGGCGCTGATCGTCGGGCGCCAGACCTTCGGCAAAGGCTCGGTGCAAGTGCTGTACGATGCGCCGTACGACACCGCCCTCAAGCTCACCATCGCCAAGTACCTCACCCCGGGCGACGTCTCGATCCAGGAGGTCGGCATCACTCCGGACATCGAGCTCGTCCCCACCCGCGTGACCAAAGATCGCATCGAGGTCTTCGCCCCACGGAAGGTGATGGGAGAAGCGGACCTCGACCACCACTTCGGCAACCCCTCCAACGACAAAGCGGCCAAGAAGCGCGACGACGTGGTGGTGCGAGAGAAGCCGGCGGAGAGCCTGAAGTACCTGAAGGACGAGCCCGAGAAGAAAGAGAAGGTCGCCGCCAAAGACGAGAAGGACAAGAAGTCGTCCCCGGCCAAGGCGACGGCCAAGGGTGACAAACACCCGCTGACCGACATCGAAGCGCCGACCGATGAAGAGCTCGACGATCAGCTCGACGCCGAGACTCAGGATGAGATCAAGGAGGACTTCGAGGTTCAGTTCGCCCGCGACGTGCTCCTGGCGGCCCCCTTCAAGTCACGTCTGAAGATGCTCGAATCGGCGCGCCAATTCGTGGCCGACAAGCGCACCGCCGAAGAGAACCGCATCGCGGCGGCGGTAAGCGCCTTGAACATCGATTGGTCGAAGGGCGATCGCCCCAAGAAGGTCGAGCTGGTCGGGGTGTTGAAGCCCGGTCCGGAGAAGAAGCTGACCGCGGGCGACACCGTGCAGCTGGAGCTCTCGGTGGAGAACAAGGGCACCGAGCCGCTCTCGCGACTGCGCGCGTGGACGGAGTCCGACAACGGGCTGTTCGACCGCCGCGAATTCGTGTTCGGCAAGCTCAAGCCCCAGGAGACGCGCAGCTGGCCGGTGGCGGTCAAGATCCCCAAGGACTGGCTCTCGCGCCGCGATGGCATCACCGTGCACTTCCAGGACGACACCGGCACCCTCCCCGACACCGTGCTGGGTGAAGTCGATGTGGTCGAGCTTCCGCGGCCGTCGTTCGCCTGGGGCACCCAGGTGGTGGACGACTGCGCGACCTGCAACGGCGACGGCCTCATTCAGCGCGGCGAATCGTTCTGGCTGGTGGTGAACGTCACCAACGTGGGGCCGGGCCGCGCGCTCGACACCTTCGCCAGCATCAAGAACGTCGGCGACGCCAACGCGTTCATCGAGAAGGGCCGCTGGAAGATCGGCGAGATTGCCCCGGGCGAAACCCGGCAGGCCCGCTTCAAGCTGGAGGTGAAGAAGGGCTTCAAGGGCAAATCGGCCGCGCTGCGCATGGTGATCGTGGACGAGCCGATTGAGGAGGTGGCCAGCGACAAGCTGGAGCTCCCGGTGGCGGACGACGCCGCGCCCCCCATCGCCTTCGATCCCCACAAGGGTGCGGTGCGAGTGGCGGAGAAGACCGACCTGTACGCCTCCGCCGCGCCCGACGGAAAGCCAATGGCCAGGACCGTCAAGCCGCTGGTGCTGAACGAGCTGGCGGTGGGCAGCACCTTCGCCCGCGTCGAGCTCGAGCCCGACCGCTTCGCCTTCGTGAAGACCGACCGGGTGAAAGACGCCAAAGGGCAGAAGACCACGCCACCCAAGGACCTCGAGTTCAGCCCGGTGCGCGTGCCGCCCACGATCGCCTTGAACGTCGACTCGGCCAAAGGCGCAGCGGTGTCCAGCGCCGAGAAGTTCACCCTCTCGGCCGTGGTGGCCAACCCTGAGCTGATCGACGCCTACGTGATGGTCAACGATCAGAAGGTCTTCTTCAAAGCGCGGGGCCCCACCGAAGACCCCTCGCTCAAGTTCACCACCGAGTTTCCCCTCAAAGAGGGGAACAACTACGTCACCGTGGTGGCCCGCGAGAGCCAGGATTTCGCCGGCCGCAAGACGGTGGTGGTGCGACGCCGCGCGGCGGCGGTGGCGGAGAAGGTCGACCCCGCGGCCAAACCGCAGCCCCGGCAGTAGCGCCAAGGCACTGGCGTTTTGTTGCCGGGCCTGAACGCGAAAGGTAGCGTCGTACCTCGATGCGCGGACTGACGCGATGGAGTCTGGTGGGCCTGGTGTGCGCGTCGATGCCGGCGCTCGCGGACGAGTACGACTTCGATATCTCCACCTTCGGCAACCCCAACCCCGCGGGCCTCACCTACGCGCCGGGCGCCAACAACAAGTTCCGGGCCTTCATTCGACAGATGGGCGCGGCCATCACCTCGACCAGCCTGATGCCGGCGGAGACGCTGGGGGCCTCAGGCTTCATGATCGGGGCCGAGTTGTCGGTGCTGACGTTTGGCAACGCCGCGCTCCCCACCACGCGCGCGTACACCCCACCCCTGTTGCTGCCCTCGCTCCACCTGCGCAAGGGGCTGCCGTTTTCGTTCGAGCTCGGGGCCCGCACGGGCTGGATTCAGAAGAGCCGGATGTGGCTGATGACGGGCGAGCTGCGTTGGGCGTTGAGCGAAGGGTTCGTCTACGTGCCCGACGTGAGCGTTCGCGCCCACGTCTCCAAGTTGATGAACAGCCGGAACTTCGACCTCGTCGCCGGCGGCATCGACGTCTCCATCGGCAAGCAGTTCGCCCTGGCGGGGATGATCACCCTCACCCCGTACGCCGGTTGGAACATCGTCTTCAGCGGCGCCGGGACCTCCACGGTCGACTTCCGCGCCAGCCGGGGCTTGGCCGCCGCCGAGGTCACCACGGATCAGTTCACGGACATCTACGTGTTCGAACAGGTCCGCCCGTTTGAGAATTCACACCACCGCTTCTACGGCGGGTTCCGCTTCATCGGCGGCATTCTCCAGGTCGGCGCCGAGATTTCCTACGCGCTCCTCGGGCAGTTCAAGGACGCGGCGGGCACCACCACCGACGTCGCGGGCGTGCTGGCCATCAACTCAACGATCGGGCTGGATTTTTAGCGCGCGCCGCAACGCCCCGGGCTTGTTGGTCATCACCACGTCGACCCCCAGCGACTCCAGCCGCCGCGCCTCGACCGCGTCATCGACCGTCCAGGTGGCGATCGCCAGCCCCGCCGCTTTCCAGCGGGCCACCGAGGCCTCGTCGCACCACACGTTGGGCGGGTGGATCGAATAGTTCGAGGTGAGCCGGGTCCACAGCGACTCCTGGCGGAACCTCGGCCGGTCCGGGTCGAGCAACTGTCCGCGTCGAACGCCCGGAGCGCGGTCAGCGAAGCGCAGCAGGCAGGCCGGGTTGAAGCTCGAGACGATCACCCGCTCGGCTGAGTGATCGGCGTTGAGGAACTTCGCCACCTCCACGGCCAGGCCGCGGTCGTCGAGCGTGTCGCACTTGAGCTCGATGTTCACCTCGAACTCCGCGGGCAACAACTCGAACACTTCGCCCAGCTCGGGGATGGTGGCGGGCGAAAACCCGAGCCGGCTGCCCACGTCGCAGCGCTTCAATTTCCACAGTGGGGTCTCGCCCACGCGCAGGCCCTGTCCCGCCAGCCGCTCCAGCGACTCGTCATGACAGACCACCAACTCACCCGAGCCGCAGCGCATCACGTCGAGCTCCACGCCGTCGGCGCCCTGGACCACGGCGCCTTCGAACGCCTCCAGCGTGTTCTCCGGAAAATCGGCGCTCGCGCCGCGGTGGCCAAACAGCTTCATGGTCTGAATTTGCGTCTTTGCATCACTTCGAACAAGGTGCACGCATGTGTGGCACGTTGGGTCCCGGCGAGCTGATCGTCCTCGCGTTCTTCCTCTGGGTGGTGTTTTCGGCCTCGCGCATGGCCGCGCTGGGGAACGCCCTGGGCAAGTTCGTGCACTCCTTCAAGAAGGGGAGCCACGGGCAGGGCTTCGTCGACGCTGCCGCGGAGCGAAAGGCGATTGACGTGAAGCTGGACCCTCCAGCCCCCACCCGCCCGCCCCCGGACGACTCGTCTCGCCCATCGTAGCGCGCACGCCTGCTACGCGCGGGGCAACGGCCCACGAGGCGCTTCGTCACCCGCGGGCTCGCCCCCCTGGTCTCGCTCCAACAACACGTCGGCCTGTCGGCGCAACGACGGGTGCAGCTTCTTGTCGTTGGAGAGTTCGCGCAGGTCGGTTCGGTTGAGGAGCGGGACGATCTTGGTCCCGATCTCGATCGGGAGGAACGGGTTGAAGACGAGGGCCCGCCGCACCGAGTGTCGAGTGGACCAACGCGACGTCTTCCAGATCTCGACCAGCGGCTCGGGGCGGGCGGGCCGCCGGGCCGCGATGCGCACCACCACGTCTTCGGTCAGCCGGGGGTTCTGAAGAACGTTCTTCACCACCGAAGCGTCCGAGCTGGCCGCCAGCCGCGCCAGCTCGTCGGGGTTCTTGGTCAGGCGAGCCTTCTGTTTCAGGTAGCCCAGAGGCTGCGAGAACATGAGCGCGTCGGCCTTCTTGGCGGTGCGTTCGTCGTACTCCTTCTGCGCCGCGCCTGCTCCCAGCACGGCCTCGGTGGCGAGCAACTCCTGCAGCGCGGCGACGCGCCGGAGCGTCTCCACGTAGGGAATCTCGACCGCCTCCATCCACAGGGCCCCGAGGAACGCTGGCAACACCCGAATCGCCGGCTCCCAGCCTTCACGTGAAATCTGAATCACCGACTCCAGCAGTTGGGTGGATTCGACCGGTGGGAGGCGGGCGAGCGTGCGAGCCGCGGCCTTGCGCAGCACATCCGGGTCCTGGTGCAGCGCCAGGAGGCGTTCGATGATCGCCTTATTTCGCTCCAGCTCATTCATTGGCGCGGGGCGCGCCATCGTCGGCCGAAGCCGTCACCCTGACGCGAAGACCCTTCATGTCGGGAGGGTACTCACTGAAAATGAGAACGAACGGCACGTGCGCGCCCGGCGGCACCTCGGGCGCCTTCTTCTCCAGCCGGGCCGAGAGAGCTTCCACGTCGGACCTGGAACCCACGCGATAGACGTCTTCCACGGTGGGCGCGGCCGCGGCAAAGCCGGCCGACGAGTTGACCAACTGATCCCCGTCGAGAAGTTCGGCTTTGACGCGAATTCGCTTGGGGCCGGACAGCTGATTGGTGGCCTCACCGCGAACGTAGAGGACCGACTTTCCACTCTGCGTGTCGTAGATGCCGTTGGTGACGTCGCGCGCCGAGGCGCCGGTCCCGCTGGCGCCCCACTTGGTCGGCACCAGCACTTCGGTCGAGCCACCACCGATCATGATGGCAATCGCCCCCAGCACAGCGCCCGCCAGCACCACCCCCATGACGGCGTTCACCACCACGCGGAGCCGACGCTGCGGCGCGCCGAGGCTGGGCATCGAGCCGGACTTGGTGCGAGGCACATCGACTTCGGTCGGTCCGCCGGCGGCGAGTTGCGTGGCGGGCACCGACTTGAGGGCAATCCGTGCCACGGCGGTGCCGCTCACGCGCGAAGAGTTCGTCGGTGGCGGGGGCGCGGCCAGTTTCGACGGCGCGGCCTGTTCGGTCGGGCCATCGTCGTCGAACCGGCCTCCCGACGGCGCGGGGGCGGTGGGGGCCGGCCTGGTGGCCTTCGCCGCTTTGGGGGCCGCTGCGCCAAAGAGTGACTCGGCCGCGCCTCCGTCGCCGAACAGATCTTCCCCGCGGGCTTCGACCGAGGCACCGCCCTCCCCTCCAAGCGACGGCGCGTCGAGATCCATGTTCCCGAATGGATCGATCATCGGCCCGGCCGAGGCGAAGCCGGGGCTGGCGTTCTCGGTCGGCTCATCGAGATCGAATCGCCCGGGTTCGGCTTTGGCGGCTGCGGCGACCGGCGCTGTGGCGGGTTTCGAGGGAGCAGGCGGCGGCATCACCGGAGCCTGAAAGTCGGGCACCGCTGGCCCGCTCGGCGGCGCCGCTGGCGGTGGCGGTTCCTCCAGCGCGAACTCAAAGCCCGGCTGCACCGCGGGTTTGGAGGGGGCCTGCGCGGGGGGTGAGGGTGCCGGCGCGGACAGCGACGAGAAGTCGTATTCGAGGTTCGGCGCCGCGGCGGCGGGTGCGGGTCCGGGCGGAGGCGGTCCCAGATCGAATGAAAACGGGCTCGCCCCAGCGGCCGGACCCGGCGGCGGCGGGGCCTCGGGCACCAGCGACGAAAGGTCAAACGCCCCGGGCGCCGCCCTGGCGGGTTCTGGCTTCGGCGCCGGTTTCGCCGCGGGCTTCGCCGCTGGCGACTTCACGGGCGATGGCGCGATCCGCGTGGGCGCTTCGAACGCCGACGGGTCATCGCCACCGATCTCGAACAGGTTGGCGCCTTTCGGACTGGCGTCGAGGTCAGGCAACTTCGAGGCTTCGATGCCCAGCTCGAATTTCGCCTGGCGCGTCTGCTCAGGAAGCGGCGCGGTCGGCGTGGGCCCAAACTGGGCGAACGGGTCCATGGCCGACGGCGCCATGGCAGGGGCAGCGGGTGCCTTCTTGGGCAGCGCCAGGCCCCCTTTCGCCGGCGGGGCGGCCCGGGCCGGAGCTGGCGCCGGCGGCGCCGACGGCACCGGTGGGGAGCTCGCCTCCCCTTCAGCGCCGGGAGCGGCCACGCGGAAGGTGTGCGCGCACTTGGCGCACTTCACCTTCACCCCTTTCGCGGTGACCTTGTCGTCTGGAATCTTGAAGCGCGTCGCGCACTTCTCGCAGGTGATGATCATGCCGTCCCGTGGCGCTCCAGACTAACCGTCCTCATTCCCTTCGCTTGCCGCCTTCCGGGCCCGATGGTATTCGCATTGGGCGCAGCGCGTCATTGCGTATTTGCTCCATGAACGCCCAAGACCCCCACGCGGGAAAAGAGCTGAAGGTCATCAAGCGGTACACCAACCGCAAACTCTACGACACCGTCGAGAGTCGATACGTCACGCTCGAAGAAATCGCCGAAATGGTGAAGCAGGGCGTGGAAGTCCAAATCGTCGACAACCGAACCAAAGAAGACCTCACCAACGTCACCCTGGCGCAGATCGTCTTCGAAGAAGAGAAGAAGAAGAGCCAGATGCCCCTGGGGCTCCTGCGCGAAATCATCCGCCAACCGGGCGAATCGCTAAGCGAATTCTTCAAGACCGAGGTTGGCCCGCGCGTGCAGTCGATTCGCGAGGGCGCCGAGTCGCGCCTGGACAAGCTGCTCCGCCGTGAAGAGGCCGAGAAGGCAGCGCCGGCCGAGCCCCCGGGCAACACGCCCGCCGATTTCGTTCGAACCTCGCAGCGCATGTTCGAAGAGTGGCAGAAGCGGGTCGACGAGCGCGTGAAAGTGGTGATCGAGAGCGTGGTGGGAAACCTGCCCGCCCTGGGACGCGACCTGAACACGCTGATTCAGCGCATCGACTCGATCGAGAAGAAGGTCACCGCGCTGGAAGAGAAGCGCCGGTAACCGCTACTTCTCGTCGGCCCCGAGCAACACGTCGAGCTTCTGGTCGAGCGCCGTCATGGCCTCGTCCAACTCATCCAGGCGCTGGCGGAAGTGCTTCACATCGGCGGTCGAGGGAAGGTTCGCAGCCTTCAGCGCCGCCCGCAGGCTCTGGTCCAAGAACCCCTTTGCTTTGAGCGACCCCACCACCGCCTTCTGCAGGCGCGCCACGAAGGCGGGGTTGGACATGACCATCTCCAACATCTTTCCGAGCTGCGCCTCGCCGGTGCTGAGCAGTCGCCCCAGCGGCGTTTTCGAGTTGGCCATCGTGGGCAGATGGTGATCTCGAGCGCGCGCCGTGTCAAGGTGCGCCGCCGTGGCTGCCGCAGTGTTCTCCTCGCAACGGTTGTTCATTGTCACTGGCAAGGGCGGCGTCGGGAAAACGACCGTCGCGTCAGCGCTCGCCCGTCGTTTCGCGGACCAGGGGCACAAGACGCTCCTGTGTGAAGTGAACACCGCGCCCCGGGCGATGGCGCTGTTCGGCTACCCACCGGCCACGGCCGACCTGGCGCAGGTCGAAAAGAACCTCTTCGCGCTCAACGTGCGTCCGCACGAAGCGCTGCGCGAGTACGCGCTGATGAAGCTGAAGATTGAGCGCCTGTACCGGGCGGTCTTCGAGAACGCGATGGTCCGGAAGTTTCTTCGTTTCGTGCCCTCGCTGAACGAGCTGGTGCTCCTGGGCAAGATTCTCTACCTCGTCAACGAGCGCCGCGACGGCGCCCCGATCTACGATCGCGTGGTGGTCGACGCGCCGGCCACCGGGCACGCGCTGTCGTTCCTCTCCATTCCCCGCGTCCTCCTCGACACGGTGCCGCCGGGCCCGCTGGCAAACGACGCCACCTGGATGCGCGACGTGCTGGAAGACGCGGCCGTCACCGCCACGCTGCTGGTCGCGCTTCCCGAAGAGCTGCCCGTGAACGAGACGTTTGAGCTCTCGGCCGCGCTCAGGAGCCGCGTCGGGTTGATCTCACAGGGGGTCGTGCTCAACGGCGCGGTAGCGCCCCGCCTGTCACGCGACGAACTGGCCATCGCAGCGCAAGCCCTTACCCACCGCGCGCAGCGAATCATCGAAGCCCGCGAGGAGGCGGCTCAACGAACCGTCGAGGCCCGCCAACGCCTGCGGCAACTGGAGCTGCCAACGTGCGAGCTGCCACGTTCGTGGGACGCGCCCCTGAGCGCCACTCACCTCACAGCCTTTGGCCTCGGCCTGGCGCCGTTGTTCGAGGCCGGTCGATGACGCTCGACGCCCTGCTGCACCAGCGTGAGGTGGTGGTGTGCGTAGGCCCCGGGGGCGTCGGCAAGACCACCGTCTCGGCGGCCATCGCGCTGCATCAGGCGGTGCGGGGCACCCGCTCCATCGTCTGCACCATCGACCCCGCCAAACGCCTGGCCAACGCGCTGGGCGTGGCCGCGCTGGGCAACGCTGAAACTGAGATCTCCCCTGCCGCGCTGGCCGCGCTCCCCGAAAAGCCGAATGCGGTGCTCGGCGCGATGATGTTGGACATGAAGCGCTCGTGGGACGAGTTGATTGAGCGGCGCGCGCCCAAGGCGATGCAGCGCGCCATTCTCGACAATCGCTTCTACCAGTCGCTCTCCACGGCCCTTGCGGGTTCGCACGAGTACATCGCGATGGAAAAGCTCTGGGAGCTCAAGTCGCAGGCACGCCACCCGCTGATCGTGCTCGACACTCCGCCCGCGGCCCACGCGCTCGATTTCCTCGAAGCGCCCACGCGGGTGCTCGACTTCCTCGACAACGACGCGGCGCGCTGGTTGCTGGGCCCCGCCCTCAAGGCCAGCCGCGCCGGGTTCTCCATGCTGCGGTTCTCCGAAGGCACGGTGGCCAAGACGATCGCAAAGTTCACCGGCACCGAGACCCTCTCGGACCTCGCCGATTTCATGTTGGCGATCGCGGGGATGAACGACGACTTCCGCGAACGAGCGAGCCAGACCCAGAAACTGCTCCGGGCTCCGCAGACGGCGTTCGTCCTCGTCACCAGCCCAGCGCCCTCTCGGGTCGACGAAGCCATCGAGTTCGACCGGCAACTGCGCGGCCACGGCATCACCCCCGCCGCCCTGGTGGTCAACCGAGCGCATGAGCCGCCACCGAGGTTCGAGGCGGCTGGAGCGGACGCGCTCGAGGCCAGCCTGGCGGCCCGCGTCCGGCAGACGCTCGACGAGGCCGCCGCCGAAGCCGCCTCAGACGCCGCGGGCGTGGCCAGGTTGCGCCGGGCCTGTCCCGAGCTCCCGGTGGTCCTGGTGCCCCAGTTCCACGCGGACGTGCACGACCTGCAGAGCCTGTGGGAAACGGCGCGGTACCTCTTCGGCGCGGCGAGATTCGCCGAGGGGTAGCCTCGGTTGCGACCCCCTTTCGCCACGTACTAGACAGCCGCCCGTGAGCGTCCCTCTGGCAGGGCCCAAACCCGTTCCGGCGGGTTGGAAGCCCAAAGTGTTGATTCTCGACGTCGACGGCGTGTTGACGACGGGACAGTTCTATTACACGGCCGAAGGCAAGGTCGCGAAGTTGTTCGGCGCGGACGACCATGACGCGCTGTTGCTGCTCAAACCGTTCCTGGAGATCCGCTTCATCAGCGGAGACAAGAAGGGCTTCGAGATCTCGAAGAAGCGAATCTCCGACGACATGAAGTTCCCGCTCGACATGGTGAGCACCATCGCCCGCATCCACTGGATTCGGGAGCACTACGATCCGAACTCGGTCGCGTACATGGGCGACGGAATCTTCGATTCCTTCGTCTTCGGCGCCGTTGGGTACTCGCTCTGCCCCGCCAACGCGTTTCCGACCGCCCGCCAGAACGCGCACTACGTGGCCAGGGCTGACGGTGGTGACCGGGCCGTCGCCGACGCGTGCGTGCACCTGCTGGAGAAGTTCTTCGAACCGTTTGATCCCCACCGGCCGCCCAAGCAGTTCGGAGGCACTGGCGAATGGGGCATCTAGCGCCTAACGCGTATCGCGCGGTGATTCTCACCGCCGGGGTGGGCGCTCGCGTCGGCGCCTTCACCCAGTCGCTCTCCAAAGCGATGCTGCCCATCAACCACCAGCCGGTGATCTCCCACATCGTGACGAAGTTTCACCCGGCCACGCCGATCGTGATCGCGCTCGGCCACAAGGGCGACGCGCTCCGGGCCTGGCTGGAAGCGGATTTTCCCGACCGTCGCTTTGTGTTCGTCGCGGTCGACCGCTACACCGGCGAAGGCAGCGGCCCCGGGTACTCGCTGCTGTGTTGCCGGTCAGAGCTCCAGTGTCCCTTCGTCTTCTACGCGGTCGACACCCTGGTGACGGGCGAGGTGCCCGCGCCCACCCGCAACTGGTTCGGGGTGGCCACCGTGCCCGACACCGCGCGCTTCTGCTCGGTGCGCTTTGATGGCCACCGCCGCATCACCCGCATCGACGACAAGACGAAGAACGACAACACCGACGCGTTCATCGGTCTGGCCGGCGTGGCCGACTACGCCACGTTCTGGCACTCCCTCGAGACCGACCGTGGCCTGATCGCGGGCGAGCGTCAGGTCTCGAACGGCTTTCGCGGGCTGATGGAAAGCTCCGCGGGCCTGTTCGCCGAGAATTTTTCATGGTTCGACACCGGCACCGCCGAAGAGTACGGCCGCACGCGGCGCCATTTTGAAACGCACCCCGAGCAGTGGGCGCGCTGAGAGGGACACGTGACGACTCCAACAGGTCTGAAGGGCATCGACATTCGCAGCACCACGCAGGTGAAGCACGTGGAGAAGCCGTGGGGCTGGGAGAAGTGGCTCGCTCACGGCAAGCCGGAGTTCCCCTACGCCTTCAAGATGATTCACGTTCGCGCGCCCCACAAGACGAGCCTGCAGTTTCACAAGTACAAGCAGGAATCGAACTTCCTCCTCAAGGGCAAGGCGACGCTCTACTACGCCGAGGCGCCCATCGACGCGGAGCGCTTCGAGCGCGGCGGGTATTCGCCTGAAGAGCTGGCGAAGATCGTCGGGTCGCTCAAGAAACACCCGTTCACCGAGGGCGAGATCGTCCACGTGCTGCCCGGGCACATTCACCGCATCGAGGCGCTGGAAGACATCACCTTGATGGAGACGTCGACCACCGAATTGGACGACGTGTTTCGCCTGCAGGACGACGCGCAACGCACCCACGGGCGCATCGCGGGGGAGCACACATGAGTCACTACAAAGTCTGCATTCTGGCCGCCGGCCCGTCGCGCCGCGTGGGCGACTTTTCCCAGAGCGTGCACAAGGCGGTCCTGCCCGTCGCCGGGAAAGCGGTCATCTCGCACATCGTGGAGAAGTTTCCCGAGGACGTGGAGATCGTGGTGGCGGTGGGGCACCGCAAGGACACGGTGATCGACTACCTGCGCCTCGCCTACCCCGCGCGAAAGTTCACCTTCGTGGAGATCGAGCGCTACATCGGCCCGGGCACGGGACCCGGTCGGTCGCTCCTGGAGTGCAAAGATCACCTCCACACGCCGTTCGTCCTCGCTACGGCCGACACCATCGTGAGCGAGCCCATCCCCGAGCCGAGCACCAACTGGTTCGGCACCTCGCCGACCAGCGAGCCGGAGAAGTACTGCACCGTGAAAGTCCTGGGCGACGCGGTGGTGGACCTGAAGGACAAAGAGAAGTCCGGGTACGACCAGGCGTTCATCGGTCTGGCCGGCGTGCACGACTTCGAGAAGTTCTTCATCGCGCTCGAGACCAACGAGGAAGCCCGCGCGGGCGAGATTCAGGTCTCCAATGGCTTCCGCGCCCTGGTGGGCAAGATGAGCGCGCGGCCCTTCACCTGGTTCGACACCGGCGACGTCGACGGGTTCAAGCGGGCCCACCAGCACTTCGACGAGGGCACCGAGACCTTCGACTTCAGCAAGACCGACGAGTTCCTGTATTTCGTCGGGCCGCGGGTGATCAAATTCTTCGCCGATGAGACGGTGGCCCAGAACCGCATCAAACGCGCCTCGGTGCTCAAAGGCATGGCGCCTCCCCTGGTCGGTTCCACCCGCCATTTCTACGCCTACGAAAAGGTGAAGGGTCGCGTGCTGTACGACGCGCTGGAGCAGCCGGTGGCCAAAGACTTCTTCGCCTGGGCCAAGAAGACGCTCTGGCAGCCGCTCACGCTCGACCCCGCGCAGACGCAGGAGTTCAGCCGCGCGTGCGACCGCTTCTACAAAGAGAAGACGCTGCAGCGCGTGCAGACCTTCTTCACCAAGACCGGCACCGTCGACGTGGAGAACGTGGTCAACGGAGACCGCGTGCCCCCGCTCAAGCAACTGCTCTCCCGAATCGACTGGGAGTGGCTGTGCCGCGGCGTCCCGGCCCGGTTCCACGGCGACCTGCAGTTCGACAACATTCTGCTCAAGGACGGAACGGGCGAGCGAGACTTCCTCTTGCTCGACTGGCGTCAGGACTTCGCCGGGCTCCTCGAGTACGGCGACCTCTACTACGACCTGGCCAAGCTCTACGGCGGGCTGATTCTTTCCTACAAGGCGATCAAGCAGAACAAGTTCAGCTGTGACGTGCGCGGGCACGAAGTTCGCTTCGACTTCCAGACCCCGGACGCGCTCACTGAGATCAGGGCCACCTATGAGAAGTTCCTCGTGGACCACGGGTACGACCTGCACAAGGTCCAGGTCCTCACGGCGCTGATCTTCCTCAACATGTCGCCGCTGCACCACGCGCCGTTCGACGTGATGCTCTTCCACCTGGCGCGCTCGATGCTGAAGAAGTCACTCCACGCCGCCAGCCACGTGCGCCGCGTGGGGCACGAGCGGAAGCCGCCGCTGCTCTGCATCGGCCCCATGAGCAAGGAGGTCGTGGACACGGTGATCGACTTCTCCTTCCAGCACGGGGTGGCGATGTGCCTCATCGCCTCGCGATCCCAGGTTGAAACCCAGGCCCTCGGCGGCGGGTACGCCAACAACTGGACCACGGAAGACTTCGCCGCCTACGTGCGAAGCCGGCTCAAGGAGACGCCCGCCAACATTCTCATCTGCCGCGACCACGGCGGCCCGTGGCTGGGGCAGGACGAGAAGACGCTGGCCGAGAAGCACGCCATGTTGGCGGCCAAGGCCAGCTTCGAAGCGGACATCGCCGCCGGCTTCAACATGCTCCACATCGACACCTCGGTGAACCCGGGTGGGTTCGACATGGAGGCCTCGCTTCGCCGCGCCTTCGAGCTGCTGCTCTTCTGCGAGGAGAAGGCGCGCCAGTACGGCACCAAGCTGATGTACGAGATCGGCACCGAAGACGCCGATGGCGGCATCGTCGAGCCAGACAAGTTCGAGCACTTCCTCTCGCGCATCGTTGAGTTCTGCGCCGAGAAGAAGATTCCCAAGCCCCGGTTCATCGTCGGCCGCACCGGCACCCACGTGCGCGAGATGTACCAGGTGGGTGAGTTTCACCCCGAGAACACGCGCTCACTGCTGGAGATTGCCGGGCGCTACGGGGTGGGGATCAAGGAGCACAACGCCGACTACGACAGCGCGGAGAGTCACCAGGCCCGGGCCCGGGTGGGCGTCACCGCGGTCAACGTGGCGCCGGAGTTCGGCATTCTGCAGACCAAGGTGGTGCTGGAGCACTGTCGACGGAAGGGCCGCACGGACCTCTACGAGCGCTTCATCGAGCTCTCCTACAACTCGAAGAAGTGGAAGAAGTGGCTCCGCACCCCCGACCTCACCACGCGCGAAGAAAAGGCGATCATCGCCGGGCACTACGTCTTCGGGACGCCCCAGTTCAACGAGATCGCGCGAGAGCTGGGCCGCGAGCTGGAGGAAGACGTGCAGCGGGCGGTGCGCCACAAGCTCGACTGGTACGCCCGCCACCTCGGGCTGTACGCCGGCCACGAGGTCTTCTTCGAGGCGGCGCCCGCCGTCGCCTGAGGCTCGCCGCCCTGCCCGGTCGCGAGCGCCCCCTCCCGGGGGCGCGCCGCCCCGCCCTTATGGACCGGGGCTGTAGAGAGAACGCGCGCGTTGGAAGTTGGCCACGCTGGAGGCGGCCAGCAGCCGACGGGTCTTGAGCGTGGGCGGGTTCCCTCGCTCGTCGCCGCAGGCTCCGCCTGCCTCACGCACCAGCACCACGCCGGCGGCGTAGTCGTACGGCTCGATGTTGTCGCACAGCGACGTCACGAACTGCCCCCGGGCCACGCCCAACAGCTGCACCGCGTTGCTCCCGAGGACCCGGATGCGCCGGGCTTCGGCGGTGAGCCTGTTGAGGTAGGCCAGCTTGTCGTGGCGACGCGACTCCGAGAACGAGCCATCGAGCACGTGGAGCCCCTCCTCGAATCGCTGGGCTGAGACCCTGATCGGTTTCGACCCCGAGAACGCACCGCCGCCACTCTCGGCGGCCACCAGCTCCTCCGTGAAGGGCTGAAGAATGACCCCCAACACGAACGCGCCCCGCTGAACGAAGCCGATGCTCACGCCGACCTGCCCCAGGCCGTGGACGAAGTTCGAGCTCCCGTCGATGGGGTCGACGCACCAGATTGCCTCGGCGTCGCCGCTGGCCCCCGACTCTTCGCCCCAGAACCCGTCGTGCGGGAACGCTCCGAGGAGCACCCGACGAATGATGGCCTCGCTGTCGCGATCGACCTGGGTCACCAGCGAGGCGTCGGCCTTGGTCTCCACGGCGAGCGCGTCACCGAAGCGCGCTCGAATCAACGCGCCCGCTTCGTGGGCCGCCGCGAGGGCGACGGTGAGGCGAGATGCCGTCATGACCGGAGCAGGGCCGCCTGGGCCGCGGCCATCACGGCGCGTGGCGCTTTTCGGCCGGTGTACAGCTCGAACTGCACCAGCGCCTGCTCGTGCCCAATCTGGGAACCGGAGATGGTCTTGAGCTTGAGCAGCCGCGCTGCCTGCAGGAGCCGGGTCTTCTCGGGGCTGGCGACCAGCTCAACCACCAGCTCCCGCCCGCGGAGCGCGCTGGCTTCAAAGGGCGACGCGTCAACGTCAGGGGCCATGCCAACGCTGGTCGCGTTCAGCACCACGTCGGCCTCGCAGGAAGAACGCGAGCGCCAGGCGATGGTGCGGGCCCCGGTGCGCCGCGCCAGGCGCTGCGCCCGTTCGGCTTTGCGCGCCGACACCGTGACGGTCGCGCGGAGGGTCTCCAGCGCCACCAACGCTGCGGCGGCGACTCCGCCAGCGCCAAGCACCAGCACGTGCGATCGCCGCCCCACTCCGGCCGAGCGCAGGCAGACCTCGAGCCCGGCCACGTCCGTGTTGAAGCCGGTCAGCACCCCATCGTCGTTGACGACGGTGTTGGCCGCCTCAGCGCGGCGGGCGCTCTCGTCGAGCCGGTCGAGGAGCGGAAGAATCTCGCGCTTCCACGGCATGGAGACGCCGCAGCCCCGCACCTTGAGACCCCGCAGACCTGCCACCGCGTCGCGCAATTGCTTCGAAGTTGTGATTTGCACGGGCTTGTAGAGGTAATTCAGACCCAGATGACGAAACGCAGCGTTGAACACCGTGTACCCGAACCGGCTGGGTCTCGAGGCGAACGAGAAGCACAAGGTCGCGTCGTGAGAGAACTCGGGGCGTTTGAGGGGAGCCATCGCGGGTGACTCAACCACACGGCAGGCAGCCTCAAAAGGTACTCCACGTTCTGTCGGGCTCGAGCGGCGGCGCGGCGATGAGCGCGCTGTCCCTGATGGAGGCGTTCCAGGCGCGCGGCGTGGCCTCGTGCGTGGTGAGCCACACCCTGGGGGGAGAGCTGAACGAACGTTTGCGCGACGTCACCCGGGGTCAGCTGGCCCACACCCGACTGTATTGGTGGAACCGCCTCACCCGGGTGCCTGGGTGGAAGCGGCCCCTCTCCGAAGCGAAGCAGGCGGTGCTCACCGGGCGCGGCCGGCTTTCCGCCGCGAAGGTGGCGCGCTGGGCCCGCCAGTGGAACGCCGACCTCATCCACACCTGCACGGTGATGACGCCCGAAGGCGCGCACGCGGCCCGCTGGCTTCAGTTGCCGCACGTATGGCACGTCCGTGAGTTGATCGGCCCGGGGCGGCCCTTCCGCCTGCCCATTGAAGGCCCCGCGCTGGGGTCGTTCTTCGCCCGAAACGCCTCCGTGGTGGTGGCGAACTCCGAGGCGTCAGCGGCCTGCTTGTCGCCCTGGCTGCCGCCCGGCCTGATGGAGACCGTGCCCAACGGCATCGACTTGAGCGCCTTCACACCGCGAACCGGCGCCACCGCGGGGCGGTGCGTGGTGGCGATGGTCGGCTCCCTGGACTTGAAGGTGAAGAACCACGCGCTCTTCCTCGACGCGGCGAATTCCGCCGTGGCGCCCACCGCCACCTTCCAGATTCTGGGTGGGGCCCCGGCCCCCGGCGCCGACGCCCACGCCGACGCGCTTCGCCAGCGCCGAAGTTTTCAGGCGCTGGGGCCGCGCCTTGAACTGCCGCCCCGCTTCCAGCAGGCCGCTCAGGCGTTCGCCGACCTCGACGTGCTGGTTCAACCCACGCGAGGGGAGTCGTTCGGCCGTGTCACCGTGGAGGCGATGGCGGCGGGGGTGCCGGTGATCGCCGTGGAGGACGGCGGTTCGAAAGAGATCGTCGTGCACGAGGAGACCGGCCTGTTCGTCCCGCCCGATGATCCCCCCGCCATGGCGCGCGCCATCGAGCGGCTGGCGGCTGACCCCGCGCTTCGGGAGCGCCTGGGGCGCGCGGGGCGCGAGCGCGCCCTGCGCCGCTTCTCGCTCGAGGCCTGTGCAAACCGCATCGCGGAGGTGTATGCGAAAGCGCTGGAGCGCCCTTTGCGGAGAGGTTTCTGACGCATGAAGTTCGCGGTCTGCATTCCCAACTACAACTACGAACGCTTCGTGGTTCCGGCCGTGCGCAGCGCGGTCACCCAGGGCGTGGACGTGGAAGTGGTGGTGCGCGACAACGCGAGCACCGACGGGTCGGTCGCCGCCGTCAAGGCGCTGGGGCTGAAGAACGTCTCTGTTCAAACCAACCAGTGCAACGTGGGCTACGCCAACAACCTCGACCGAACCGTGCGCATGTCCAGCGCCGAAGCGGTCGTGGTGTTGTGCGCCGACGACCTGTTTCGGGACGGCTACCTGAAGGCGGTCAGCGCGCTGTGGAAGTCGCTCGGCGGCGAGGGGTGGAAATCGACCATCGTGTCCACGTCGAACGACGTCATCGACCCGGACGATCGCATCACCGGCGCCTGGGGGGTGAACCCTTCGCTCTGGCGGCCCAGCGATCGCGACGCCTCGCTGGAGGCGGCGGTGGGGGCTCCGGTGTACCGGGTGCGAGCCGATGAGCTGCTGAAGCGCTGCCTGCTGACCATGTCCAACCCGTTCAACATGAGCACCACCGCGTACCCGCGCGCGCTCTACGACGCGGTCGAAGGCTACGGCGGCGGGCGCACGTTCAACCCTGACAAGTGGTTCCACTGGCGGCTGCTCGGGGCCGCAGAGGAAGCGTTCTTCATCGACAAGCCGCTCGGCGCCTCGCGCTGGCACCCCAACAATCAGACCGCCCAACAGGCGGCGTCGGGCGCCCTCAAGTACCTGGTGGACGACTACGTCTCGACCTTCGAAGTCGACGCCAAATTGCTCTCAAAGGCGGGCCTGGACCGGGCTGAGTTTGAGAAGCGCTTCGTGGAGTACGACATCGTCCGACATGGTCTGGCCACGCTCGCGGCCGGCAATCGGGGCAAAGCGGCCCGCACCGCCACGTTTGGCCAGGCCGTGTTCCCTCAGCACGCGCTGCGCAACTCGCGGTGGTGGGCGCTGAAGGCGCTGCTGGCGACCGGGCCGGTGGGCGAGGTGGTGGCTCGGGCTGGCTATGCGTGGTGGCGGTCTCGTCAGGGCGAAGACAAGTCCAGAACGCCATAGGCCGTGCGCGACCAAAGCGCTCTCGGATACGCTTTGGGGGAACCAGACCAACCGGGGCGCTGTCCACAAGTCCACACGGAGGGTGCACGGATGCAGATGAAGCACGTGAGGCGAGGACTGTGCGCGGTGCTGGCCTTCGCCACGTTGAGCGGCTGCGCCCTCTTCCGCGCCCGAGCGCCCACGTCGGTCGAGCGCATCGAGTTCGACCCGGTGCTGGTGGTGGGCGATCTCGAACTGGAAAAGCTGAATGATGAAGAGTTGTTCGCCCAGGGGACCGCTGCGTTCGCCGCCGAAGACTTCGCCAACGCGGCGCGCTTCTTCGTCCGCCTCACGGACTTCTTCCCGCAGAGCCCGCACCGGCGCGCGGCGCTCTACAACGCGGGCCTGTCGCTGGAAAAAGTGAAGAAGTGGGATGCCGCGCGCGAAAAATTCGCGGAGCTGGCCGAACCAAAACGCGGCACCGGAGACGCGCTCGATGCGTCATTCCGCGAGGCCGAAACGCTCTACCACCTCGAACGGTTCGCGGACGCCGCGGCCATCCTCAAGGTGCTCGCCGGGCGCGGTGATCTCTCGCTCAATCAGCGCATCGAAGCCCAGACGCAGCAAGGCGTGTGTGAGCTGGAAGGCGGTGATTCGGAGAACGCCGAGAAGACGTTCCGGAAGGTGATCGCCACCTGGTCCTCGCTGCCCGACCGCGACGTGATCGAGGACTACTTCCCGGCGCAGGCTCAGTTCTTTCTCGGGGAGGTCTTCCGGCTGCATACCGAAGCGGTGAAGCTGAACGCCGACCAGACCGTCGACGAGCTCAAGAAGGAGCTCGAGTACAAAGCGGAGCTGCTCCTCTCGGCCCAGGGGCACTACCTGCGCGCGATTCGAATCGGCAACGGCTACTGGGCCACCGCGGCGGGCGAGCGAATCGGCTCGCTCTACGAGGGCCTGTACGTTCACATGGTCAACACCCCCGCGCCCACCTCGCTCGACCAGGAGGAGGCCGCGGTCTACCGGCAGGAGTTGCGGAAGAAGATTCGGGTGCTCATCACCAAGGCCATCAACATCTACGAGCGCACGCTGGAGGCGGCCGAGCGAATCGGCGCCAACAGCCCGTTCGTCGAACGCACGCGCGAGAGCCTGAACCGGATGAAGGCGCTGCTGATCGCCGAAGCCCAGGCGGACGACGGGCCGGCGCCCGCCACGGCACCGGCCCCTCCCCCGCCGAAGTCCTAGGTCTACGGAGCTGCGACGGCGGGCGATCCCCCCGCGCTGCGCCTCTCCATCGAGGCCAGGGCGTTCAAGATGGCCCTGGCGCGGCGGGCGGCGGCCGTCTTTCCCTCGGAGTCCCAGCGCACGGCGAGCTCCAGGTCGTCCACCCCATCAGCGTCGCCCTGTTTGAGGCGGAGTTCGCCCCGGTTGCCGTAGGCGACGGGGTTGCGCTCATCGAGCACCAGGGCGTTGTCGTAGGCCTCGCGCGCTTCAGCTTCGAGATCCAGTCGCTGATACACGGTACCGAGCGCAGACCAGTTGGAGGAGTCATAGGGGTTCATCTCCACCAGCCCCTCGAACAGACGACGCGACTCGTCGAGGCGCCCGGCTTCGGCCAACGCGCACGCGCGCTCGGCGATCTCGCGCGCCTCCGCCGCCGTGAACCCTTCGAGCTGAGCCCAGGTCTTTTCTCCCGCCATCCATGCCAACAGGTCGTTCCGAAGCGAGGCCGAAAAGTTCGATGCGCTCATCACGCCCTCCCCAGGTTCGCGATGATGTGGCTGGTGGTCTCGCTGAACTTCGACGACATGGTGGAGGCCAGCTCCATCATCGCTTTGCGCCGCTCCATCAGTCGCTGAAGCTTCTGCGTGGCGCGGTCGAGGTCCATCCCCGCCTTCTCCTTCTCCGCATCGCTCGCCTTGCCAGTCATCATGGCGTGGCGACGGTCTTCGGCGGTGGCCACGTCGTCCATCGAGGTCTTGAGATCGCCATCGAGCGTCGAGAGCAGCGCGTCGAGGACCATGGCGATCTTGTCCTCGGCGCTCAATTTCGGGTCGTCGAGAATGGCTTTGACCTGCGAGCTTGAGCTCGTGGACGGCGAGTGCCGGGCCTCGGTTTTCGCCGGCGTGCCGACCTTCTTGTTCTGGGGAACATGCAGGTCCGGGTCAACCTGGAGCAACTCGGCGTCGGTGGGGACCGCGGTCAGATCGCCCTGGGCGACCGACTTTTGAAGCGCCTGCTCGATGTCCGTGCTGGTCGCGAGCCCATCCTGCAACGCGCCTCCTCCGGCCGTGTCCAAGCGGCCGAACTGTTCGGGGTGCTGGAGGAAGAACAGGGCGGCTTTGGCGAGGTCTGGGGGCGTCCCGTTGTCCATCACCAGGGCGCGCAGGTCGTTCTGGGCGAGCAGTCCGTCGGATGACATGAGGAAGGCCCCCGCGCGCTCCGCGGAGTCGAAGTGCGCCAGCAGGACGCGAGCCGACTGCTGAAACTCAGCCTCCACCGAGACCGACAGGGGGGGCGGCGCGACGGGGGTCGCTGGCGCACGGGTCGCTTGCTGCGACGCCCCGGCGGCCCCGGTGTCACGCGCCGTCACCGGCTGCGCACTGGAGGTTCGGTCGCCCCGGCTCCGGGCGATCGCCGCGTCGACGTCGTCAAGCGTGGCCAGCCCATCGAGGAGCGCGCCGCCGCCTGCGGTGTCGAGTCGGCCGAAGAGGTCGGGGTGTTCGAGGAAATACTTTGCGGCCGCGCGCATCTCGGGGGGAGTTCCTGGGTCTTGAGCGACCGCCCGCATGTCGTTGAGGGCCAACAGCCCGTCAGCAAGACCGAAGGCCGCTCCCGCGCGTTCGAACGACGCGAAGTTCTCGCGCACCACGGCGGCGTGTTTCTGAAATGTCTTCTCCCGGGCCGCGGAGAGCTGCCCGGCGTTGGCGGCGGCGACCTGGTTCGACTGGCCCACCCCTCGCGCTGGAGAAGACGAGGCCGGCGCGGTGCGGGCGGCCTGGGCCGACGCTGGCTTCGACCGGGCAGGCTGCGCGGGCGCGGCGTACCCGCGGGTGGCCGCTTGCGGCTTGTGCAGCTCAACCTTCGGCCCGCCCCCGCCGAACAAGCCGCCCAGCAGGTCACCGATGGCGAACACGATGCCGATGGGGCCGCCCTCGATGGCGGCGAGGACCTTGCCCGCCACGCCCGCGAGTTTGACGGCTTCTTCTGCGAACTGGGCAGCTCCAGCAACGAGGGGACCAATCGAACTCATGTTCATCGGAAGGCCTTTCAGGCACGAGAGGCGCACGATTGCGCCTCCAACCGATTTGCAGCGCACATGCCCGCCTCAACCCTTCAAACTCCCCGAACAATTCGGTCCCGGGCCCGGCGTCGGCGCGCACGCCATCCACGGCGAGAGACGGTAAGGTGGCGATCTTCATGCGCGCGATGGGGCTCGACGTAGGAGACAAGACGGTTGGGGTCGCGGTGACCGACGAGCTCGGCATCACGGTTCAGCCGGTCACCACGCTCCGCCGCGGTCGCCTCGACGCCGACCTGGACGCGCTGCTCGCCATCGGGTCCGAGCGCAACGTCGAGGTGATCGTGGTCGGGCTGCCGCTCAACATGAACGGGACCAGCGGCCCCCGCGCGGACAAGACGCGAAAATTCGCCGAAGCGCTCCAGGCGCGGGCCAGCTGCCCGGTTGAGCTGTGGGACGAGCGAATGACGACGATGGAAGCGGATCGCATTCTCAAAGCCGGCGACGTGAAGAAGCAGCGGCGAAAAGACCTCATCGATCAGCTGGCGGCGCAACTCATTCTACGAAGTTGGCTCGAGGCCCACTCAGGAGTTGAACCATGAAACGTGCCCTCATCGGGCTGGTGGTGCTGGCCGTGCTTAGCGCCGCCGGCGTGTTCGGCTACCTGAAGTGGATGGAGGCGCGCGTGGAGGCCTTCGGCGCCACTGCGTTCGGCAGCTCCGACGCGCGTTCCGTCGATCTCGCCCCCGGCAGCGGCCCCAGGACCGTCGCCGCGGCGCTCTTCAAGGCGGGCGTGATCAGCGACGAGGAGCTGGGCTACCAGTTCGTGCGCAAGGAGGGGCTGGGCCCGAAGCTGAAAGCGGGCGAATACGAATTCTCGGGACCGCTCACCCCCAGAGAAGTGTTCGAGAAGCTCGTTCGCGGCCAGGTGAAGCAGTACCACTTCACCGTGCCGGAGGGCCTTCGGGTGGAGGAGATCCTCCCCATTCTGGCGTCGTCTGAGCTGCATCTGGACCCCAAGAAGTTGAACGCGCTGGCCAGCAACACGGCGTTCATTCACAAGGCGGGCGTGCCCGCCGACACGCTGGAGGGCTTCCTCTTCCCCGACACGTATTCCTTCACGCGCGGGGCCAACGAAGAGACGGTCATCTCCAAGATGGTCGCGCGGGCCCTCGAGGAGCACGGCAAGGCGCCGCGCAAAGCGGGCGTCACCTTGAACCTTCTGGAGGCGATGACGCTGGCGTCGATCGTCGAAAAGGAAACCGGGGCCGTCGAAGAGCGCCCGCGGATCTCGTGCGTGTTTCACAACCGCCTGCGGCTGGGCATCAAGCTGCAGACCGACCCCACGGTGCTGTACGCGATGGCGAAGCTGCGCGGGACGTTCACCAAGAACATCACCAAGGCCGACCTGGAGACCGATCACCCGTACAACACGTACACCCGCAAGGGGCTCCCCCCCGGCCCCATCGCCAGTCCGGGCGGGGCCGCGATCGCCGCGGCGCTCTCTCCCATCGAGTGCAACGATCTGTTCTTCGTCTCACGCAACGACGGCACGCACGTCTTCTGCCCCGACCTCAAGTGCCACGAGGCGAACGTGGAGAAATGGCAGGTGGAGTTCCACCGAAACGCCAAGAAGAAGAAGGGGCACTAGCCCGATTTTCGAGCGGCCGGCTTCGGGGCCGGCTTCGCGGGCGGCTTCGAAATCGCGCGCTGGACGATTCGCTCGGCCGTCCGATACGAACGCAGCGCCGCGCGGACGAACTCTGACCTGGCGGCTGGGGCCTGACGACCGACGCCGACCGGGTTGGGCTCGCCCTCGGCGTGTCGAATTCGCGCGGAGACTTTCGCCCGGAGCTCCGTCGCGCGAGCGGGCGTGGCGGACATCACGTAGGCGAGTTCGACGTGGGCGCGGTAGATGTCGAGGGCGTCGAGAAATGCGGGCGCGGCCGCGGCGCGCAGGATCTCAGTGGCCGTTCCCAACTCCTTCTCGCCTTCGTCCAGCCGTCCGGTCAGGGCCACCGCCGCGGCGAGGCCGCCGTGCGCCAGCCCGGAGTAGAGCTGCTCGGACGCGACGTCGAACGCCGCCAGGGCCTGGCGAAAGCTCTGCTCGGCATCGGCGAGGCGGCCCAACTCGAGGTACAGGCCCCCCAGCGACGTGTGGGCGATACCTTCCAGCCGCGGGCTGCCGGCCTCGCCGAGAATGTGGAGCGCCTGCCGGAAGTGGGCGGCCGACTGCGCGGGCTGGGACAGCTCGCGCGACAGATTTCCCAGCGCGATGTGGGTCAGGCCTTCGGCGGGAATGTTGCCGAGCTCCCGGTGAATCTCCAGCGCCGCCAGCCCGCTGGCGCGCGCTTCGTCGAGGCGCCCGTGAGACTGGAGCAGAATGCCGAGGTTCCCGAGGGTGACGCCCTCGTAGCGGCGGTCGCCCACCTCCCGGTGGAGGCGGAGCGCGGTCAGGCCGTACTCTCGCGCCGGCTCTTCCTGCCCCAGCTCGTGAAAGAGCATGGAGAAGTGGCTCAACGTCCGGCCTTCGGAGCGGCGGTCGCTGACCTCCCGATGCAGCTCGAGGGCCCGGGTCAAGTGCCGGCGCGCGTCGGCGCGGCGGTCCTGCAGGCGTGCCACGACCCCCAGGTACGACTCGGCCCGCGCCTCCAGCTCGGCGGCGCCTTCTTTTCGAGCCAGCGCGAGCATGGACTGAAAATCGCCAAAGGCCTCGGTGACCCGCCCGAGCGTGAGGCACACCCGGCCTCGGGCCTCGAGGCCCTGGGCGCGGTGGCGCACGTCGCCCGGTGCGAGCAGCAGGAGCGCCTCGTCGAGCATGGGGAGGTGCTCACCGAACGGTCCGCGCAGCGACAGGAGCGGGTCGAGCCCCAGCACGGCCATGAGCGCGCGCGCCCCTTGTCGACCGGTGGCCACCGCCCGCTGGAACACCGCCATCAGGTTGTCGCGCTCCAGATCGAGCTGGGAGAGCACGCTCGGGCTGCCCTCCGCGCCCTGCGCCAGCTTGAGGCCGAGCGCGGTGAAGAACCGCGCGTGGCGCTCACGCGCGCCGTTCGCCTCGGGCATCTCGCGCAGCTTGGCCTCCGAGTACGAGCGGATCGACTCCAGCAGTCCATACCGGGCGTCGGACCCGTCGTTGGCGTAGTACAGGCGCACCAGCGACTTGGTGCGCAGCGTCATCAGCGACGTCATCACGTCGGCTTCGTCGCCGGCGCGCGTCAGGTCCACCACCGCCTCGGCCGCTTCCACGGTGAAGCCACCCCGGAAGACCGAGCACTGCGCCAGCGTGAGCGCTTCGCGGAGCGGCAGCATCTGCCACGACCAGTCGATGGCCTCGCCCAGGGTCGACCCGTGCAAGCTGTGCCCCGTGCTGTCACCCAGCGCGGCGAACCCCCTGGGCAGCTCCGCCAGCAACCCGCCGGGCGTGGTGTCGGCCATGCGCGCCGCGGCGAGTTCGATGGCCAGCGGCAACCCGTCGAGCGCATCGACCAGCTTCGCCACGTCGCCCTCTTCGGCGGGCGTCACGGCGAAATCCGGGCGCACCGCGCGGGCACGGGCAATGAAGAGCTGCACGGCCTCGGCGGTGGCCACCGGCTCCGACGGCTCGGGCACGCGGAGCGGCGGCACTTCGAACACTGCCTCCAGCGGGGCGGCCAGCACCTCGCGCGAGGTGAGCACGAAGCGGGCATTGGGGGCGATGCGAACCCAGCGCTCGAGGCAATCGCGCACCACGGCCACCGCGCGCTCGCAGTTGTCGATGAGCAGCAGAATCTCGCCGCGGCTGCGGAGGGCGTGACCGATCTGCGCCACCGGGTCGACGGCCGCGAGCGGAATGTCGAGCTCGTGGGCGATCACGTCGCACAGCTTCTGCGTGTCGCGCACGTCGCTCACGTCGCAGAACCACGCCCCACCCCGCCGCGTCTTGGACTTGGCCTTGGGGCCGTAGTGGCTGACCAGCTGTCCCACGAACTGCAGCGCGAGCCGCGTCTTCCCGGTTCCGGCCGAGCCGACGAGGGTGATCACCCGGGCGCCCTGGCGAAACAGCTGGTGCAGGTCCGCCAGCTCGGCGACTCGCCCCACGAAGATGTTGGACGGGAGCACGACGTTGGTGCGGCGGACGCCCGCGACCTCCGCCAGCAGCTCCAGGGCGTCGTGCACGGCCATCTCGACGCTGTTGGTGCGCCGCTCGGGTCGGTCGCTTCGCGTCACGTCCGTGGGGCGACTGCCGGTGCTCCCGGAGACGTGGGTCAGCGCGGTGCCGGTGGACCAGGACTTCGGCCGCTCGCTCAGGGCGGAGGGAAGGCCCCCCTCATCGTCCTCGTTCACGAGCGAGTCGTAGAAGTCTTTCACGTCGTCGGCGGGGACGAGGGTGAGCACCTCTTCGAGCGCCTCGTGCATGGCGCGCGCGTGGGGGTAGCGATCTTTGGGCTGCCGCTCCAGCGCCTTGAGCACGACCTGCTCGATGGCGAGTGGAATGCCTTCGACGAACTGCGAGGGTCTCGGCACGTGACAGGCCCGCACGCGGCGGAGGGTGTCGGGGTCGCTCTTGCCCTTGAAGAGGTACTGCCCGGTGAGCATCTCCCACGTCACGATGCCCAGGGCGAACAGGTCGGTCCTCGCGTCGACGCGGCGGCCGTGCGCCTGCTCGGGCGACATGTACGGGAACTTGCCCTTCAGCACCCCCGACGCCGTGTGCGTGGTTCGGTTGGCGGCCTTGGCCACGCCGAAGTCGATGATCTTCACGTCGCCCTGCGAGGAGATGAGAATGTTGTGAGGCGAGATGTCGCGGTGCACCACGCTCAGGGGGCGGCCGTTGGAGTCGGTGGAGCGGTGCGCGTAGTCGAGCCCCAGCGCCACCTGGGAGGCGATGCGGAGCGCGGCGCCCACCGGCACGGAGAGCCCATCGTCGCGGACCTTGCCCATGAGCGAGCGCAGGTCGCGGCCGTCGACGTACTCCATGGCCACGAACCACACGCCGCGGTCCTCACCCAGCTCGAGGATGCGGGCGATGTTCGGGTGGGCCAGGCGGGCGGCGATGCGCGTCTCGTCGAGGAAGAGGCGCAGGAACCGGGCGTTCTCGGTGAGCGAGGGAAGAATCCGTTTCACCACCACGCGCTGGAGCGACTCGGGCGCGGTCGCGAGGAAGACCTCGCCCATTCCTCCGGAACCGATTTTCTTCTGAAGCCGGTAGCGGCCGAGGACGTCAGGCAAGGCGCACGCAATGTAGCCAATCGCGAGAATTCGCGAGCGCCAAACTCACGCGTGTAGGCGTGACAGCGCGGCCCGCCCACATGCCCCTCTTTGGAGGTGGGATTTCGGGGGACTGGGTCCGTATACTGGCCATGGGGAATCGCTGCAGCTCGCGCCTCGTTTTGGGAGTGCGCGACGCGGAGTCAGGGCGTGTCGGTTGCCACAATTTCAGACAAGGAAGCCATGACGGACACCGCCAGTTGGACCGAGAAGATCGCCGCACTCCAGAACAAGAAGGAATACCAGGAGCTGAACTGGGAAGGGTCCTTCGAGGACTACCTGGAGCTGGTGCGGAAGAACCCGCGCATCACCCGCACGGCCTTTCAGCGGCTCTACGACATGATCCTGAGCCACGGGAAGACGGAGTACATCGACAACAAGAAGCGGCTGATCCGCTACCACTTCTTCTCGGACGAGAAGAACGGCGGCCGCGACGCGGTGTACGGGCTCGACGTGCCGTTGATGAAGTTGGTCAACGTCTTCAAGTCGGCCGCGCTGGCGTACGGCACGGAGA
>CAZFXD010000029.1:27346-27668 GCA_964522795.1 uncultured Myxococcaceae bacterium
GGAAGGCGCGCTCTACACCTTCGGGTGGATTCCGGATGGCGAGGTCGTCAAGGAGTACACGCCTTCGCCCATGAACGAGGAGCCGCTGAAGCTGGTGCCCCGCGACTGGCGCGCGAAGATCTTCGCCGACCTCTGCCCTCCCGCCGCGGGCTTCACCATTCCCGAGCTCGGGGAGCTGAACCCGTCGTGCCGATACATCTTCAAGGCGCTGCTCCACAAGTACGACGGCGACTTCACCAAGGTGATGAAGCACGTGAAGGTGCGCCGCCTGGTGTTCTCAGAGAAGGACCGCATCGGCATCGGCACCTTCCAGCCCAAGGAC
>CAZFXD010000030.1:0-27518 GCA_964522795.1 uncultured Myxococcaceae bacterium
ACCAGGTGCTCATCGACCGCTTCGCCGACGGTGACGCGGGCAACAACTACCGTGTGGACCTCTCCACCCCGGGGCACTGGCACGGAGGCGACTGGAAGGGTCTCGAGGATCGCCTCGATTACCTGGAAGAGCTGGGCGTCACCACGATCTGGATCTCTCCCGTGGTGAAGAACGTCGACCGCCTGAGCCTGAAGGAGCTGGGCGACGAGATCACCCGCCTGGGAACGGCCGCGCGTGAACGCAAGCTGACGATGGAGGACCTGTCCGGCGGCACCTTCACCATCACCTCGCTGGGGCAGACCGGCGGCCTGTTCGCCACGCCCATCATCAACCACCCGGAAGTGGCGATCATGGGCGTGCACCGCATGCGCAAGCGCCCGGTGGTGGACGACCGCGATCAGATCGTGATTCGTCAGATGATGTACCTCTCGTTCTCGTTCGATCACCGGGTGATCGACGGCGCGGTGGGGGCCGACTTTGCCTATGAAGTCATCCGCCACCTCGAGCGGCCGGAACGGCTGATGTTGGGAATGGCGTGAAGACGAAGGCGAAGAAGACGCCGGCCCGCCGAGCCGACCGCCCTCGCGCGGGCGGGTCGGGCCACGCACTCTCAGATGCCGATCGCCTCGCGCTCTACCGCGCCATGCTGCGGATTCGAACGCTCGACGAGCGCATGATGACCCTCCAGCGTCAGGGCCGGATCGGCTTCTACGGCGCATGCACGGGGCAGGAGGCCGCTTCAATCGCCAGCGCCTGGGCCCTGGAACGCAGTGACTGGGTGTTTCCCGCGCTTCGCGAAGGTGGCGTGATGTTGATGCGTGGGTACCCGTTGGTGCCGTACCTGTCGCAGGTGTTCGGCAACAGTGGCGACAACACCAAAGGCCGGCAGATGCCGTCGCACCAGGCCGCTCGCAGCGTGAATCAGGTGAGCTGGTCGTCCTGCATCGGCTCGCAGCTCACCCAGGCCACCGGCGCGGCCTGGGCGGCCCGGCTGCGACACGAGAAGACGGTGGTGATGGCGTACCTCGGCGATGGCGCCACTTCGTCGGCCGATTTTCACGCGGCGCTCAATTTCGCGGGCGTGTTCAAGATTCCGGTGGTCTTCGTCTGTCAGAACAACCACTGGTCGATCTCCATCCCCACGCAGCGACAGACGGCGAGCGAGACCATCGCCATCAAGGCCAGCGCGTACGGAATTCCCGGGGTGAAGGTCGACGGCAACGACGTGGAGACCGTGTACGCGGCCGCGGCTGCCGCTGTCGCACGAGCCCGGGCCGGCCAGGGCGCGACCCTGATCGAAGCGGAGACGTACCGAATGGGGGCGCACTCCTCGTCCGACGACCCGACGCGGTACCGCGATCAGCGCGAGGTTGAGGCCTGGAAGAAGAAGGACCCCATCGAGCGGCTGAGGGCGTCGCTGATGAAGCGGAAGATCTGGAACGAGGCCAGGGAAGCGGCCTTGCGCGCCGAGCTGCTGGCCGAAGTGAACGCGGCCATTGCCGAGGCAGAGAGTCTGCCGCCGCCGCCGGCCGCGACGCTCTTCGAAGACGTCTACGCGGTCCCGACGTGGAACCTGGTGGAGCAGCGGGCGCAGGCCCTCTCGGCGCCGACTGGAGGCTAGGCCATGGCCGACGTGCGGAGCCTGGTGGCGCAAGCTCAGGCGGCGGAGATTCGCGGCGACGTGGAGGAAGCGATTCGTCTTCTGGGGCGCGCCGCCGAGTTGGCCCGCGACGCCGGAAACCCCTCGCGCGCGCTGAAGTTTCTCCGCCAGATGCGTCGGCTTCGTGGCGAACCGGTCGACCTCGATACCGACGCGGTGGTGTTGCCGGCCGACGACGCCGACGGCGGCGTGCCGGCCGAAGACGAGCCGGAGTTCCTCAAGCGTGGGCCGCGGTTGATCCCCAATCGCGGGCCGGCGCTGGCGGACCCCTCGCTCGCGGCCTGGTGCTCGTTCTGTTGCCGCCCCGCGCAGGAAGTGGGGGCCCTGGTGGGTGGTCCGACCGGGGCGTTCGGGTGCCGGGCCTGTCTGCAGACGTCAGCGGGGTTGTTGGGGACCGCTCTGCCCGAGTTAGTGGGCACGGCCGTCGCGGTGGCCATGCGCGTCACTGCGGCTCCGGCCGTACCGCCGATGACCGCGCACCAACAGCAGGTGTTCGAGCGATTGACGAAAGCGCCGGGGCGTTGCCTGGTGCTCATCGGCCCTCCGGGGGCGGGCAAGTCATTCATCGTGGAGGCGATCGCGCCGCCGGTGGACCCCGAGCGGTTCGATGACGAGGCCGAGATCGTGACGATCGAGGTGGAGGCGCCCATCTCCGTCCGGAGCGCGAATCGCGTCCTCGAATGGCTTGCAGCGGCGCCCCAGCGACGGATCATTCTGTCGACGCGTGCCGTTCCGCCCGCGCCCATCTTCACGCTCAAGGGGCCGGTGGGGGAGGAGCCGGTCTACGACTCTCGCGGGCTCGAGACAGCGTTGGGGCACGTGCTGCCGAGGGCCTTCATTGAGCGGGTCGACGCGATGGTGGCGCTTCCGGAGCCCTCCTCAGGCACCCTGCTGGAGCTCGCCAAGCTGATGTTGGCGGCGCGCCCGAGCCGAACCGTGGTGTCCGATGCCGCGCTTCGCGCCATGGTGGAAGCCGCCGGGGCGTCCGGTCGCGGCGCGCACGAGCTCGCCGCGCTGGTGGAGCGAATTCCTCCTGGCGAGTGGGCGTGACGCTCGAGTTCTACGAGCTGGGCCTGGTGGAGTACGCCGATGGCCTGGCGCTCCAGGCCGCGTTCCAGAACGCCCAGCGCAGCGCGGGAGGGCCCGACGTGCTGCTCTCGCTCGAGCACCCGAGCGTGATCACGCTCGGGCGCGGCGCTCAACGCAGCGATGTCCTTGCGTCCACGGCGGTGCTCGAGGCGCGCGGCATTGAGGTGGTGGAGACCGATCGAGGCGGGGAGGCCACGTTTCACGGCCCGGGGCAGCGCGTGCTGTACCCTCTCTTGAAGCTCACCGGGAAACGCCAGGACGTGCGGTGGTACGTGGGGGCGCTCGAGCGGGTGGTGATTGAGACGCTCGCCACCTTCGGGCTCCGAGCGCGCGGCATCGAGGGTCGGCGGGGGGTGTGGGTGGGCGGCGATGACGGGCGGCCGCCCCGGAAGATCGCCGCGGTCGGCGTGCACCTGTCGCGGTGGATGACGAGGCACGGCGTGGCGCTCAACGTGAGCACCCACTTGGAGGATTTCAACCTGATCGTGCCGTGCGGCATCACCGACGCCGGGGTGACGTCGATTGAGGTGGAGCTCGGCCGCCCGGTGCCGATGCGCGAGGTTGACGCGGTGCTGGCGCGGACCTTCGAGACGGTGTTCGAGTGCTCGCTCGCGCCGCGCCCCGTGGCGATAAACACCGTCAGCGTCTACGTGGTGGCACCCGACGGTCGGGTGCTCTCGCTCCGCCGTGTGCCCCAACGGGGTGGTTTCGAACAGCCGATCACGGGGCATTTGAACCCGGGCGAAGGCCTGACCACGGCAGCCGCCCGCGAGCTGCTCGAGGAGACGGGCTTCACCGATGCGCCTCGGCCGCTCGGGTACCAGCACGCGTTTGCGTGGCCCGGCGGCGAGGCTCCTACGGTCGCGCGGGAGACGGCGTTCGTGCTGCGGTTGCCTGAGGCCAGGTCACCCCGGTTGTCGGCGGAGCACAGCGGGTTTGAATGGATCACCCGCGAGGAAGCGCGGCGGAGGTTCCCGCACCCGGGGCTGCGCGGCGGCCTGCGGTACCTCTAGAGAAACAGGCGCTGCCCTTCTTTGGCGGCGATCGTCTCCGGCCGGTGCTTTCGGATCTGACGGACCAGGGCGTCCATCCGGTCGTCGGTTCGCAGCGGCTCGTGATGAAAGAGCACCAGCCGTTTGGCCTGGGCCGCGTTGGCGGCTTCCACAGCCCGCTCGGTGGTCGAGTGACCCCAGCCGACCTTCGAGGGCGCGCCGTTGCGGCCGTGGTACTCCGCCTCGGTGTACATCGAGTCGTAGATGAACACGTCGCACCCGCGCGAGAACTCGGACAAGCGCGCATCTGATTCGGTGCCGTGTTCGGTGTCGGTCGCGTAGACGATTGAGCGGCCCCGGTGATCGATGCGGTAGGCCAGCGCCCCGCCGGGGTGGTGCACCTCGAGCGCGCGAATGGTGGTCTTGTCGAGGGCCAGAGTGTCCCCGTCGGCGATCGGTTGAAACGAGACGCGGGCGCGAAACACCATGTCCGCCGTCACCGGGAAGTACGGGGTGCGCATCTGTCCGGAGACGATGTCTTTGACCGTGCGACCCTCTCGGGTGGCCCCGCAGAACACGAACTCGTTGCGGGCGTCGAAGAGCGGGGTGAAGAACGGAATGCCCTGCAGGTGATCGTAGTGGTAGTGCGTGAGCAGCACGTAGCCTGAGCACGGGGTCTTGAGCGTGTCGCCCAGCGCGCGCGCGCCGGTTCCCATGTCGAGGATGATGAGCGAGCTTCCCGCACGAACTTCGACGCAGGGGGTATTCCCGCCGTAGCGAGACGTCTCGGGGCCCGGGGCCGGGATGGACCCCCGCACGCCCCAGAACTTCAGACTGAAATCAGACGGTCGTCCGCGGGCAGCGCCCTCAGCCGGCTTTCGCTTCTGCGTCTTCTTCTTCCGCGAGAAACTCAAGCAGGTGTCCCGACCGGTCGCGCTTCGTCTTGAGGTAATCGACGTTAAGCGGATTGGGCAGGGTGCGCGAAGGAATTCGTCGCCGAACCGGCACGCCTTCGTCCACCAGGCCGGCGATCTTGAGCGGATTGTTGGTGATGAGATCGACGCTCTTCACGTTGAGCGATCGCAGCATTTCCGCGGCCACGTCGTACCGCCGCAGGTCGTCCGAGAACCCCAGCTTCTGGTTGGCTTCCACCGTGTCCAGGCCCTGAGACTGCTGCAGGGCGTACGCGCGGATCTTGTTGCCCAGGCCGATGCCGCGGCCTTCCTGACGCAGGTAGAGCAGCACGCCGCGCTCATGCTGTGCGATGAAGTCCAGCGCGCGGTCAAGCTGGGCCCGGCAATCGCAGCGCAGGCTGGCGAAGATCTCGCTCGTCAGACACTCCGAGTGCATCCGCACCGGCACACCTTCGAACCCGTTGACGTCACCCTTCACCAGGGCCACGTGTTCTTTGCCGTCGCGGCGATCGCGGAAGACGAGAATCTCGAACGTGCCCCGGGCGGTCTGCAGCGGGGCCCGTGCGGGTGATTCGAGGTGGTGATGAGGGCGACGCGTGGGGAGGAGGTCGGGTTCGTTCATGATAGAAATTTCAGGACCTTCGGATCGAATAAGGGCGGCAGCACGCTGAGTCAAACCAGGGGTTGGCATTCGACACACTCAAGATGCGCCGCACCGGAAATGGTTTCAGGTCTTCTTCAGGCCCCCGTCCAACTCACCGGAATCACGGAGACCGCTGCCCCCGGGGCCAGGTCTTCAGCCGTTTCGGGCAACACGGCCAGGTGGGTGGCGCCGGCGGCCGATCGCACGGCACCGGAGGTCTGCGTGCCGAGCGGCACCGCCCAGGTGTCCTCGCCAGAAAGCTCCAGCTGCACGCGCACAAAATGGCGCAGCCCAGCCTTCTTCCGCTGGCCGACCTTCAGTTTGGCGGTGGTCGGTTGGGGGAAGAGCCGGGAGTGCCCCTGCAGACGAAGCAGCGCTGGGCGGACGAACAGCTCGAACGACACCAGCGAGGAAGTGGGATTTCCCGGCAGCCCGAAGACCAGCGTTCGTCCTCGGGCGCCAAACGCGAGCGGCTTGCCGGGGCGCATGGCGAGCTTCCAGAAGTCGATCGTGACTCCGGCTCGCGTGAAGGCCTCCTTGGTGAAGTCGTGCTCGCCCACCGAAACTCCCGCGCTGGTGATGAGCACGTCGGCTTCCAGCCCGGCCTTGACCAACTGGGTGAGCGCGTCGGCATTGTCGGGGGCGATGCCGAGAATCCGCGGCACGCCGCCGGCCCGTCGAACGGCGGCGGCGATCGAAAGTGAGTTGGTGTCGACGATCTTGTCGGGGCGTACCTCGTCGAGCGTACAGAGCTCATCACCCGAGGATGCGATGGCCACCGTGGGTCGGCGAAAGGTGTGGACCTGGCGCAGCCCCTGAGCCCACAGCAGCCCCGCTTCCGGAATGCCCACCGCGGTCCCAGCGGGCAACAGCACGGTGCCGGCCCGGGCGTCTTCTCCCGCCAGGCGCACGTTGAGGCCCACCGTGGCCGTGGCGTTGATGGTCACCTGCGCGGCGTCGGCCCCTGCGCGCTCGGTCTGCTCCTGCATCACCACCGCATCGGCGCCGTCTGGGAGTGGGGCGCCGGTCATGATGCGAGCGCACTGCCCAGGCTCCACCCGGCGCGAGGGCGCGCGGCCCGCGTGGATCGTCTCGATGATCGCGAGCGTGGCCCCGGGCTTCACCACGTCGGCAGCTCGCAGCGCGAACCCATCCATCGCTGAGTTGTTGTGGGCGGGAATGGTCCGCGTTGCCGTGATGTCGGAGGACAGCACCCGGCCAATCGCCTCGTGCGTCTCGGCCAGGGTCGCCTCGAGCGGCGTCAGGCCCTGGAGCACCCGCGCTTGCGCGTCATCGACCGACAGAAGGCTCATCGACTGCCTTCAAACGGAAACAGCGGCCGGTTTCAAGTCTCACGGGCGAGGCGCCCAGGTTGTACCTTCGGCCGCGCATGGAAAGACCGGCCGCGATCGACCGAAGTCGGTCACGGTTTGGTTTGACACGCTCTCGAAACCGGTCTTAGAGACCCTTCGACGCAGCATTGGAAGGAGACGCTGGTTTGGCGAAGAAGACGGCGAAAGCCAAAGTGAAGAAGGCCGCAAAGGCCTCCCCGACGAAGGCGGTTGTTTCGAAAAAAACCGCAGCAGCTTCGAAGGGTTCCGCGAAGAAGGCGGGCAAGGCAGTCAAGCCCGGCAAGGCGGTCAAGCTGGCGAAGGGCGCGAAGGTCGGCGCCAAGGGCAAGGTTGCGCCCAAGCCGTCTGCGCCACCGTACCAGGGCGACGGTCCGTTTCTGGGGCCACCTCCGGACAAAGATCTCCCTCGCGCCGACAAGCTGCCCCCGGTGGCTGAGGAACTTACCAAGCGTGAAATGGAGCAGGTGCTCTCGGTCGGCGAAGGCCGCGGCACGCAGGGTGAAGGCTCACTCAAGGGCCGCCTGATCGTTCACCTCGGCTTCCCGTACCTCGAAGTGAACGGGCGCGACAAACGACAGCTCTGGTTCCTGTTGCAGGGGCCGGATCAGGAAGTCCTCCCCGCGTACGTCGATCACAAAGTCACGGTCAGCGGCCTGGTGAGGAAGATCAACAACCACGGCGGCACGGTGGATGTTCGGAAGTACTCCGCCAAGAAGAACGAAGCGCTCGAGCTGCCGAGCGAGCCCGCGCCGGACAAGTTGCGGTTCTTGTCGCCCGGCGAAATCGCGCAGGTGTCCAGCCCGGGAATGGGCTCGGGCATGCGCGGCTTTGCCAGCATGCGCGGAACGCTGGAAATGACCGGCGAAGACTTCTGCCTCGTCGTCTCCAACGGGGGAACGCGGCAGCAGGTCTCGTACCTCCTGCAAGGCAAGGGCGCCCGCGGCTTGAAGCGCTTCGTCGGCAGCCAGGTCGCCGTGCACGGCGTGGTGGAGAAGAACTCGGGCTGGGGCGGCGTGATCAAGTGCGAAGCCGCTGAGCCACGGGCGATCGAATTCCGCGCGCTGGACCGCAAGGGGTTGAACGTTCGCTCGATTGACGTGAACGGGAA
Source organism: uncultured Myxococcaceae bacterium (assembly GCA_964522795.1). GTDB lineage: Bacteria > Myxococcota > Myxococcia > Myxococcales > Myxococcaceae > CAZFXD01. Next base: position 7,759 of record CAZFXD010000030.1, read on the forward strand.
CTCCGGCCGCATCGACGTGCGAATGAACGACGGCCTGTCGGTGCGGCTCAACGAGCGCGCCGGCTTCACCTGGGCCGTGGAACCGACCACCGCCAAGCGCATGTCGCTGCGCGAGGCGAATTTCGAGTCGGCCGGGTCGGGCTCGCATCGGCGGGAGTTCTTCTTTACGCCCCGCAACCCGGGCCTCCATGAAGTCGAGTTCTTTCTCGCCAAAGCGTTCAACCCGCTTCAAGTCTCGAAGTCGCTGAAGCTCACGGTGAACGTGCTTCTGCCCACGACGGTTTCGTGAAGGGCCGCCGCGAGAATCGCTCGCGTCACCAGAAGTCGGGAAAGCCACACCAACAACACGGCCGCGGTCGCGGCTCGAACGATCGCTCCAACGAGCGATCGGGTGATCGGGGCTCGCGCGGCGGTGGAGAAGGTCAGGTGATTCGGGGCGCGGTGTCGGTTCGCGAAGGCGGGCGGGCGGTGCTCTTCGCCTCCGACGGGAGCAAGCGGAAGCTCCCGCTGCCGCAGGAGATCGCCGATCGGGTGTTGGACAATGATCGCATCGCGGTCACCATGACGCGAGGGAGACAGGGGCAGCCTCACTTCCAGGTCTCGGAGATTGAAGAGCGCCCGCGTCAGTTCGTGGTGGGGACCTACGCCGAGGTGGGGACCCACGGTCTGGTCACCCCCATCGACTCGGCGATGCAGCCGATTCGGGTGGCGAAGACCCAGCTGGCGCGGCCTGGCGACGCGGTGAAGGTTCGCCTGTTGCATCAGAACCGTCTGCTGGCACCCGGCGCGCCCCTGGAGGGCGAAGTCGCGGGGGCACTCGGGCAGCTCGCCGATCATTCGATTGAGGTCCTCTCCATCGCCTACAGCCACGGCTTCTCCGAGGAGTTCCCTCCGGAGGTGATGGAAGAGGCGGCGCGCTTCCCACCGGTGGACGGCCTCAACCTCGACGGCCGCGAAGATCTCCGCCGGCTGCCCCTGGTGACCATCGACGGCGCCGACGCCCGCGACTTCGACGACGCGGTGTACGCGGAGCGAACCGACAAGGGGTTCGTGCTCTGGGTCGCGGTGGCCGATGTCTCGCACTACGTCCACGAAGGGTCGGTCACCGACCGCGAAGCCTACCGTCGGGCGACGTCGGTGTACCTGCCCGGTCGCGTGCTCCCCATGTTGCCTGAGCGCCTGTCCAACGATCTGTGCTCCTTGCTCCCGCACGTCGATCGCTACTGCATGGCGGTGGAGCTGAAGTTCGACGACGCCGGGCGGTGCCACGGGCACCGGGTCGTTCGCGGGCTGATGAAGAGCGCCCAGCGGCTCACCTACGACGACGTGCATCGCGCGCTCGCGGGCGAGCACGTGGAGAAGGTCGGTGCGCTGTTGCCGATGCTGAAGATCGCCCACCAACTGGCGCAGCGGCTCCACGCCATGCGGGTCAAGCGGGGGGCGCTCGACTTTGAACTCCCCGAGACCAAGGTTCGACTGGGCGCCAACGGACTGCCCGAGGCGTTTGACCGAACCGAGCGCTTTGAGAGTCACCGGCTGGTGGAAGAGTGCATGCTGGCGGCGAACGAAGCGGTGGCTCGCGACTTCGGTCAGCGGCAACTGCCCACCATGAATCGGTACCACGGGCCTCCGGACCCCGAGAAGCTCGATCGGTTCGCTCGCGTCGCGCGCGCGTTCGGTATCTCGCTCCCCAAAGGCCCGGTCACTCCGACGTCACTGGGCGCGCTGCTCGACCGCCTCAAAGGCCACGCCAAAGAGCGCGTGCTCAACCAACTGCTGCTGCGATCGATGATGCAGGCCGTCTACTCGTCGACCGACTCGGGGCACTTCGGCCTCGCGGCGCCGCACTACCTCCACTTCACCTCGCCCATTCGGCGCTACCCGGATCTGGTGGTGCATCGACTGCTCAACGATCGCATTCGCAACCGCGACCGGGGCGCACGCCCCAAGCACTCCAAAGGCACCCTGGACATTCTTTCCCGCCGCTCCTCTGAACAGGAGCGCGCCGCGATGCAGGTCGAGCGCGAGGTCACCTCGCTCTACGCGGTGCTGATGGTGAAGGATCGCCTGGGTGAGGAGTTTGACGGCATCGTGTCGGGACTGTCTGAGGGCACCATCTTCGTCGAGCTGGTCGGCCTCAACGTCGAAGGCGGCGTGCGCCCCGAGCGCTCCCGCATGCCTTACGAGTTCGACCCTGATCGCTACTCAGCGCGACTTGGGAGCGGGCGGATTTCGGTGGGAGACCCGCTGCGGGTGAAGCTGGTGGCCGCGAATATTCAGCGCCGGCAGATCGACCTCGATCTGGTGAACGTCAGTCGCGAAGCATCACCACCGTCGCACCATCGCCCCCCTCAGATCGATCGCCTGGACGCGTTGAAGCGACGTATGGGGAAGCCCGGAGGCGGTCGCGAAGGGAAGCCTTCAAAGCGCCGGTTCCGTGGCCGTGGACGATGATCAGCGACGCCTGCTGATTGCGAATCGCCAGGTCGAGCGCGCTCTCCACCCGCCGCCACGCGTCGTCGGCCCGCTCTCCACGAACGTCCACCGAAGTCGCCGCGCCCTCGTCGGGTGCGGTGGGCGCGCGGCGAGGCGAGGCGGGGCCAGCGGCGCGGGCCGTGCTGCTCTCCAGCGCTGAGGTGGGCACGCGAAGCCTGAGCGCCCCGGCCTGAACCAGGGCGTCGTGGGGGCCCAGCTCCACGATGGACGCGTCGGCGTTCATCGACGGGACCCACACCCGATCTCCCACCTGCAGGGCGGCCGGCCTGGCCGAGGGCCCCCGCTTGCTCTGCGCGATGGCGGCGTCGAGCGTGCGGACGCGTTCGGCGATCTCGGCGGCGGCGGCCTCGACATCTTTCGCTTTCTGCCGGGCCTCCAGCGCTTCGAGCAGGGTTCGTATCTCTCGCCGGGCGAACTCCAGCTCATGGCGCAGCTGCTCCCGGTACTCGGTCTCCAGGCGCCGTCGCTCGGCCTCTACGCGGGGCTCGGCCTCGCGCAGCGCTGCCTCGCGGGCCGCGAGCTCGGAGGTGAAGCGCTCCAGCTCATGCCGCTGCCTCGCCACGGCGTCTCGCTCGGAGTCGATGGAGCGCATGGCGGTCACCAGCGCGCCCCCGGAGGACGTGGCGAGCTCTTGCGCGCGGTCGCAGATGGTGGAGGGGAGTCCGACCCGCCGGGCGAGGTCGATGGCCGACGACGCGCCCGCGCTCCCCACGTGGAGCTTGTAGGTGGGGGCGAGCGCCTTCTCGTCGAAGCCCACGCGAGCGTTCTGGAAGCGCGGGTCTCCGAAGGCCAGGGCCTTCAGTCCTTCCAGGTGTGTGGTCACGACCGCACGCGTGCCGCGGCTGACCACGAATTCCAGGGTGGCCGTCGCGAGGGCGGCGCCTTCGAGGGGGTCCGTGTCGGCCGCGATCTCGTCGACCAGAATCAACGCCCCCGGGCTGGCGTGGGCGATGGTCTCCTTCACCCCGCGCAGGTGCGACGAGAAGGTGGATTCACCCTTGGAGAGATCCTGCAGGTCGCCGAGCACGGTGCCCACCGTGTCGAACAGCGGCACCCGGGCGGTGTCCTGAGCGGGGATCCACAGTCCCGCGCGCACCATCAAGGCGCACAGCCCGACAGTCGAGAGGGTGACCGTCTTGCCGCCGGCGTTGGGGCCGGAGATGACCAGGCACGCGCCCTCGGCTCCCAGTTCAACATTGTTGGGGACGACTTCGGTCTTGCGTTGGAGCACCAACAGCGGGTGTCGGACGCCGGGCAGGAGGAGCGCGCTTCCCGACGATTCGACCCGAGGCCGAGTGGCGTCGAGCGCCTCGGCCAGGCGCGCGGCGGCCTGCGCTTCGTCGAGCTCGCCCAGCGCCGCCAACCCGCGGGCGATGTCGTCCGCGCGGGCCCCCACCGCCGCGGAGAGGTCGATCAGGACTTGTCGCTCTTCTTCGAGGACGCGGGCCTCGGCGATGGCGAGATCGTTGCCGGCGCCGATGAGCTCGGTGGGCTCGACGAACAGGGTCTGGCCCGTCTGACTGGCATTGTGAACGATGCCCGGGACCGCCGCGCGTGACTGCGCGAGGACGGGGACCACGTACCGATCGTGCCGCACGCTGACGTACGACTCCTGAAGGTGCTGCGAGAACCCCGGATCTTTGAGCAGCGCGTCGAGCCGGTGCTTGATGCGCTGGTGCACCCGCAGGGCGTCGGCCCGAGCGTCCGCCAGGGCGTGGCTGGCGCGATCCGAGATGCGACCGGAGCGCTCGATGCAGCGCTCCAGCCGGGTGGCCAGCGCGTCGGTGTTGGGCACCTCCCGAGCGATCGCTCCCAGGTGCGGGAGCGCCGCGGCGCGGGTGCTGAAGATCTCCCGGACCTGCTCGAAGGCGAAGAGGACGCCGTTGATGTTCAGCAACTCCTCGGGAGGGAGCATGGCGCCGAGGTGCGCGGCTTCGACCGCCTGCGACGGATCGACCAGTCCGCCGAGCGGAAGCGCGAGCGGCTCCAGGCGCAGCTTGACCGCGTCGGCCACCACGTCAAAGGCGCGATTCACTGCGTCCACGTCCGGGAGGAAGGGGCGGTTGGCGGCGCGAACCTTGCCCATCGGCGAGGCGCAGCGCTCGACCAACGCCGCGATCACTTCTGGAAAGCGCAACTGCTGCTGGGTCTCGTTCGACACGTGCATCGGGTGATTCCTCGACAAACCGCCGAGGTGCGCTGTTATCAGCGTGTGTCGGTCTTGTCGCTCCTGCTTGCGATGTTGCCCACGGCCGGCTTGAGCCTGGACGACGTGCACATGAAAGAGGGCGCGGGCGACGAAGTGGGCGCGCTGCGGCTCGCGGAACAGCTGGTGCGCCGGTCGCCCACCGACGCCCTGGCGCGGGTCGAAGCCGGGCGGCTGCGCTTGCGGCTCGGAGAACGGCTGTCGGTGGCGGAGCTCAACCTGGAGATCGCGGTCTCGCTGGTGCCGGAGAACCCGCGGGCGCACTACCTGTTGGGGCTGACGCAGGAGGCTGACGGTCGGCTGGGCCCAGCGGCCGAGTCACTCCGAACGGCGGTGGCGCTCCGCCCTGAGTTCGAAGACGCGGCGGTGCGGTTGGGCCAGGTGCTGATGCGGGCCAACGACGCCCGGGGCGCGGTGGCCGTGTTGTCGCCATTGGTGAAGAAGGCGTCGGGCCCGGTGGGAATTCGGCTGACGCTGAGCACGGCGCTCGAGCAGGCGGGTGACGTGGCCGCGGCTGAGAAGCTGCTGGTGGCCATGTACAAGAACCCAAGTACGCGCGAGAGGGCGCGACTCCCGTTGGAGCGGTTCTACCGACGGCATGGCAAGGCCGACGCCGCCGACAAACTGGTGCTGAAGGCGGCCCGCCGGCCGCTCAAACCTTCCGCTCGGTAGCGGCCGGGTTTTGTGTAGATTCGGGGCCCCTATGCCTCGAACGTTCACTTCAAGACTCCCGTGGTTGGCGGTGCTGGTCGCGCAGGTCGCGCTCGCTCAGGGCGCCAAGGCGCCTTCCTTCCTGGCCGAGCTGGCCGAGCTCCGCGCCGCGGAGACGGCGTCGCTCAAAGGGAACGGCGACCGCCTCAAGGTGAAGTACCTCGATCGGCAGAAGGCGAACCCCGCCGACCCGATGGTGCCGGTGGCGATGGCGTGGATGGATCTCCCGTCGGACGGTTCGTGGAACGCGTTCAAGGCGATCGCCACCATGTCGCCCGACAACCTGTGGGCGAAGATCGGCATGGGCCGCGTCTACACGAAGTGGAAGATGCGGGATCAGGCCAAGGCGGAGTTCGAAGGGGCCTTGAAGAAGGACCCGAACTTCTTCCCCGCGCACCTCGGGCTCGGGTTCATGTGGCTGGCCGGTGGTTTCTCGAAGGAGGCGGAGGCCGAGTTTCGTGGCGTGCTCAAGACCGTCGACGACCCAGAGGCGCACGCAGGGCTGGGGTTGGTGCTGGTGGCCCAGGAGAAGCCCGACGAAGCCAAGGTGGAGCTGAAGCAGGCCATCGCATTGTGGCCCGAGCAGCCCGCGGCGTTGCAGGCGCTGCTGGAGATCTACATCAAGGCCAATGACGCCGTGGCGCAGCTCGACATCGCCCGCAAGTTGGTCGAGGTGGCGCCTCGGAACGAAAAGGCGCTGCGCGCGCTCGCCGATCTGACCTTCGAGTCCGGCAACGAGACCGGCGCGGTGGAGGAGTACGAGAAGCTGATTCGCCTCGGGCGCCCCGACGTGGTGGTGCTGCGCCGCATGGCCCGCGTCTACAAAGAGACGAACAAAGGCGAACAGGAAGAACGCGTGCTCACCAGCCTGGCCGCGCTGGACAAAGACGAGCCGGAACCGCTGGTTCGTCTGGGCGAATTGGAAGGCAACCGCGGGGCGTTCGAGCCGGCCGAGAAGCACCTGTTGGAAGCGGTCAGCCGCGGGCCAAAGAAGGCCGGGACGCACCTGATGCTGGCGCACGTGCGGCTGAAGAAGCCGGACTACGCGGGCGCGCTCGAAGCGTTGCGAGACGGCGCGGCCGGCGAGGGGGAGGGCGTGGAGAAGGCGGCCGCGGAAGCGAAGGAGCTGGAGAAGAAGATTCGCCTGCCGGCGAAGGCCGCCAGCGGGTCGATCGACGCGATCTACGGGCAGGTGGGCGCGACGCTCAACGCGTTCTACGCCGCGCGAAAGCGAGAGACGCCGAAGCTGGGCTCGGGCGCGATCAAGATTCGGGTGAAGGTCTCGGACGCCGGCGCGGCGAAGGCCGTCGAGGTGTCTGAGGATCAGGTGGGTGATCCCCTGCTGGCGGCGCACGCCTACTGGGCGCTCAAGCAGGCGGCGTTTCCGAAGAAGAAGCGCGAGCCGCTCTTCGAGTTCGAATTCGGCAAGAAATGACGGCGGTCCGCTTCGGAATCGACGCCCTGGCGAGCGCCGCCTACTCGGTGCTCAAAGGGCTTCGCGTCGGCGCCATTCTCAACCCGACCAGCGTGGACGCGGCGTTCGTCCACACGGCCGATCTCTTGTCGCAAGCGCCCGGGGTGAAGCTGGCGGCGCTCTTCGGGCCCGAACACGGCGTTCGCGGCGAGGCGCAGTACATGGAGGCCGTGGGCGACGTGGCCGCGGACCGGACCACCGGCGTCCCCGTCTACAGCCTGTACGGGAGCACGTTCGAGTCGCTCACGCCGCGCGCCGAGTGGCTGGCGCCGCTCGATGCGCTGGTCTTCGACATTCAAGACGTGGGCGCCAGGTACTACACGTACGTGTACACGATGGCGCTGGCGATGCGGGCCGCCTCCAAAGCACGCCTCAAGTTCGTGGTGCTCGATCGCCCGAATCCACTCGGACTCGCGCAGGTCGAGGGCAACACCGTCGAGCCAGGGTTCAACTCGTTCGTGGGGCTCTACCCGCTCCCCAACCGGCACGGGATGACCGCGGGTGAGCTGTCGCGCCTGTTCAAGGCCCACGACGGGTTGGACCTCGAGCTGCAGGTGGTGAGCTGTGAGGGGCTGAGCCGCCAGACGCGTTGGTCACAGTTGGGGCGCGCGTTCATTCCCCCGTCGCCCAACATGCCCACCGTGGATACGGCGCTGGTGTACCCCGGCATGTGCTTCTTCGAGGGCACTAACGTGTCTGAAGGGCGGGGCACCACGCGACCTTTCGAACAATGCGGCGCGCCGTGGGTCGACGGGCGTGCGCTGGCCGCGGCGCTGAACGGCGCCGGGTTGCCGGGGGTTCATTTCCGCTCCGTGGCCTTCACGCCGACCTTCGACAAGTTCAAGGGCCAGTCCTGCGAGGGTGTGTTCATTCACGTGGTGGACGCGGACGCCTTTCGCCCGGTGGCGTGCGGCCTGGCGATCATCGCCACGCTCAAGCGCCTGTGGCCCGCGCACTTCGCCTGGCGCGCTGACGCCTACGAGTTCGTGGACACGGTGCCGGCGTTTGATCTCCTGGCGGGGAACGCGCGCATTCGGGCCGCGATCGAGTCAGGCAGACCGTGGGGCGATCTGGTGGCTGAGTTCGCGCGCTGCGAAGCCGATTTTCTGAAGAAACGCGCCTCCTCACTGCTCTACAGTTAGGTCATGAGCACGGTGGTAGGGCTCTTTGCGGACAGTCGGGGCGATCTGGAGACGCTCGATCGCGCGATTCGCCTGCTGGCCGACAAGGGCTCAAAGCGGTTCTTCTTCGCAGGCGGAAACTACGCCGACATCGACGCCTGGGTAGACTGGAAGAACGCGCAGGCCCGGAGCCAGACCGACTACACCGACGCGAATTTTCTCGAGGACGTCGCGGCCCACCTGCTCGACCAACCGACCGCTGAACGGCCGGCCGCGTTTGGCACGTATTACGAGCTGGTGCGTTCGGCGTCTGACATCACCCGGACGGCCGATCGCGTCGTGCGCACGCCGGAGCGAGGTTCGCTGGCGTACCAGAACACCTCCACGCCGAACAAAGTCATGGACATGCTGGGCGACGTGCTCTGCTGCCTCGTGCACGACAAGAACGACCTCGACAAAGAAGACATGATCAACGCGGTGGTGCTGATGCACGGCAATGAAGCGGAGCCCCGGGTGGTGCAAATCGGCCCGCGCTTCTTCATTACGCCGGGGCAGCTCTCGGGCCCGAACCCATCGGTGGCCCAGCTGGAGTTTGACGAGAAAGGGCTGCGGTTCGTGCCGTTGCTGCTCACGGGCGAGCCCGCCGGTGAGCCTCAGGTCCTCGCGGTGAGCGCGAAGACGAAGATCTCGGTGAAATGATGCGAGTCGCGTTGTTCGGCGGTGCGTTCGACCCCCCGCATGTAGGCCATGCGCTGGGCGCGGTGTTCGCGCGAACTTGTCTGAACGCCGACGAGGTGTGGCTGCTCCCGTCGGCGGGTCACCCCTTTCACAAGAAGATGGTGCCTTTCGAACACCGGGTGGCGATGTGCACCGCGCTCTGCGGGCAGCTCGGGCCCTGGTTGCGGGTGAACACGGTGGAGGCCACCATCGAGGGGGCGGCCTACACGGTAGACGTGTTGAAGCGCCTTCGCACACAGCACCCGGAGAACCAGTTCGTGCTGGTGGTCGGCTCCGACATCGTCGCTGACCTTCCCAAGTGGAAGGCGTGGCCTGAGATTGAAGCGATGGCGGAAGTGGCGGTGCTCAACCGAGCGGGGTTCCCCAGCGATCGCTCGGTGGGGCCGCCGATGGCGGAGGTCTCTTCGACCGACGTGAGGGCTCGGCTGCAGGATGGGCGAGGGGTCCAGGGCCTCGTTCCGGATGTGGTGGAAACGTACCTCCGGACGCATGGGTTGTACGGGGCCGCGGCGCGCTGAAAACGAGTGTCGCGTGCCCGGCTTGGCGCTACAAACGCGCTCATGGCCCCTTCCTCCTCGCAGATTCGTGTCGGCAACGCCCCCGTCAGCTGGGGCATCTACGGCCCCAAAGATCCCGTCGTGCCTTACCCCCGGTTCCTCGACGCCATGGTGTCGGCGGGCTACGCCGGCACCGAGCTTGGTCCGTACGGGTATTTCCCCACGGACCCCGCGGCGCTGAAGAAGGAGTTGTCGTCTCGCAATCTGGCGCTGGGGTCGTCCTACGTGGGCGTCCCGCTGGAAGACGCGTCGAAGCGGGAAGCGACGATCAACGAGTGCCTCACCGTGGCGGCGTTGCTGTCGACGCAGGGGGTGGGGGAAGTGATCGTGGCCGACGATGATCACGACGAGCGAATGAAGATGGCGGGTCGCGTGCCGGCCGACGGCTCGGCGGGTTGGTCCACCGTGGCGTGGACCGAGGCGGCCAAGACGCTCAATGAGATCGGCCGCGCGCTGCGCTCGAAGTACAACATGCGGGTGGTGGTGCATCACCACGTCGGCACGATGATCGAGACCCCGGCGGAGATCGATCGGATGCTCGACCTCACCGACCCGGAGTTGGTGAACCTGCTGTTGGACACCGGACACTACGTGTACGGCGGCGGCGACCCCGTGGCGCTGGTGAAGACGAAGGCGGCCCGGCTCAAGTACGTGCACTTCAAGGACGTGAAGAAGTCAGAGCTCGATCACGTTCGCGGCTCCAACGTTCACATGCGTGAGGCGTGGAAGCGCGGCGTGTTCTGCCCGCTGGGCCAGGGCGTGGTCGATTTCCCCCGGCTGGTCGAGGCCTTGCGCTCGGCGAACTATGCCGGCTGGGCGATCGTCGAGCAGGACGTGGTCGCTGACGCGAACGGCAAGCTCACGCCGGACCCGCTCGAGTGCGCGATCGCCAGTCGAAAATACCTCACCCAGTCGGTGGGCCTCTAACTCGCAACCGGAGAACTCTTCATGTCAGCGCGTCCTTTGAAAGTGGGTGTGATCGGGTGTGGCGGCATCGCGCAGATGATGCACCTGCCTCACATGGCGGAACGGCCCGACCTCTTCGATGTTCGGGTCGTGGCGGATGTTCGTGAAGACGCTCTGGAGGCCGTCGCGCGCCGCTACCACATTCCCGAACGCACCACGGACTCGCTCTCGGTCTGTAAGCGCACCGACATCGAAGCGGTGCTGCTCCTCGCTTCAGGGTCGCACGCCGAGCTCGCCACGGCGGCGCTGGAGAACAAGAAGCACCTCTTCGTGGAGAAGCCGTTCGGGTACGACGTTCGCGAGACGGAGAAGCTGATCGCCACGGCGAAGAAGTCGGGCGTGAAGGCGATGGTCGGCTACCACAAGCGATTCGACCCGGCCTTCGTGCGGGCGCGAGAGTTCGTGCGCGCCATGCCCGAAGGAATTCGGCTCGCCGAGGTGACCGTGCTCCACCCCGATGACGGCGCCTACCGCACGCACCACGCGGTGTTCCCCAACCCCGACGCGCCGTACAAGGCCACCCCAGAGGCGGACGACGTGAAGGGCACGCAGACCGCGGCCACCCAGGGCGCGGTGGCGCGCAACCTCGACGAGGTGGTGGGGAAGGACGCGCCGCTCGACCACCGCGTGGCGGCGAAGATTCTCACCGAGAGCCTGATTCACGACGTGAACGTGGTGCGCGGCATTCTGGGCGAGCCCGAAGAGGTGATCACCGCCCACACGTGGCGAAACGGGTTCGCCCAGAACTCGCTCACGCGCTTCGCCAACGACGTTCACGTGACCATGAACTGGATCCTGGTGCCGGCCCTCAAGCACTACGAGGAGCGCGTTCGCTTCACCGGCAACCAGGGGCGCGTGACGATGTTGTTCCCCTCGCCGTACCTGAAGAACCTCCCCACGCCGCTGTTCATCGAGCGCATGGACGGAACGGACCTGGTGATGGAAGAGCGTCTGGTCTCCTTCGAAGAAGCGTTTCGAGCCGAGCTGCTGGCCTTCCGCAAGCTGGCGCTGGACGGGGTCGAGGCAGAGGTCACGCTGGCGGATCCCCTGGGCGACGCGCGCTGGATTCAATCGATCGCTCGGGCGTTCAAGGGCGGTCGCCAGCCCGTGGCGCGGTAGGGCGAAGGGCGTGCCGAACCCACGACGTGGTAGCCTGCGCCGTCTCGCGGAGGCCCCCTGATGCGAAGCCCGGCCGTGTCTCAGCCCATGTGGCGTTGGCTGTTGGTCGCGGTCAGCGCGCTTCTGGCAGCCTGTGGGAGCAAGAAGCCGCCCACCAACGAGCTGTTGCGGTGTGAGTTCGACGTGATGTCGCGGAGCGATCTGTTCACGGCCACCGGCACGGGGGCGGCGGCGCGGAAGGTCGAGGCGGCGTCCGACCTGATCGGCGGCCAGTTCGCGGGCGGGCGCCTCGGCGACTACGTGCTCGAGAACGACAAGATTCGGGCGATCATCGGCCAGCCCGGGCGCGATCTGTTTCACGTTCCTTTCGGCGGGCACCTGATCGACGCCGATGTGAAGCGCGGCGCGGGCGAGGCGGGGCGCGATCAGCTCGGGAAACTGGGGCTCATCTACTCGTTCGGGCGAGCGGTGGAGGTGAAGGAGGTCGAGGTGCTGCGCGACGGAGCGGCCGGGGGGCCGGCGATCATCGCGGCCACCGGCATCGATCAGCTCAACGACATGATTTCGATTCAGGCCAATATCGACAAGATGGGGCTGGGGCTGAAGTTGGCGATCGACCCCGAGAAGCCCGTGCCTCTTCGCACCACGCACTACTACGTGCTGTCGCCGGGGGAATCTCGGGTGCGCATGCTGACCGCCATGTGCAACGAGTCGACCTCGACGGTCGTCACCACGCTGGGGGACATCTCGGCTGGCGGGGGCACGATGGACCTGTTCAACCCAGAACAGTGCCGCGGGGCGTTGGGCGAAGGGTCATGCCTGATCGACCCCAGCCCGTGGTTCGGCTGGCAGGGCGACGGCGTCGCCTACGGGTACCGCAGCTACGCGTTCTCCGACCTGGTCACGCCAGACACCAGCGCCATGGTCTACCTCTCCGGGAGCGTGGCCAGCATGGCGGGCATTCCGTCGCTGCAGGGCCTGCTCAGCTGGCTGGGAGACAGCGCCGGCAGCCGGCCCGGGCGGGTGGTAATCAAAGCCAACGAGTCAGCGGTGTTTCTGCGCGATCTGCAGGTCGGCCGATCACTGGCTGAGATCACGGCGGGGTGGCAACGCCTCGACGGGACCTCCACCGTGACGCAGCGGGTGAACGTGACCGAGACCGGGGCAGGCCCTCTCTTGCCCGGGGTGCGCGTGGCCGTGGAGAACGAGGCCGACCTGCACCTGGTCACGCTGGCCGTCACCAACAGCCAGGGCTTCGCGGACGTTCAGCTGATTCCGGGGCAGTACCGCTTCTCCACCGGGGCCGATGGGCACCAGCTCCAGGTGGGCAAGGTGGTGACGGTGACGTCGCCCGGGCCCAACCCCGACGTCGATCTCCAGCTGGGCGCGTCGCGGAAGCTGACGGTGACGGTGGCCGACCCGCGCGGTGCGCCGCTGCCGGGGAAGGTGGTGGTGCGGTGCAAGCCAGCCCCCTGTCCGACGCGCCCGTCCTCGCTCAAGCGTTTCTCCGAGATCGAAGATCGCGCCGACGAGCTGGCGTTGGTGGACTACGTGCCGCCCGGCGGGACCGGGAGCTTCAGCCTACCCCCGGGAACCTACGAGGTGATGGTCACGCACGGGCCCGAGTACAGCGCGTGGCCCGACACCGTGCCCACGGCCGGCGCGATGGTGGATCTCACGACCGCCGATCAGTCGCTGGCCGCGGTGGTGGAGCGCGTGGTGGACACCACCGGCTGGCTCAGCTCCGATCTGCATGTGCACTCCGTCTTCAGCGCCGATTCGTCGGCGCCCGCCGATCGCCGGGTGCTGGCGTTTGCCGCGGAGCAGGTGGAGGTGATGGTCGGGACCGACCACGACTACGTGACCGACTATGCGCCGCTGATCGACCAGCTGGGCGCGCGGCCGCTCATGACGTCCATCATCGGCGATGAGATGTCGCCCAACTTCGGGCACCACAACGCGTTCCCGCTGCAGCGTGATGTGACCGAGAACGGTGGGGCGCCAGACTGGGCGGGCGGCACCGGGCCGACGCTGCGACCGGCTCAGTTCTACCAACTGGTGCGCGAGAACACGCCCGGAGCGATCGTGCAGGTCAACCACCCGCGAAGCGGAGGCGGGCTGTTCGAGAACATCAAGCTCGACACGCTCACGGGAGCGACGCACCTGGACCCGGCGCTCCAGCGAATGGCGCCGGCCCCCGACGCGACCCCGGACGATACGCGGCTGTTCAGCCCGGATTTCGACTGCATCGAAGTGCAGAACGGCTTCACCCAGCAGAATGCGCCCTTCAACGATTGGCTGGTGTTTCTGTCGCGAGGGTTGATCAAGACCGCCACCGCGGTCTCCGACACGCACGACATCTCCAGCACGCCGGCCGGGTACGGCCGCACCTACGTCAAGTCGGCGAGTGATTCGGTGGCCGGGTTCGAGAACGGCCCCTTCATCGAAGCGCTTCGCGGGCACCGGGCGTTCGGCACCAACACGCCGTTCGTGCGGTTCACCGCGCAGGCGCTCGACGGCGCGGGGGCCCCCACAGGCACGCGAAAAGAGATCGGTGACACGCTCTCGGTCGCGGGAGGCGCCAGGGTTCGCTTCGAGGTCAACGTGCAGGCGCCGGAGTGGATTCAGTTCGACACCATCGATCTGATCACCCATGGCGCTGGGCGGGAGTCGTCGAACGGCGTGGCCAACACCAAGTGGCCAACCCCGGTGGCGACCAAGACGCTCGACCCCAAGGCGCTGACCATCGAGGCCGTGCCGGGGGCCGGGTCGTTCCGGCGCGTCAATGTGACCGCGACCTTCGACGTGACGGTGGCCGCCGACACCTGGTTCGTGGCCGTGGTGCGAGGGTCGGGCGCTTCCCGGGACCTGTTCCCCATGGCCTTCCGGCCCTCCTGCAGCGGCACCACCTGCACCATCTCGTCCTCCAAGGTGTTCGCGTACACCAACGCGATCCTCATCGACGGTGACGGCAGCGGCGCCTACGACACGTTTCCCCTGAAACAGGGGCTGCGCGTGGGAGGCTCGCGGTGAGGGCCGGCCAGACACGGCGCCAGTGTCGAAACGGGGCGCGCCCATGAGCTACACGGCCGAGTCACTGGTGGTGCGCGCGCGCGGGACCGCGAAGCCCGACGGCGTGGTCAACCGCGTCACGCCTGAGGTGGCGCAGTGGGAGCATCTGTCGGCGGAGCTGCGATCGCTCGCGGCTGGCGCGCACGTTGCCCTGGAGACCGGCGAGAATGAAGCGGTGGTGGTCATTCTCGGCGGCACGGTGGACGTCACCTCGAATCGAGGCGAGTGGAAGCGCGTGGGCCGCCGCGCCACCGTGTTCGACGGCAAGCCCTGGGCGCTCTACCTGCCGCGGCAGACGCGGTTCGCCGTGCACAGCGTGGGCGGGGCCGCCGAGTTCGCCTGGGCCTGGGCCAAAGCCAGCGTTGACCACGAACCCCGACTGGTCACGCCGAATGACTCAGCGGTGGAGCTGCGCGGGGGCGGGACCGCCAGTCGGCAGATCAACAGCATTGTGCCTCCGGGGTTTCCCTGCGAGCGGCTGGTGGCGGTCGAGGTCTTCACCCCGGCCGGCAACTGGAGCAGCTACCCGGGGCACAAGCACGACGAGCATCGGGTGGCGCCCGACGGGCGTGTGCTGGAAGCGGATCTCGAGGAGATCTACCTCTACAAGTTCCGCACCCCGCAGGGCTGGGCGTTCCAGCGCGTGTACACAGACGATCGCCGCCTCGACGCAGCGGTGGTGGCGCACCAGAACGACATGGTGCTGGTGCCGTTCGGGTACCACCCGGTCAGCGCGCCCGTGGGCCACGACGTGTATTACCTGAACTTCCTCGCCGGCTCGGCCCAGTCGCTGGCCTGTTCCGACGACCCCGAGCAGGCGTTCGCGAAGAAGAGCTGGGGCTCGCTCGACCCGCGCGTTCCCCTGGTGAGAGAGCCCACGTGAGCCGACCCATTGAACTGGTGACGTTTGGCCGCTGTTCGATCGACCTCTACTCGAACGACATTGGCGCGAAGTTCGTCGACATCAAGAGCTTCGGCGCCTTCGTGGGTGGTTGCCCGACCAACATTGCGGTGGGGGCGCGCCGCCTCGGCCTCCAGACGGCGCTGGTCACCGCCACCGGCGATGATCCGGTGGGTGACTTCGTGGTGGAGTTTCTCAAGCGCGAGAAGGTCGAGACCAGGTTCATCGCCCGCCGTCAGGGGTTTCGCACGCCGGCGGTCCTCCTGGGCATCGAGCCTCCCGACAAATTTCCGCTCGTCTTCTATCGAGAGCGAGCCCCGGATTGGGAGATGTCGGTCGCGGAGGTTGAAGCGCTGCCGTTCAAGGACATCGGGGCCGTGCTCCTCACGGGGACCGGCTTGGCGCGCGAACCGTCTGCGAGCGCCACGCACCGGGCGGCGGCCCTGGCCCGCTCGGCCGGAGCCACCGTGTACCTGGACGTCGATTTTCGCGCCGATCAGTGGAAGGACGCGCGCTCGTTCGGCCCCGCGGTCCGAGGTCTGCTGCCGTCGGTCGACGTGGTGATCGGCACCGAGGCCGAGCTGAACGCGGTGGCATTCTCGGACGCGCTCAAGGTCACCATTGGCGATCATCAGATCTCCAGCCCGCAGGTGGCCGGCAACAGCGGTGACGCCGTGCAGGCCTTCCTGTCGTGGGGGGCGCCGGTGGTGGTCTTGAAGCGGGGAGAGCAGGGCTCCTCGGTCTTCGTTGCATCGGGCGAGCGGTTCGACGCGCCTCCATTCAAGGTGCAGGTCGCCAACGTGCTGGGCGCCGGCGACGCCTTCGCTGCGGGCCTCATCTACGCCAGAACGCGCGGGCGCGACTGGAAGACGGCGGCGACCTTTGGGAACGGCAGCGGCGCCATCGTGGTGACGCGCCAGGCCTGCGCCAACGCCATGCCCACCGAACGCGAACTCGCGACCCTGGTCGCGACGGCAGGAGTGAACTGATGGCCTCGAGCTTCGACCCCGCGGCGCTTCTTTCTGACGCGGTGATGGCGCGCCTGACCGACCTCCGGGTCGACAAGGCGCCGCAGATTCATCAGATCGCCGCGGCGCGAAACCGCCGGCCCCAGCTGTCCTCGGACGGACGGTTGAATCTGATCGCCATTGATCACCCCGCGCGGGGCGTGACCGCGGCGGCGGGTGAACCGCTGGCCATGGCCGATCGCCGCAGCCTGCTGGCGCGCACCATTCGGGCCCTGGAAGACACGGGGGTCGACGGCGTGGTGGCCACCACCGACATCATCGAGGAGCTGCTGCTGCTGCACGGCATCGCCGAGGGCGCGCACGCCGGCTTCCTCCACCGGAAGCTGCTGGTGGGCAGCCTGAACCGCGGGGGCCTCGCGGGTTCGGCCTGGGAACTCGAAGATCCCTGGACCGGACCTTCGGCCAAGGCCTGTGCCTCGCTTCGGTTGGACGGGGCGAAGCTGCTGCTGCGCGTGGCGCTGGAGGAGCGCGACTCCCTGCCCACCTTGACCTTCGCGGCCAACGCCATCAGCGCCATGCACGCGCAGGGCATTCCGTGCTTCGTCGAGCCTCTGGTGGTGCACAAACACGACGGCGGGTGGGCGGTGGATCACGACGCTGCGCGATTGGCCCAGTTGGTGGGGGTGACGACCGCGCTCGGCGACTCCAGTGCGCGCGTCTGGCTCAAGCTGCCCATGGTGGAGCAGATGGCGACGGTGGCGCGCGCCACCACGCAGCCCATTCTGCTCCTGGGGGGCGCCACCCACGACGACGCCGCGGGGTTCATTCGCCAGGTCCACGCCGCGATGCAGGCGGGGCACAACATGCGTGGGGTGGTGTTGGGACGAAACGTCTTGTTCCCGCGCGACGCTGACCCCCGGGCCATCGCCGCCGCGGTGAGCGCGGTGGTTCACCAGCGGGCATCGCTCGACGCGGCGCTGGCAGTGCTCGCCGCCCCGCCGCCGGCCATCACCCCGCTGACCCCGTCGCCCTCGTAAGGAGCGCATATGACCACCGTTCGACTCACGGTCGCCCAGGCCACTATCAGGTACTTGAAGAATCAGTTCGTCTCGCGCGATGGGCGTGAACACGCGTTCTTCGCCGGCTGCTTCGGAATCTTCGGGCACGGTAACGTGGCGGGGCTGGGCGAGGCGCTTCAGGAGAACCCGGACTTCCGCTACTTCCTCTGTCGCAACGAGCAGGCCATGGTGCACACCGCGGCCGCGTTCGCGCGAGCCTCCAACCGGCTGCGGACCTACGTCTGCACCACCTCCACCGGCCCGGGGGCGACGAACATGGTCACCGGGGCCGCCGGGGCCACCATCAACCGCGTGCCGGTGCTGCTGCTGCCCGGCGACGTGTTCGCCCGCCGCAACGTGGCGCCGGTTCTCCAGCAGGTCGAATCAGATGCCACCCAGGACATCTCGGCCAACGACTGCTTCAAGCCGGTCTCGCGCTACTGGGATCGCATTCACCGCCCCGATCAGCTGCTGATGTCACTTCCAGAGGCCATGCGGGTGCTGACCTCGCCCTCGCAGACAGGGGCGGTGACCGTCTGCCTGCCGCAGGACGTACAGGCCGAAGCGTTCGAGTGGCCGACGGAGTTCTTTCAGAAGCGGGTGTGGGCGATTCCACGCGCGCCCGCCGACCCCGCGTTCATCGCCCGTGCCGCCGCGCTCATTCGAAAGGCCCGGAGGCCGCTCTTCGTCGCCGGCGGCGGGGTTCAGTACAGCGAAGCGAGCGAGGCGTTGAGCGCGCTGGCCACCGCCACCGGGATCGCCGTGTGTGAGACACAGGCCGGGAAGGGGAGCCTGGCGCACGATCACCCGTTGCAGCTGGGAGCCGTGGGCTCGACCGGAACCCCGGGCGCGAACCGCGCCGCGCGCACGGCCGACGTGGTCATCGGCGTGGGCACCCGCTACAGCGACTTCACCACCGCCTCCAAGACGGCGTTCCAGGATCCCGGGGTGCGCTTCATCAACATCAACGTGGCTGAGTTCGACTCAGCCAAGCACGCCGCGCTCCCGCTCACCGGAGACGCCCGGACGGTCCTCACCGCGTTGGCGGCGGAGCTGAAGGGGTATGAGGTGAGCGAGGACTATCGGGCTGGTACCCGGGCCTCGCAAAAGGAATGGCTGGACGAGTCCAACCGCATCTTCGCCTGGCGGCACGGTCCCCCCATGTCGCAGGGCGAGGTGGTGGGCGCGGTCACGACGACCGCAGCCGCGAACGAAGTGGTGGTCTGCGCCGCCGGGAGCCTGCCGGGCGACCTCCACAAGCTGTGGCGGGCGCAGGGGCCGGGCACCTACCACGTCGAATATGGCTACTCGTGCATGGGGTATGAGATTGCCGGCGGCCTGGGCGTCAAACTGGCCTGCCCGGACAAAGAAGTGGTGATCATGCTGGGCGACGGGTCGTACCTGATGATGGCCCAGGAGATTGTCACCGCCGTGCAGGAGAACGTGAAGCTCACCATCGTGCTTCTCGACAACGCGGGCTACGCGTCGATCGGCGGGCTGTCGGCTTCGCTGGGCAGCGACGGCTTCGGCACGCGCTACCGGTACCGCAACCGCGAGGGCCAGCTGGCCGGTGACAAGCTCCCGGTCGATCTGGCCACCAACGCCGAGAGCCTCGGCGCCCAGGTCCTTCGCGTGCGAACGCACGACGAACTTCGCGCCGCGCTGGTGACGGCGCGCGCCTCCAGCCGGACCACCGTCGTCGCCATGGAGACTGACCGGGAGAAGCGCGTCGGCGGCTACGAGTCCTGGTGGGACGTTCCAGTGTCGGAGGTGAGCACGATCGACGCGGTCAAAGCCGCGCGTGAACACTACGAGGCCCAGCGGAAGAAGGAGCGGTACTTCTACTGATCGCTCAGCGCTCGGGCCCCAGCCACAGCACGGAGAGCGGGGGCAGGGCGAGGCTGAGCGAGGCGGGCATGCCGTCCCACGGGATCGGCTCGGCGTGCAGCGGCCCGTTGTGCAACCCGGTGCCGCCGAAGTCACGGCCGTCTGAGTTGAGGCGTTCGACCCAGGGGCCGGCGTGGGGCACGCCGACGCGGTAGTCGGTGCGCACGACCGGAGAGAGGTTGGCCACGCACACCAGCGGCGGGGCGCCGGCGTTTCCATGTCGGGCGAAGGCGTAGATGTTCACGTCGCCCGCGTTGGCCTGGATCCACGAGAAGCCGGACCCCTCGAAGTCGCGATCGAACAGCGCCGGATCGCGTCGATAGACGCCGTTGAGCGACGCCACGAAGTGCTGCAGGCGAGCGTGGTCGCCGTAGTCGAGCAGGTGCCAGTCGAGGCTGCGGTCGTGTGACCACTCGCCGCTCTGACCGAATTCGCCGCCCATGAAGAGCAGCTTCTTGCCCGGGTGCGCCCACATCCACGCGTAGA
>CAZFXD010000031.1:0-26926 GCA_964522795.1 uncultured Myxococcaceae bacterium
CGCCAACGTCACGGCCGTGCCGCCGCCTGCGCCGCCATTCCCCGCGGCGCCGCCACTGCCGCCGGCGCCTCCTGTGCCACCGCCCCCGCCGTCCATCGCGCCGGGAGTTCCCGCGCAGCTTAGCCCCAGGCTCCCGACGGCAACGACGCACACGAGTGAACGAAGGAGAGTCGCGGTCATGGTGTTTTTCCCATCGAGGTGTGAAGGACCGGCGCTCGATATCAGCCGAGGCGTAGTTCTCGGAGTGGATTCAGCAGGGGTCTGGGGGTCGCTTCGGCGCCTACAAGCCGAGCCGTCGCATCATCACCCGCAGCGTGCTCCCGGGGTCCTTCGCCGTACCGCGCCCCACATCGCCCAGGAGCTTGGCCGCCTGCGCTGCGTTTCCGCCTGACTGCCGGAGCGCCTCGCCGATGGCGACCTTCTCCAGCTCCTCCTTCGCGCGCTTGAGGTTCATCTGCCCGGCGCTGATGGCGGCCTTCACCGCCGCGTCGTTGACGTAGCGCGGAGCGGCGGCAACGTCGGACTTGCGGAACAGGCGCGAGGGCAGGTCGGAGGGCAAGAGCTCGGTGCCGGTGCGCTTGGCGACCAGGGCGCCGAACACCACGTTGCGCAGCTCGCGCACGTTTCCCGGCCACGGGTAGGCCGCGAGGAGCTGGAGCGCGTGCGGCGACACGTCTTTGACGCGCGCGCTCTTCGGCCGTGGCTCCTCCCGGTCGAAGCGGGCCAGCAGCTCGCTGACCAGATCGGGAATGTCCTCCGTTCTCTCGCGCAGCGGCGGCAGCTCGATGCGCACGGTGGCGAGGCGTTGGTACACATCGGCCCCGAAGTGTCCCTCGGCGATCAGGGCCTCGAGGTTTCGGTTGGTGGCGGCGAGGACGCGAAAGTTCACCCGTCGCCAGGCGTTCTCGCCCAGCCGGGAGATCACGTGATCCTCCAGCACGCGCAAGAGCTTCATCTGGAGCGAGAAGGGCGTGTCGTCGACCTCGTCGAGGAAGACCGTGCCCCCCTCGGCCGCGCCGAACTGGCCGTCGTAGTCGCGCACCGCGCCCGAGAACGCGCCTTTCACGTAGCCGAACAGCTCGCCTTCCATCAGCTCGTTGGGAATGGCCGCGCAGTTGATGGGGACGAAGGTCCTGCTGGCGCGCGCGGACCAATCGTGAATCAGGCGCGCGGCCAGCTCTTTGCCCGTTCCCGTCTCGCCGGTGAGGAGCACGGGCATCGAGGTGCGGGCGGCGGTGCGAAGGTGCTCCAGCAGCGCCCGTGCGGCGGCGCTCTTCGCCACGAAGCCCGGAGGCGGCGAGAGCGGCTCGGGCGGCTCCGCGCACTCCTTCGCGCGCTCGGCGATGCGGCTGGCCACCTGGTCGGTGGTCCCGGTGGCCACGTCGCGCGCGCCCTGCTCCAACGCGTGCTGAAGCTCGCGGAGTCCGACCGCGGAGGATGGGGCCCAGATCCAGGCGAGCCCGGGCGCGGCGGGTGGGGTGGGCGGCGTGGCGGTCACCACGCTGAGCACTGGCGCCTCGCCGTTGACCGCACAGCCTTTCGACTCGAGGGCGGCCCGGAGGGCGGGCGTTCCACCCCGGCCTTCCAGGCGGACACTGAGGAGTTTGGGCATGCGTGAATAAAATCACGTCTGTCGTGAAATAAATACCCTCGGCGCGCTCCGGCCGACCAGCCTCCGCGGGGTTGGGCGTGGCACCCGCGATGCAATCCTCCCTCCGTCTCCTGCGGAGGGTGCCGCCATGAAATTCCCCATGCGTCGTCTCTGGGTGCTGAGGCCGCTGTACGCGTTGTTCGGAGGGGTGGGCCGCTGGTCGTACGCCGAGATCGATGGCGACGGTGTGTTCGTCCGCTTTGGGTTTTTCAAAGCGCGAGTCCCGTTTGAGAACATCGCCTCGGTCGAGGCCTTCCGCCTGCCCTGGTGGGCCATCTCCCTCGGTTGGAGAACGGACCTTCGGCACCGCATCGGGTTGTTGGGCGCGATGTCCGGCGTGGTGAAGCTGAAGCTCGCCCGCCCGCAGGGGATGTCGCTGTTCGCGTGGGTCCCGTGCGACGAGCTGTACGTGTCGCTCGAAGACCCCGAGGCGTTCGTCCGGGCGACCGGCTCGCGCGCGCTCGAACCGCGCATCGCCGTGTCTTGAAAACGAAGTGAAAAGGAGAGGGTCATGTTTGCGAACAATGGGTTGTGGGGCGTGTTCTCGAGTTACCCGGTGTGGAGCACGGCTGGGGTGGTGCTCGCCGTGGCGGCGTTCGTGGTGTTCGCCGGCCTGGTGGTGATTCGCGAGGACCAGGCGGGCGTGGTGATTAAGCGCTTCGGGCGCTCGTTGGCCGATGGGCATCTCGTCGCGCTGAACGGAGAGGCGGGCTACCAGGCCGACCTGTTGTCGCCGGGCTGGCACTTCTTCCTCTGGTTCTGGCAGTTCAAGGTGACGAAGGTGCCGCTGGTCACCATTCGGCCCGGGGAGATCGGGCTGGTGATGGCGCTGGACGGCGGGTCGATTCCGCCGGAGCGGATCCTGGGCAAAGAGGTGGCGTGCGATGAATTTCAGAACGCGCGCGCGTTCCTCCAGCACGGGGGCGAGAAGGGTCGTCAGATCTCACTGCTCACGGCGGGCACGTACCGCATCAACCCGGCGCTGTTTCAGGTGGTCACCGCTTCGAACGCCGAGCGCTTCGGAATGAGCCGGAGCGAGCTGCAGGTGTTTGAGGTCGAAGCGGAGCGGGTGGGCATTGTCACGGTGCTCGACGGTCGACCGATTCCCTCGGGCGATCTCGCCGGGCCGGAGGTGAAAGGGCATGACAACTTCCAGAAGGCGCAGGCGTTCATCAACGCGGGTGGCTGCCGCGGTCTCCAGGAGCAGGTGCTGCTCAGCGGCTCCTGGAACCTGAACCCGTGGTTCGTGCAGGTCGAACAGATTCCGATGACGGAAGTTCCCATCGGGAGTGTCGGCGTGGTCGTCAGCTACGTCGGCAAAGAGCACCTCGACCTCTCTGGCCCGGACTTCAAACACGGCGACCTGGTGGAGCGCGGCCGCAAAGGCGTCTGGATTGAGCCGCTCTTGCCCGGCAAGCACCCGGTCAACTCGCGCGTGATGAAGGTGGAGTTGGTTCCCACCACCAACATCGTTCTCAACTGGGCGACGCGGACGGAGGCGCACAAATACGACGAGAAGTTGGCGCCCATCACGGTGCGCTCGAAAGACGGGTTCTCGTTCACGCTCGATGTGTCGCAGATTATTCACATCGGCATGAAGGCCGCGCCGCGGGTCATCAGCCGCGTCGGGTCGATGCAGAACCTCGTCGACCACGTGTTGCAGCCGACCGTGGCGAACTACTTCCGCAACTCAGCGCAGGAAGTGACGGTGTTGGAGTTCCTGTCGGCGCGCAGCTTGCGTCAGAAGGAGGCGTTCACGCACATCAACGAAGCCATCGCCACGTACGACGTCGAATGCATCGACACCTTGATTGGCGACATCGTGCCTCCAGAAGCGCTGATGAAAACGCAGACGGACCGCAAGATCGCCGAGGAGCTGCAGCAGACGTACGAGACGCAGAAAGTGGCGCAGGGCAAACGGCAGGAGCTCGAACGCGAGACGGCCATCGCGAACATGCAGGGCGAAGTGGTGCGCTCGGAGCAGATGGTGCGCATCACGGAGCGCCAGGCGATGTCGATGGCGGAAGCGGCGAAGGGCGATGCGGCGCGGGTGCGGTATGCGGCGGAAGCCGAGGCCGACGCGATGCGCATGAAGGCCCAGGCTCAGGCCGAAGCCACGCGTCTGGCGGGTGACGCCGAAGCGTCGCGCACGATGGCGATGGGTGAAGCGCAGGCGAAGGCGTACGAGCAGGGGGTGAAGAGCCTGGGTGCGCAGGGCTTCACCGCGGTGCGGATGGCGTCGATTCTCGGGGAGAACCACGTGAAGTTGGTGCCCGAGATCTCGGTGGGCGGCGATGGCCAGAGTGGCGGCCTCGCGAGCGTGCTCATCGGGAAGATGCTGTCGAAGCCGAACGGCGCGTGACGCTGGTGGCAGTGGGGAGTGAGCGCCGCGGGGCAGAACATCGCTCCGCGGCGTTCTTTTTCGCGGGCTCCCGATCCCCGCGAGCTCAGACGCCCTCTCGAGTTGCTTACACTCGCCGCCACGGACGCACAGAGTGTTCATTTCGTGGTTTCGCCCGGTTCCGTGTGACGAAACCTGACGTTCTCGTTTCGTGAGAATCAGTCATGCCCCCGATCAACAACCCGCTGGCCCCGTCGTTCTTTCAAACCCTGACTGAGCGCTTCAAGGCGAAGCCCCCGCCGCCCCCGCCGCGCTGGCTGGAGCCCGCTCCGCTCGCCGATGGCTTCGACCCCGCGCAGGTGGGGGAGGCGATGACCCGCGCGCTCGGCGATCGAAAGGAGCGCGCCCTCGACGCCGCGAGCCACGTGCTCGAAGGCGACCAGAAATGGGAAGAGAACGACGACGGCACCATCACGGTGAGCGACCCGAAGAAGGCCAACGCGGGTGACGACGTGCGCGAGGGCTCGAAGCGGTTCAACCAGGCGCAAGAGGTGATGTCGGCGAACGGCGCGGTGGAATCGTCGGAGCTGGCGAAGCTGACGCCCGAGCAGCAGGCGCAATACACCGCGCTCAAGGCCAAGCTGCTGGAGGAGTCCGCGGGTCAGCCGCACGGCGACCCGGTGGCGGCCCTGGCGCTTCAGACGATGTTGCTTCGCGGCGACCTGCCCGGCGCCCCGGCGCACGGTGACGGGAAGAACCTGCTCGAGCAGATGTATGGCCTGCTCTCCGCGCCGCTCGCCGACGGCATCGACCGAAACAAGATGCTCTGCGACCTGACGCAGGAAATCGCCACGCCCAACTGTATCGAGCAGGTCGGCCCCACCTGCGTCGCCACCTCGGTGCAGATTCACCTCCTGCAGCACGACCCGGCTGAGTTCGTGCGGCTCTACACCGGCCTCGTCAGCCCCGAAGGCACGGTCACCACCGCCGGCGGCGATCAACTCAAGCGCGAACCCGGAGTGATTGAAGGCCACGACGGGACCCTGACCCAGCGCGTGATGGGGTCGGCCATGACCGACGTCGGCAACGGCGATGAAGCGTACGACCCGGACGGCGGCCTCGGCACGCACGAGACGGACGTGCTGCTGGAGTCCATCTACGGCGAGCGGTTTGACGAGTACTCGTACAACCCGCACTCGTTGGGCGAAGCGGTGGGAGACGAGTTCACCAGGAGAGATCTGCTCGACCGCGCTCGCCGCGGAGACTCGTTCTTCGTCGGCCTCAACTACGGGAAGGACGGTGGGGGGCACCAGTTGCTCGTCACCGGCACCGAGGTGAAGGACGGCGTCGAGTACGTCATCTTCGTCAACCCCTGGGGCCGGACCGAAGCGCTCCCCGCGGACAAGTTCTTCGAGAAGGCGACCGACACCAACATCGGCACCTCGCCGGCGACCACGCTCAAGCAGGCCGCCTAGCGAACTTTCTTCCGCCGGTTCGAAAAAGGGGACAGGCTGCTTTTCCCCGTGGCTTCGACTGACCCCGCGCCTGTGCCCGCTCCACCCGTGGTGAAGGCCCCGGGCACGTTCAAGGCGGTGGTGCTCGGCATCGCGCGCACGCGCTTCTTGCGCATCGTGGTGCTGGCGCTGCTCCTCTACAGCGGCGACCGGACGTGGCACTGGGCGAAGATGAAGATCGCCCACGCCCAGAACATGAAGGCGGTGCCGGCCCGCGAGCCGTTCCACATCGAAGTCCGTGGAGCGACGTTCGACGGGCGGCTCGACTTCAACCAGGACCAGGGCACCGGCTATTTCGACGGCGTGGTGGGCACCCCCGAGGAAGCGCGGCGGTTGATTCTCAACGGCCCGATGGACCCCGAGACCGCGCTCACGCTCTTCGACGTGCTCGAGTCGCGGGGGTGGGAGCAGGTGGAGTCGGAGAGCTCGCTCCGCTACCGCCTGAACCTGATGACCGATGTGCCGGTTCGAGAGCTGAGCGAGATTCGCGTCAGCATTCGACGGGGCCCGGTGACGAACGAGTTCGCGCTCCACGACACCACGCACCCCATCGTTGACGCGATCTTGTGGGTGATGACGCACCTGCCTGCCCAGAAGGCGCCACCACCGGCGGCGCTCCCCGAGGAGCCCGAGCCGCAAGACCCGCCGTAGCGGCCGAACGTCGAACGCTCCGCGGCGCCGGCCTTACAGATCGTGGCCGAAGTCGTACCAGGCGACTCGACCCGCCTGCGTGCTCTTCACGTAGAGCTCGTGTCGGCCGTCGTCCACGAAGAGATCTTCGCGGCCCTTCATTCCAGCGATGCCCAGGTTCTTGAATGCCCGGGCCTTCGTCGTGTCAGGTTCTCGGACCGTCAGGCGCACCCGGCCGCCCGCTAACCGCTCCGAGGTGAGTGCTTTGTACGTGCTGCGAACGGAACTTCCGCGTGATGCCCCCGCACCGTTTGAACGAATCGACATGTGTGTTCCCCCCTCCAACCGCGGCCCACTTCCCCGCGTGCGACCGTTATCGCGTGCGCTGGCGGAAAGGTTGCGTGGGCGGGGTTACGCCAGGAGCTCGGCGACCGGGTTGGTGGACAGGCCCGAGTCTTTCCCCACCGACGCCACGGTGGGGCCCACCAGCGCGCGCATGCACGAGAGGAGGACGTCGCTGGTGTTTCGGCCGTTGGTGGAGCGGTAGTGAATGCCGGCCTTGAGGGCGCCGCCGCCTTTGCCGGCGACGAGAATCGGGTAGTCGTTGATGCTGTGGGCGAGGCCCTCGGAGACGTCGCTGCTGCAGAGCACCACCGACTGGTCGAGCAGGTTCCCTGTGCCCTCGGTGGTTCGCTTCAACGCCTGCAGCGTGTAGGCGAACTGCTGCATCTCGTAGATGACCGCCTGGTGCACCAGCTCCTGCTGGGCGCCGTCGTGGGTGATGGAGTGCTCGTCGCTCGGGCGCGAGCCCAGGTCGCGGTAGGTCTGGCCGCCGACCGAACCCGAGAATTGGTAGGACACGACGCGGGTCAGGTCGCACGCGAACGCGATGGCCACCAGGTCGCTCATCGCCTTGTTCACCGCCACGTAGGGTTCCGCGCCGCCCACGTCCTGGTTGGTGGTGGTGGGCGCGGCCGGCTTGGAGCAGACCTGCGTCACCACCGGCGGGAGCGCGTTGATCTGCGAGCGCACCTCCGAAATCGCGGTCAGGTGGGCGTCGAGGCGCGCCTTGTCAGCGGTGCCGAGTTTTCCCTGCAGTCGTTTGGCGTCGTCGCGCACCGCGTCGAGCACGTTGGTGCGCAGGCGGTTGCGGGGGTCGGTCACCACGCCGCCGTCGCTCCCCGAGAAGGAGCTGAACAGTCGGTTGAACACGTTGACGGGGTTGACCTCTTGCGGCATCGGCGCGTCAGGACCTCGGTGCGAGATGTACTGGAGCGTCGGGCCCTCGCCCTTGGTGTAGCGCTTGGAGACGGCGAGCTGCAGCGACTTGAACTGGGTATTGCCGGCGATGGCGTCGGCGGCCACCTGATCGATCGACGCCATGCCGAACTTGGAGGAGTAGTTGGCGCTCCCGGCCGGCAGCGGAATGAACGGCGCGCCCGAGAAGACCGCCGCCACCCCGTTGTGGTGGCCGCGCAGGTTGGGCGTCTTCACGTTGCAGCCGGACACCACGCTCACGTAGCTCTTCACGTCGATGCCGCGCGCGCTGTCGACCAGCGGCGCGAGCTCGGGCGTGAGCGCCCAGTTGGCCCCGGTGGCCGACGGCGTCCATCGGTCGAGGCGCACGCCGTTGCCGAAGAACCAGGTGATGAAGCGCTTGGGCAACGCCTCGCCCGCCGCGAACGCGGTGCCGTGGCTGTTCAGCATGGCCTCCAGGGTGGGGACGGCGATGCAGGCCCCGGCTCCGCGGAGAAACATTCGGCGAGGCAGCTTCATGGCGTGGCTCCCTGGTCGAGCACTCCGAATCGGAACGCGTCACTCGCCGCCAGCTCCACCAGCAGCGACTGCATCTTGTAGCCCGACTTCTCAAACGCGTCCTTGGCCGCGAACATCGGCCGCGCCTCGCCGGAGCCTTCCACGTGGCCCGTCGCCTGGCGGTAGATGGTGCGCTGCAGACACCACATCACCCGCGGGTCGACCTTCAGTTGGGTCAACAGCCCGCGAGCGTCGGTGAAGCCGTCTTTGGTCTTATCGTCGATCCACCCCGTGGCGTCGTCGTTGCGCGCCTTCCCGATGGCGTCGAAGCCCTCGAAGCCGAAGCCGATGGGGTCCATCAATTTGTGGCAGCCAGCGCAGGCGGCGTTCTGCATGCGCACGTCGGAGAGCGCGCGCTGCGAGCCGTTGGTCTGTTGCTGTTGGGCGATCAAGTCGGCGATGGGGCCCGACGACGGGGGCGCGGCGATCTGCTCGCAGAACAGATTCTCGCGCACGAACTTGCCGCGCTTCACCACCGACGTCTTGAGGGAGTTCGCTTCCACCGTGAGGAAGGCCGCCTCGGTCAGCACGCCCAGGCGGGGGCCGGTGGTGGGCCAGGCCACTTCGGAGAAGCCCGTGCCGCCCGGCGCGGGCATGCCGTAGTGGGTGGCCAGGGTGGAGTCGACGAAGGTGAAGGTGGCGTCGAAGAGGCTGCGCGCATCGACGTTCTTGGTGAACGCGATGGCCTCGATGGTGCGGCGCGTCTGTTCGCGCATCGAGTTCGCCAGCGTGGTGTTGAAGGTGGGGAAGGTAGCCGCGTCTTTGGACAGCTTCGGCAGCGCCCGGGTGCCGAGAAATTCGTCGAAGAAGTTCCACAGCGCGGTCTTCGCCCGCGGCGTGGCGAGCAGCTCGGTCGCCTTGGTGCGGATGCCCGCGGCGGTGTCGAGGGTGCCGGACTCAGCGGCGGTGAGGAGCGCGGCGTTGGGAATGGAGCCGGTGAGGAACAGCGAGAGGCGGGTGGCCATCTCGTAGCCCGAGACGCGGCGACCGGCGGGCGCGGCGGCGTCCACCACGCCGGTCTCCACCACGTACATGAACGAAGGCGCCTGAATCATGGCCGCGATGGCGAACTCCACGCCCTTGAAGAAGTCGGCGTACGAGGTGGCGGCGTCTTTGGCGATGGCCAGCCACGGCGCGGCGTCGGCGTCGGTCATCGCGTGGCGAAACGCGAGGCGGCCGAAGCTCTTCACGAAGGTGGTCAAGCAGGCGGTGTCACCGGGCCCGGTGGGCGTGCAAGTGACGAGCGCCGACTTCACGCTGGGGACGGCGAGCGCGGCCTGCGCGGCTTTGAAGGCGTTGGTCTCGAGGTTGGAGACTTCCGCCGCCGAGGAGATGGCGATCTGCGCCGCCCCGATGGCGTCGAGGCCGTTCACCGCGGTGTCGGAGGGGAGCGTGAGCGCGGCGGCCGCGGCGGTGCCGAGCAGATCCTCCACTGCGTTCTTGTATTGCCAGCCCAGCAGGCGCCGGGCGCGGAACGTCGCGGGTGAGAACGCGGGCAGGGGAGGGGGGGGCGGCGGTGTGACGGTCGTCCCCGCGTCGGCGTCAGACGGGTTCTGAGGGCCCGGGTTGGGAGGCGGGAGCTTGAACGGGTCTTGCGGGTCGCTCGGGTCGACCGGACTCGACGGGTCGGCCGGGTTCAACGGGTCGGCGGGGGGGCTGCCTCCCGCGGGGGTCATCGCGCTTGGGCCGGAGGGTGCGAAGGCGCCCTCGCAACCGAAGAGGCCCATGGAGGTGAGGAACAGTCCGATAGCCACGAGCTTTTGCGAACCGGGGGTCATGCCCCCTTCCTGCAGCGCCCGGGCCAACGTTGATCTGAATCGTGGCCCAGACGTGATTCAAATCAATGCGCAATTCCAGGGGCTTGAGGATGGGGCCCAGGGACAGACGCCGGGGTTGCTCCCTCCAGTGTGCAGCTGCCGGTGATTGGAGACACCACATTGCCGCTTGGAACTGCCAGATGGGCGGTACAGTCCGCGCGTGCGTTTTCTGGTTCGGCATGCGGCGTGGCTGGCGCCGCTCCTCGGGGTGATCGTCGCGCTGAATACGCTGCGAATTTCGCTCTTCATGGACGATCACATTCACCTCGCCATCCTCGAGCGGAAGGTGCCCTCGGTCACCAACCCGCTCGACCTGTTCACCTTCGCCAACGGCGACCCGGAGGTGACGCAGACGCGGGTACAGCTGGGCCCGTTCCCGTGGTGGACCAAGCCTGACGTGAAGCTGTCCTTCTTTCGCCCGCTGTCGTCGGCGCTGGTGTGGTTCGACCTCCAGGTGTTCGGTCGCCACTTCCTCTTGTGGCACCTTCATTCGCTCGCCTGGTACGCGGCGTTGATCGCCGTGGTGGGGCTGGTGCTTCGCCGCCTGTGCGAGCACTCGGTGGCCGCCCTGGCGCAGTTCCTGTTCGCGATCGACGGCGGGCACTGGACGCCGGTGGGGTGGCTCGCGAATCGCAACGCGCTGGTGGCGGCGACCTTCGGCCTCATCGCGGTGTGGTGCCACCTGCGCGTGCAGCAGCGCCAATGGAAGCCAGGGCTCTACCTGGGGCCGGTGGCGTTCGCGCTCGCGCTCTTGAGCGGGGAGGTCGCGCTCGGCGCCGCGGCAATGCTGGGCGCCTGCGAGCTGGTGGGCACGGACAAGCCGTGGCGGGAGCGGGCTCGGGCGCTGGCGCCGTTCGTCGTCGTCGGGCTGGGCTGGGCGGCGGTCTATCGAACGATGGGCTTCGGCGCCTACGCGTCCGGCATCTACATTGATCCGGGTCGCTCAACGCTCGACTTCCTCCTCAACGCGGGTCCCCGCTGGCTGGCGATGACGGCGGGGCTGTTGTTCAAGGTGCCCACGGACGCGTTTCTGCTCCACCCGCTGGCGCGCTACGTGCTCGCAGTGCTCGGGGTGCTCGCGGTGGCGTTCTTCCGCGCGCAGTACCGCGCGCTCTCGTCATTCGGAGAGCGCGCCACGCAGCGTTCTTTTGCCGTGGTGTCCCTCGGCGCCGCGCTGGCCATGATTCCTCCGCTGGCCACCTTCCCCGCCGACCGGTTGAACCTGATTCCGTCCATCGGCGGCGCGGCCTTCGTCTCCACGGTGCTCCATCGCCTCTGGGGGATGCCCGGGTGGAAGGAGCGGCTCACGAGGCGGCTGTTGGTGTTCGCCCATGGCCTGGTGGCGCTGGCGCCCTGGGTGGTCAACCCCAACTTCGTGCACACGCGCGTCGAAGCGATGGAACGCGCGACCCGGGCGCCTGAAGTTCCTGCGGAAGACATGCAGAAGCGCGTGGTGATGGTGGCCACGGCCGATTTTCCGTTCGCGTTTTCTCTGCCGCTCATTCGCATCTCGCAGGGGTTCGAGTGGCCGCAGAGCTATTGGTTCCTCTCCATCGCGCCGTACCCGCACCGGTGGACGCGCGTCTCGCTCGACGCGTTCGACCTCGAGGTGCTGGGCGGGACGATGCTGGAGACGGTCTTCGAGCAGATGGTGCGGTCCCCCAACTTTCCGGTGCACGTGGGAGAGACCTTTGACCTCGATGGGGCGGTGGTGACCGTTCTCGAGATGCGCGACGGGAGGCCATCGAAGATCCGCTTCGCCATGACCGCGCCGGTGTCGGAGTTCACCTTCGTGGAGTGGACGGGTCGGGTGGTGAAGCCGCTCGCGCTGCCGCCGTTGGGAAAGACGCTCGACCTGCCTGAAGGCCCCGGGCCCTTCGAGACGTTCCCCGAAGATTCCCCCTGACATCATTGACGCTCTCGGGCTGGCGAAGTTAATCGCGACGCATGGCCCGCGCTCCCGTCACCGACCTCTATCGCATCGACGATCTCCTCTCGCCCGAAGAACGCGCCGCGCGCGACGTGGTGGCCGCGTTCGTCGACCGCGAGTACCTCCCCATCGTGGGGAAGCACTTTCGCAACGGCACCTTCCCCAACGAGCTGATTCCCAAGCTGGCCGAGCTCGGCGTCTTCGGTGCCACGTTGAAGGGGTATGGCTGCGCCGGGTTGTCCAACGTGCAGTACGGGCTGATTCTTCAGGAGCTGGAGCGGGGCGACTCGGGGCTGCGCAGCTTCGCCTCGGTTCAGAGCAGCCTGTGCATGTTTCCCATCTTCACCTACGGCTCGGACGAGCAGAAAGAGCGCTTTCTGCCCGGCATGGCGAAGGGCCAGATCATCGGGTGCTTCGGCCTGACCGAGCCTGACTTCGGGTCGGACCCGGGCGGCATGCGCACCCGCGCGAAGAAGAGCGGCGACGGGTACGTGCTCAACGGCTCGAAGATGTGGATCACCAACGGCTCCATCGCCGACGTGGCGGTGGTGTGGGCCAAGGTCGACGACGGCGGCGCCGAGTCGGTGCGCGGGTTTCTGGTGGAGAAGGGCATGCCGGGGTTCGTGGCCAAGGACATTCACGGCAAGTTCTCGCTCCGCGCTTCGCACACGTCGGAGCTCTCGTTTTCGGACGTGAAGGTGCCGGCGAAGAACATGTTGCCTGGCGTGGTGGGCTTGCGCGGGCCGCTCTCATGCCTCAACAACGCGCGTATGGGCATCGCCTTCGCCGCCATGGGCGCGGCGGTGGCGTGCTTCGAAGGCGCGCGCGAGTACGCGCTGTCGCGGGTGCAGTTCAACAAGCCCATCGCCTCGTTCCAGCTCACCCAGGAGAAGCTGGCCGACATGCTGCAAGAGATTGTGAAGGGGCAGCTGCTCGCGCTGCGGCTGGCGCGGTTGAAGGACGAACACGGCAAGGTGAGCCCCGAGCAGGTGTCCTTGTGCAAGCGCAACAACGTCAAGGCCGCGCTGGAGATCGCCCGCAGCGCGCGCAGCATCTACGGCGCGAACGGCGTGACGGACGAATACCCACCGGTGCGCCACATGCTGAACCTGGAGAGCGTCTTCACCTACGAGGGCACGCACGAGGTGCACACGCTCATCCTGGGCAAGGCCATCACCGGCATCGACGCCTTCGGAGCCTGAGCCCGTGGCCTTCGTTCACTCCATTCCGGTCCGCTTCCCCGACGTCGATTTTGCGCGCGTCGTCTACTACCCCAAGTTTTTCGACTACTGCCACCAGGCGTTCGAAGCGTTCTTCGAGCAGGAAGTGAAGGTGCCGTACCCGACGATGTTGAAGGAGCGGGGCATCGGCTTTCCCACCGTGCACGCCGAGTCGGACTTCGTGCGGCCGCTCCGCTTCGGCGATACGGCGCGCATCGTGCTCGAGACGGTCTCCGTGTCTCCGCGTTCGCTGGGGTGCCGATACCGATTCTTCGACGGGCAGAGCGACCAGCTGTGCGCGGAGATTCGAATCGTCACCGCCGCGGTGTTGCTGGAGAAGTTCGCCAGCACGCCGTTGCCGGAAGACGTTCGCGCCGCGTTCAGCCGCCACGTGGCCTGACGGCGTGGAGCGCTATTGGGGCTGGTCGACCGTCAGCGCAGTCAGGCCCTTCGTCTTCAGCGTCGCGCAGGCGGTGCCGTTGAAGCGAATCAGCCTCGGCTGCGCTCGCGTCCACCCGTTGGTGCCGGGCGACACTGGCGCGCCGTTGAGCGTGACGGAGAAGCTGATGGCCGAGGCCGCGGGTTCATCGAGAAGCACGGTGCACTTGCGCAGCTCGTCGAAGGTGGCGTCGTAGGCGGCTTTCACCGCGGGAATGCCCGCGAGCGTGGTGACGCGGTGGTATTGGAAGGCGCACCGGCCCGTCGCCGTGTCGCAAGTATCGCCCGCCCCTCCGCACTGCGCGTCGCTGGTACAGCTGCGCACGAGACCAGAGACCGCCGCCGCCCCGTTGAACGTGGCGCGGAAGAGCGAGGTCGAGACACTCCCGCCCACACCCACCAACATCACGGGGACGACGCCAGCGCGGCTGATGTTGGACACGGCGTTGGTGAAGGCGTCGCCGTCGGTGCAGAACGTGGTGCAGCCCGGCGTCCCCACGGCGGGACAGGTGCTGGGTGCCTCGTCGCAGCCGCAGGTCGTCTTGTTGGCACAGGTGAGCGGGTTCTGCTCGTTACAGTTGGGTAGGCCGTCCGTGAGCATGACGACCATGGTGGGCGTGGTGGCCACCGAGGCTGAGATCGCCTCGTTCACCGAGGCCAGGCCAAGCGAGATGTTCGACGAGGTTCCCGGAAGTCCGCCGTCGGCGTAGCGGAACAGCACCTGGGCGGCGGCCGCGGAGAGCTCGGCGGCCAGCTGGGTGCCGGCGTCAGGAATGACGAACTCGGGCGTGGGAATTCGACACCCGCCGTCGGTCCCGATGGCCAGGCTGGTGGGGTACATGGCGGAGGCATGCCGAGCGACGGAACCGCTTCCGGCGAGGAGTGAGCCGAGCGTGTTTCTCACGCCGGTGAAGCGGCTTGGGCAGGCGGGGGTGCACGGCGAGTCGGGGAGGCAGGTGCCTCCATCATTGAGCGCGCACTGGGCGGCCGTGCCCTCGAGCTGCGCGGCGATGCTCCCGGTGCGGTCGAGCACCCAGAACACCTGGGGAATGGGGAGCGCCACCTCGACGCGGCGAGCCGGCCTGCCGCCGTCGCTCAAATACCCGGTGCGAACACAGTGCCCCTGTTGGCACTCGGTGTCGACGGGGCAATTGGCGCACACGAGCCCCTGCGTGCCGCACGCGGCGTTGGCGTTGCCCACGAGGCATTGTCCGGAGGGGTCGCAGCAGCCGGCGCACCCGTCGCCGCACCGCCCCGTGTGGCCTCCGCACGCGGCGCCGACCCCCGCCGCGGCGAGGAAGGCGCCAAGAAACGCGACCGTGATGGGGGGCCCGGGGCGCAAAGCGGGGCCGACGTTACCCGGTTTTTTCGCATCGAGAAGCGAGACTCACGACCCGTCATTCTGCGATAGGGTGCCCCGGCCGTGAGAACGTCGCTCGCCATCGCCTGCCTGCTTGCGCTCGCCGCGTGCGCCGAGAAGGTCGACAAGGACGCCAAGAAGCGCATCTTTTCGCCCGAAGACCCGCCCCAGGCCGTGGCGCGGGCCAGCGAGAAGCTGCCCCCGGAGGACGTGGCGGACAAGCCGGCCGTGGCGCGGCGGGTGCTCGGCATGGGCGCCGCGGAGGCCACCGAGCGCATCGGGGCCCACGAGTACTCGGCCACGCTGACCTTCGAGTGGATGGCGGAGTCGAAGACCTTGCGGCTGCAGGAGACGCGGAAGATTCTGGCCGGCCCCGGCGGGGTGGAGGGTGACTTTCACGGCATCGTCGACAACAGCCACGACCAGGGGCTGGAGGTGCTGCGCGTGCACCAGGACGTGTTCGCCAAGAGCAAGTACGGCAAGTTTCGGCAACGCAAACGCGACCGCGGCATGGCGGAGCGCATGCGCGAGCAGATTTACGGGGCGATTCCCGACGTCGACGCGCTCTTCCTCGACCGCATGAAGTTGACCGCGCAGGGGACGACCAGCGTCGAGAGCCGCACGGCCTGGAAGTACACGGTGCAGCTTGGCCCTGAGCAGCCCAAAGCGGCCGACGCGCTCCCGCCGCGCGCCGCGCCCAAGAACGGCGTCGACGACACCACGCTCCGCCGGCTGCACTTCTACGACGCGCGCGTACCGAAGACGCTGTCTGGCACCGTGCTGGTCGACGCCAAGACATCGGTGGTGCTGAAGGCGAACCTCGACGGGCGACTGACCGTCTCCAAAGATGGAAAAGACTCTGAGCTTCACCTCGTGCTCGACGCGCAGCTGTCCAACATCGGGCGAGATCCGCTCCTCAAGACGCCCAAAGAATTTCTCCCCGACGAAGACAAACCGTCCGGAATCGCCGATGCGCTGGAAAGATTCGGCATTCCGAAGCGTGGCCGAGACGGCGGCGTACAGCTGCCGACATCTCCCACTTCTGACGACGACGACACACCCTGATGTGACTGCGATGTCCCACAAGGTGGGATCTGGCGACCACACTTCGCGTCCGGACGGCGACGCTCCACTGGAATAACTGCCCGTAAGCACGTGTTCGAGCGAGTGGCTCACACGTTGCTACGTACGTGAGTGTGGAGACCCTGCGCCCTGTCCCCACCTGAGGTCTGGGTGAGGCCCGCTGGAGGTATCAGTAGGCCAGTAGAGGAGTCTGGGCGCGTGGGTATCCAATTCGATGGAAAATTCCCACGAGGCCAAAAAATTGCCACGCGAGGTTCGGAGCGTACAGTGCCCAACAGTCGCGGGTCTGCCGCGTCTCACATGGCCGGTTGTTCAGTAACTCACCTGGAGGAAAATTCGATGGAGCGGAAGAGCGGGAGCACGGTGGCGGTGACGCAGATTGGAACGGGAACCACGCGCGAGTCGACCACGACCCGTCACGCGGTCGACCCGTCGGCGCCACTGCCCAGGGCGGCGGGTGACAACGATGAACTTCACGACGAGTTGCTGTTGATTGAGATGAAACTGCTGCGCGCCTGGAAGATGCGGGCGAAGGGCACGATGCCGGCGCCCCCCAAAGCGCCCAAGTCGAAGATTGTGGGTGCCCTGAAGCAAAAGAAGGCCAAGGCGTAGGTTTCGCCTCAAGGCGCGTGTGGCCCGGTCAAGCCCCCAGGGACTCGACCAGGGCCCGCGCCACCGGCCGGAGGGACAACGCCCCCGGCGCAAGCTCTGCACAGAACGCCTCCGCGGTGAGCGGCTCGCCCGAATCGAGCTTGTCGGCCAGGAATCGTCCCGTGGCGGGGTTGCGGAAGTAGTCCTCGTTGAAACGCTGACAGAACGAATCTCGGAGGTGGGCGCCCACGGCCCACCGGCGAAGCGCGCCGAACCGGTCAAGTGAGCCGAGGGGCGTGCACTCCAGGGCGAACAGCGCCGGGGCGAACCGGGCGTGGTACGCGCGGTGGAGCTGCTCCACGTAGGCCTGCGACGCTTTCCCCCGGTCGGCCGAGGCGACGGCCAGCCTCCGCGGGGCCACCAGCGCGGCCTCGTGTCGGAGCGCGCTCAGGGTGAAGAACGCGGCGTGGCGGGCGGCTTCGCGGGCCTGGCTCTTGGTGAAGCGCAGGGCCCGGGACAGCCAGAGCGGCTGCCAGGTGAGGTCGGCGAAGGCGGCCCCCAGCCCACCGCGCAGCGTGGCGTCGCCGAGGCGGCGCTTCAAGACCGAGGCGTTTCGGCCCACGCGGGAGAGCCAGGCCGCCTCGCCGTGCGCCTCGAGGAGCGCGCGCGTCATCCACAGCCCGCGGTCGGTACGGGCGATGAAGCGAACCTCGTCCGGAACCGCGATGGCCACCGCCGCGGCGGCCACCGGGCGCAGGGGGTTGGTCTCCCGGTCGAAGAGCACCCGGCCTGAGATGGGGGGAAGGCCCGCGTCTTCAATGGTGCGGAGCGCGGCGTCCCACGCTTCGCGTGGCCCCACGTTCTCGAACTGGAGCCCGGCCTCGGTCACCCGGCGCGTCTCGAACCACTTCAGCTCCCCCGGCCGCTTCTCCTGGCCCGCCTTCTTGTGCACGTAGGCGAAGAAGTCGAAGAACGCGTCGTCGGTCGCCGCCAGAAAGTCGTCCGCCTCTTTGGACCAGGCGCCCAGGTCGATGCCCGTGGCCTCCTGGGCGAAGGCGTCGAAGGTCTGAAACCCACGCTTCCCGGCGAAGTCGTTGGCCTCTCCCAGCGCGTGCGACGTCGCCGAGGTGCGCGTCTCCAGCGCGGTCTCGATGGCCTGCGCGGTGAGCTCGGGGCTGGTCACCTGCGACGCGAGGAGGACCGCCACCTCGAGGGGCAACTCGGTGGCGCCCGCCGGGACCATGGTGGTGGCGCCGAAGGAGAGGGCGCCGCGGGTGTGGCCAGCCAACGCCGCGCGAAGGGCCGCTTCGAGCAGGAACTTCTTCAGGCGCGCCAGCGTGTCGACCCGTACGTCGGTGGCGTCGAGTCTGGCCAACGACTCCAGCACCCGTGCGTACACCTCGCGGTCGGAGATGGCCGGGACCGCGGCGAGCACGTCGTCCTCAGACGGCGTGGGTCGCTGCCCGGCCAGGCGACGCGCGCGCGTGGCGCCGTATTCCCCGAGGACGCCGTCGAGAACCTCCACCAACGCGTTGAGCGAGGTCGTCACGACCGCTATGAGGGAAGAGTCGGGCCCACAAGTCAACGAACGAAATGAAGCGACGCACGGTGATGGGGTTGGAGGGTGAGTCGCTCAGGGACGCGGTGGCTCGGGCCTTGCGGTGCTCCGCCGAAGACGCCACGGCGATGGTGGAGCGCGGCGGCGCCTACCTGGAAGGCAAGCGGTGTCGCACGCCGCACGCTCGGGCGGCGTCGCTCCGGGTGATGGTGGTGGGAGAGCTCGGCGTGCCCCAGGCGCTCCCCGCCATGACGTTGCTCTTCGAAGACGCGGTGTTGGTCGCCTTCAACAAGCCCCCGGGCGTCGTGTCGCAGCCCACGCCCAGCGCGAGCGAAGAGAGCGTGGTGGACATCGCCTCGCGCCAGTTGGGCGGCCGGCCCCTCACGCTGCTGCACCGGCTCGACCGCGAGACGAGCGGGGTCATTCTCCTGTGCCAGTCCGACGTCTCCGTCCCGGCGCTGATGGCGGCGTTCCGCGAAGGCGACGTGAAGAAGGAATATGTCGCGCTGGCCCGGGGACCGCTGCCCGACAGCGGTGAAGTCTCTGTCCACCTCGCGCGTGACACTGCCCACAAGGGGCGGTGGAAGGTGGCGGGTCATCAGAACGAGATCGACTCGCACACACGGTTCCGCGTGGAGCGACGGCGGGGCGAGGTGTCAGAGGTGGCGCTGTTCCCGTCGACCGGTCGCACGCACCAACTGCGGGTGCACCTCTCGTCACTCGGCGCGCCCATCGTGGGCGATGTGCTGTACGGCGGGGAGCGGTCGGACGCGGTGGACATGGCGGCCGGAACCGCGCCCCGGTGCCTCTTGCACGCTTCGAAGATCGAGATTCTGGGAAGAAAGATTGAGGCCCCCCTCTGGCCGGACATGGAAGAGGCGAGGGCCCAGCTGGCGGGTTGAACCCGCTACATCGTGCCCACGATGAACCAGGTGAGAAAGTGCGCGATGGCCGCGCCCAGCAGCGACCCGCTCACCTTGCGCGCCCCGCCGTAGATGAGGCCGCAGGCGAATTTTCCAATCAGCGCCGGCGGTCGGAAGTTCAGGTGGTACACGGAGAAGAGGGCCGCCTGCAGCACCCACGCCGGCCAGAAGGGCATGCGCTTCTCGAGCGCTTTGGTGAGGTTCCCCCGGAAGAGCGACTCCTCAATCACGCCCACCTGGGCGCCGATGCACCCCAGGAGCAGGCGCTTGGACCAGGTGGGTTCGGTGAGGCCGCCCGCGATTTCACTCGCGGACACGCCGAGCACCGCCAGCAACCCCAGCGTGAACCCGACCGCGATGGCGCCGCCGACCAGCCCCACCACCACCGTTCGACCGAGCCCGTCGAAGTTCCAGCCGAGCTCGCGCCAGGTCTGTTTCTGGAACTTGACGCTCCCCAGCCACACCAGAAAGACGATGCCGTAGAAGGCCCCGCCGGCCACGAAGAGGAACGAGGTGACTGAGCCGTTGAAGGGGTCCGTGCCCTCGGGGAACAGCCGGGGGAGAATCTGTCCAAACCCGATGATGAAGACGCCCACAATCTGCAGGACGATGAGGACGAAGGCGATGAGAAGGTCCATGCGGGACTTTTAGGCGATGCAGAGAAACTCGTCGCCTTCGATGAAGCCTTTGGAGCGCAGCAGGGCGCGAATCTCCTCGCGGGCGCCTTTGGCCCCCACCGCGCCCACTGCGAACGCGTCGGTCTTCACCAGCGCCTCCGGCGACACCACCGGCGCTCCAGCGATGTGCTGCCCGACTTTCCGTGGGTTGACGTCCACGAAGTGTCGGGTCCGAACGCCCCGTGCGGCGAGCAGGCCCGACACCTGCTTTCCGATCTCGGTGGCGCCAACCATCACCACCTCGCGGCCTGGGCCCACCGCTCGGGCCAGCTCGTCGGCCTTGAGCGCGTGGTGGCGGTCAAAGCCGTAGCGGGGATCGCGGCGCGTCAGGCGATGGTCGTGGTCGCGCCACTCGTGCAGCACTGGCGCGATGCACTGGAGGCGGTGCCCGGCGCGGAGCAGGCGCAACCACAGGTCCCAATCTTCAGGGACGTCGCCCTCGCGATACCCGGCCACGCCCCGCAGGGCCTCGGCGCGCAGCGTGACGCTGGGGTGGCACAGCGGACTCTCCACGAGGCGGTTCAAGAAGAGCGTGTGCGGGTCGGTCTGCGCGTTGAGCCACGCGGCGTACGCCTCGAGGTTGGGGCTGGCCGGCGCCGCCGTGCCAATCACGCGCACCTGCGTGCCCACGCCGGCCAGCGTCGCGTCGCGCTCCAGCGCGGCGACGCTTCGTTCCAGGCGCGCCGGCAGACTGATGTCGTCGCCGTCCATGCGCGCGATGTAGGGCGCCCGGCAGTGTCGAAGCCCGTGGTTGAGCGCCGCCACCAGGCCCTGGTGCGGCTGTCGCACCACCGTCACGCGCGGGTCTTCAGCCGCGGCGCGTTCGGCCACGGCGGCGGTGGAATCGGTGGAGCCGTCGTCCACCACGATCACCTCCAGCGCGCGCAGCGACTGGGTGCGCATCGACTGCAGCGCAAACGTCAAGGTGCCCGCGCAGTTCCACGCGGGCAGCAACACCGAAACAGTGGGGGTTCCTTTCACGTCCTGTAGACTCCAGCCCGACGATGGCTCGGAAGTCACGCTCGAAGGAGATTCCCATTCCGCGCGAACCCGGTCGCGAAGAGACCGTGCGAGCGGCTGCCTGGGGGCCCGACGCGCCGGTCGACGCCGCGTCGCTGGTGGCGGCCCATCAGGCCATCGCCGGGCGGCTGTTGCGAGAAGGGGCGACCGCTCGTGCCCTCGCCGAGCTGGTTCGCGCCAGTCGCGAAGTCCCCATGAGCGGAGCCCTCGCGTCATCGCTCGTCCGCGTGGCGGTGCGCGCGGGAACGCCGCCGGTGGTGATGAACCTCTTGAAGCGCGGCCTGGAGGAAGTGGAGGGGAAGGAGAAGCGGGCGGTTCGCCGCGCCATGGTGCGCCTGTTCCGCAAGACGCACGAGCGCGCGGGCGCCCTGGAACAATTGGAGGCGCTCCTGGAGGAGTTCCCCGACGACATCGCCAGCCGCCGCGTCTACGACACGCTGCTCGAAGAAGAACAACGTTGGCCCGCGCTCGAGACGTCGCTGGCCCACGAGGCCGCGGTGCTCTCGGCGGCGGGCCGTTTTCGCCGAGCCGCTCGCTGCGCGCTCCGCCGCGCCGAGGTTCTGGAGCAGCGCATGGAGGCCCCGGACCGGGCGGCCGCGCAGTACCAGGAGGCCTCGCGCTGGGCCGAGACCGCGCACGAGCCGACCGCCGCGCTCTTCAATGCGCTCCTGGCTGTCCGGGCCTGGGCCAAGTCGGGCCGCCAGGGCGCGGCCTTCAACGACGCGGTGATGCGTGCCCGGGACCTGGGGGAGCAGCAGTCGCAGACCGGCCGGGTGGAAGCCTTCTTGAACGATGTCCTCGACGATGGCGCCATCGTCCCCAGCCGCACCGGCCGCGCCACCACCCACCAGCAGTTGGTCGCCGTGGCGGAGATTGCGCCTCGCACCAAGACGCAGCCGCCCGAAGTCGGCGCGCTCCTCCGCGCCGCGCTCGACGAGGCGCCCGCCACCAACGTCTCGCGGCAACTCGAAGCCCACCTCATCGGTCGAGGCGATTGGCGCGCGCTGGCGCAGTACTACCGCGACGTGGCGCGCGACACGACCGACGACGCCCGCGTGGTGGAGACTCTGGAGAAGCTGGCCGAGGTCCTGGAGTCTGAGCTGCACGACCCCAAAGGTGCGGCCGAAGTCTACGCGCAGATTGCGTCGCGCACCGGCGACCCTCAGGCCCACGCCGAGCGACTGCGGCTGCTCAAGCAGGGAACGGACTCAGGCGCGGTCCGCGAAGCGCTGGACGTGGCGGTGGAAGACGCGCGCGGCGACCGCGCCAAAGCGGCGGCGCTGGTGCGGCGGGGAGAGGACAGCGCGGCGCAGCGCCAGGTCGGTCCCGCACGGCGCGATTTTGAAGAGGCGCTTCGCCTCGATCCGGCGCACGTTCCGGCGGCGTTGGGGTTGCTCGAGTTGAGCCCGGCCATGGCGACGTGGGAGCGGGCCCGCGCGCTGACGGAGAAGTTGCCCAAACGGCACGCCGATCGCGCCGACGCCTTTCGCCGCCTCGCGCGCACGGCCTCCGAGTCACTCGAGCGCTCCGAGCTGGCGCTGTGGGCGTGGAACGGGCTGCTCGAAGAGGTGGCGGACGACGAAGAGGGGCTCATGGCCTCGGTCCGCGTGGCCTCCGATGTGGAGGACGGCGCCGCGCGCATCGCGGCCTATGAGCGCTACCTCAAGGCCCGGCCCAGGGGCCCGCTCTCGCAGCGCACCTGGCGCAACCTGGCGTACGAATTCGCCGAGGCTGGGCAGGCGCAGCGCGAGCTGGAGACGCTCAAGCTGGCGGCCCGTTTTGAACCCAGTCACCACGAAGTCTGGGCGCTGTTGGCCCAACGAATGATTGAGCGCGGTCGCCCGAAAGACGCGGTCGTCGCGTATGAACATCGCGCCACCGCGCTCGAGTCTGACCGGGAGCGGCAGCGGGCGTGGCTGGAGCTGGCGGCGTTCTGCCGGACGACGCTCAAAGACCCGACCCGGGCCGCGGCCTACGAAGAGAAGGCGCGACGGGTGGGCCCGATCGAGGTCGCGCCGGCGCTGGGGGAAGAGCCAGCGTCGCCCACGCTGACGCGACTCGCCGCGCTGGCCAAGAAGGCCGACAAGGCGCCGAGGCGCGCCCCGGCCCGGACGGCGCCGCGCCCGCCGCCTCCCGTGGCGGACCTGCGCGGCGACGATGAATGGGAGCCGTCGGCCCTCGACCACGACGACTCCGACGAGGAAATCGTCGAACTGCAGGAAGAAGACATCATCACCGGCGAGTCGCTGGCCGAAGACGAACCCGTACGCCCGGGCAAGTCGAAGGGAGCGAGGAAGTCGCAGGAGCGCGCCCTGTTGTTCGAGCGGGTGAAGGCCAACCCCCTCGACATCGAAGCGCACCGCGCCCTGATGGAGGTGTTCCAGTCGCGAGGCGACGGGCCGCGGGTGCAGATGTTCGCCGACATCGTGGCGGCGCTCTCGGGCTCAGGCGCCCGCCGGGCCATTCCGCCGCGAGGGGTGGTGACCCCAGCCGACTTCTCGCTCCTGTTTCACCCCTGGCTGCTCTCCAAAGAGGCCGAGCTGATTTTGAAGGCGTCACCCGCGCTGGAGCGACTGTTGCCGGTTCCGCGCGACGCGCCGGCGCTGCGGCCGCTGTCGCAGGCCGAAGGCCCCGGCGTTCGCTCCACCTCGACGGCCGTGCTGGAGGCGCAGCGACTGTTCGGCGCCGAGGCGCCCCGGCCGCTGGTGTCGCTGCATCGAGGCCCCCCGTTGATGATTGAACCGGGGCCCAGGGGGCCGATGCTGCTGGTGGGGACCGCCGCGGTGGAGCGCCAGCTCCAGGAGGCCGAGCTTCGTTTCTTCGCCGGTCGGGCTGTCTTCACCTACGCCGCGGGCCTGCTCCCCCTGCGCGCATTTCAGAAAGCGCAGCTGCACAAGGCGCTGCGCCAGCTCGCGGCCGCGCTCGATGAGCAGGGCAGCGTTCGCGTCTTCGAGAAGGCGCTGCGGGCCATTCCGCGGCCGACGTTGCTGGAGATTCGAAAGCGCATGGAGCGCGAGGGGCGTTCAGTCCGGTGGGAGAGACTGCAGGAGGGCGCCCGTCACACGGCCAATCGCGCCGGGTTCTTGCTCGCCGGGGGCCTGCTGCCGTCGCTCCGCGCGCTCAAGGCCAAGCGGGCTCGCTCGACTGAAATCGTGGAACTGGTGCGCTTCGCGGCCAGTCAGCGCTTCTTCGAACTCGACCTGCGACTGCGGCAGGAGGCATAGCCCTCAACCACGGGCACGGCGTCGCCGCGCGGCGGGGCCGAGGGCCAGCAACCCCGCGACCACCGCCGCCCCGGGCGTTCCCGCGCAGCCGCAGCCTTTGGGCGGGGTGACGGTCTGCTCAGGCGGCGTGCCCTGCTCAACCACCACCTCGAAGTGGCAGCTGGCCTGGTTTCTCGAGGCGTCGGTGGCGACGGCCGTGACCGTGGTGGTGCCGACGGGGAACCGAACCGACGCCGCCGGGGTGACTGTGATTTTCGGGCGCGGGTCGACGGTGTCGGTGGCGTTGACGTCATAGGTGAGCGCCACGGGCATGCCGTCACTGGACCAGGCGTGCAGGGACTCGGGGCAGGCGACGGTCGGGGGCGTGGTGTCTTTCACCGACACGTCATACCGGCAGGTTGAGCGATTGCCGGTGGCGTCGCTGGCGACCAGCGTGATGGGGGTGATGCCTGGCGGTAGCCACTGGCCGGGCGACGGCGTGGCGCGCAGCACCGGAGACGGGTCGGCGTTGTCACTCACCCGCGGGAGTGCTTCGAACGGAGCGCCCGCGCTGCTGCGCGCCTCGAGCACCGAGGGCGTGCACTCGATGGACGGGCCGGTGGTGTCGACCACCAGCACGCGGAAGGTGCAGGTCGACGTGTTCCCCAGCGAGTCTTTGGAGACCACCGAGACGTCGCGCGGGCCGAGCGCGAACAGCGTCCCGGAGGCCGGCGTGGCAACGACCGACGGAGCGGGGTCCACCAGATCGATGGAGACCGGCGCGAAGGTCACGCTGGTGCCGTTGGGCGACGTCGCCTCCACCACGCGCGTCTCGGGGCAGGTCAGCCGCGGGCCCGAGGTGTCGCGCACCGTGAGCACGAAGCTGCAGCTCGCCGCATTCCCCGCCTTGTCGGTGGAGGTGGCGGTCACGTTGGTCATGCCCAGGGGAAACGTGCCGCCGCTGGGCGGGCTCGAAGTGATGACGGGAGAGGGGTCCTGGAGATCGCTCGTCAGCTGCGACACCACCACCACCGCGCCCGCGGCGCTCTGGGCTTCGAAGGTCTGATTGAGGCAGGTGATGGTGGGCGGCGTGGTGTCGCGACGAATGGTCACCGTGCGGGTGATGATGCCTCCGGCCGAGGCCGCGGTGCACGAGGCCGTGAAGACGCCATCCTGGGTGAAGGTGTAGGTGGTCCCGCACCCGGCGCCGGGCGTGGCAGCCGTCTCGGGATCGCTGACTGAGAAGGTCACCGTCACGTTCGACCGGTAGAACCCGTTCACCAGCGTGCCTGAGATGTTGGGGGTGATGA
This sequence comes from uncultured Myxococcaceae bacterium, assembly GCA_964522795.1. Lineage (GTDB taxonomy): Bacteria > Myxococcota > Myxococcia > Myxococcales > Myxococcaceae > CAZFXD01. The sequence continues at coordinate 25,082 of CAZFXD010000031.1, forward strand.
TGGGGGGCGTGGTGTCGGCCACCATCTTGTAGAGCTCGCGGTCCATCGTCGCGTCCGACGCGGCGAGATAGATGTTGCCGCCCACGCCCAACGCCGGGCCGGGCGATGAAGAAGCGGCGCCGGGGGCGATATCGGTCACCAGCAACGTGCCGGCCTGCGTTCCGTCGGTGACCCACGGCTCGGCGCCATGCACGCCGTCGTCGGCAGAGAAGTACACCGACGCGCCGACGGTGGAGAGGTTGCTCGGGTTGCTGCTCTGGGCCCCCGGGTTGATGTCCAGCAAGAGGTTGGTCCCGGCGGTGGTGCCGTCGGAAGCCCACAGCTCGACGCCTTCGCTCGCGGTGCGCGCCGCGAAGATGACCTGGCTCCCCAGCGCGGCGAAGCCGCCGAACGCGGTGCCCGTGCTCCCGGGAGTGAGGTCGCGCGTCATGAAGGTGCCGGCCCGGGTGCCGTCGGACCGCCACAGCTCACGGCCGCTCACGCCGTCGTCGGCGATGAAGAAGACGTTGGACCCCGCGGCCACGATGGGATCATTGAGCGCGAGCGCGTCAGCTCCGCCGTCGGCGATGTCCGCCACCAGGAGCGTGCCGGCGTCGGTGCCGTCGCTCCGCCACAGTTCGCGGCCGGTCACCCCGTCGTTCGCGCTGAAGTAGACGACGTCATTCATCACCACCAGCGAGTCGGGGTTGCTGTCAGCGGCACCGGAGCGCAGATCTCTCACCACGTAGCTCCCGGGCGTGCCGTCGGTGTGGAACAGCTCGATGCCCAGTCCGGTCCGCCCGGCTGAGAAGTAGAGCGCGTTCGAGGTGGCGACGAGCGCGTGCGGGCTGCCGCCGAACAGGCCAGGCGTGGTGTCGATGGCGAGGGCGATGCCACCGTCGGGCGCGGGGTACCGCCAGAGCTCCGGGCCGATCACCCCGTCGTTGAGTTGGAACCACGCCGCGCCCTTGAACGCACAGAGCTCCACCGGGTTGGCGTTGGCGGGGCCCGCGGCGACGTCGCGAATCAGCCGGGTGCCCGCATCGGTGCCGTCAGTGCGCCAGAGCTCGACGCCGCTGTCCGGCCGAAACCCGGCGAAGACGACTTCAGAGCCCAGCGAGACCGCGCGGGAAAAGCCACCTGATTCCGGGCCGGGTCGAACGTCGGCGACCAGCCGCGTGCCCCCGGCCGTGCCGTCGGTCATCCACGGCTCCTGTCCTGACACGCCGTTGGTGGCCCGAAAGAGCAGTTGGGTGCCGAAGGCGACGAACGAGCTCGGGTCGGAGGAGGTCGGTCCGCCGGTGCGGTACCGCGTGGTGCCCGCGGGCGTGCCATCGGTCTTCCACAGCTCCGCCCCGGCCACGTCGGTGCCACCGCCGCGGGCGGAGGCGAACACCACGGAGCTGCCCAGGGTGCGCGCGCTGAACAAGCCACCGCCGGGTGGGCCCGGCGCGACGTCGGCCAGCATCACCGTGCCGATGGAGGTGCCGTCGCTGACCCAGGGTTCAGCGCCGTTCACGCCGTCGTTCCCCATGAAGACGACCGAGTTTCCGAGCGCGGTGAGCGGGTGCGCGATGTTCACGAAGAACGCCGTGGTGCCCACGCCGCTCGAGCTCCCCGGGTTGAGGTCTCGCACCAGGAAGGTCCCCGGGCCGGTGCCGTCGGTTCGATACAGCTCGTACCCCTCGGTGGAGGTGTAGGCGACGAAGAACAGCTGACTGCCGGCCGGTGTCATGGAGACGATGGCGGGGCCGGTGGTTCCGGCGATGAGCTCTTTGACCAACACGGGCGTGCTGAACGCGCTGTCCAGGCGCCACAGCTCGGGGCCGGTGTCCTGGAACGGTGAGACCGGGTTCTTCCCCGAGG
>CAZFXD010000032.1:0-26406 GCA_964522795.1 uncultured Myxococcaceae bacterium
CCGCCGCCCGAACCGCCGGTGGTGCCGCCGCCCGAACCGCCGGTGGTGCCGCCGCCTGAACCGCCGGTGGAGCCGCCGCCTGAACCGCCGGTGGAGCCGCCGCCCGAACCGCCGGTGGAGCCGCCGCCTGAGCCGCCCGTCCCGCCTGAACCTGCGTCCACGGTCGTGTTGTTGCAGTGGAGGGGATTGGGGTTCTTCCCAGCGCACCGCACCTCCTGGGCCGCTACCGGACAGGGGAGGTTCAGACAGTCGTCGCTCGCATCCATGGTGCTTGGCCCGCACGACATGAAGGAGGCCAGAACCAGCCCGGCAAAACCAATGACCGGTAACCGAACTGCGTGAGTGTGGAGCATGTGTTCCTCGGAGCAGAGGGTGAGTGCCGCACCTCGACGATGAGCAAGCGACGGTCCAGCTCGAAAACCGCCACATTTCAGTCAGATGGAGAGAAGCCGGTTCTGCGTGGAGTCCAGCCGCGTTGCGTTCTGTCGGTGGGCGCCGACACGCGCTGTGCATGCGGCCCGCCACCACCAGCGCCGCGTGGCCGGCTGTCAGCCGCCGCGTTTCTTCAGCCGTTGCAGCTTGAGCGCCGCCGCGGCTTCTTCAGCCAACTCTGCTTTCGCCTCGCGGGCGCCGCGCGCGGCCAGGGCGTCGGCGCGCTCGTTGCCTTCGTTGCCGTTGTGCGAACGGACCCACTCCCAGCGAACCGCCAGTCGCCGCTCGGTGATGCTGGCGTCGATGCGCCGTACGCTCTCCACCACCTGGGCGTCGACCTTGGCGAACCCGTGCTGGCGCCAGTGGCCGAGGTTCCGCGACATGTTTTCGATGAGCGAGTGGTTGTCCGAAAACACCACCACCGTGGCGCCGAGCGGCACGACCGCCAGCGCTTCGGCGACGGCTCGGTACTCCATGACCTTGGCCAGCGTCTCTCGCGCCTTGCCGAACCCTTCGAGCGGTGAACCCGAAGGCGTCTTGATGCAATACCCCCAACCCCCGGGCGCGCCGTCGCCCGCTTTGCACGAACCATCGGTGTACGCGAAGTACGTCTCGTCGCCGTTCACGCTCCGACGATACGCGAAAAAGGGGACAGGCTACTTTTTCGCCCGGGGCGCCGATGTCGCGGTTCTTGCGCTGATGCGTGACGGCTTCGTCATAGCAATAAAGTAGCCTGTCCCCTTTTCCGGGAGCGCGAGGGCGAGCGATGGGCGTGGTGACCCTGAAGTTGGCGGCGAAAGAGGCTCGGGTCGGCGACTTTCCAGTTCGTCGTGCCCTCCCTGAGGCCCGGCGTCGCACCGTGGGGCCGGTCTGCTTTCTCGATCACATGGGGCCGCACACCACCGTCGCCACCGCTCAAGGCGGGGTCGGACCGCATCCGCACATCGGTCTCGCGACCGTGACGTATCTGTTCGAAGGCGAAGTGTTGCACCGCGACAGCCTCGGCAACGCGCAGCTCGTGACCCCGGGCGACGTCAACTGGATGCAGGCCGGCGCGGGCATCGTGCACAGCGAGCGAACGCCGCCCCACCGGGTCGGCCAGCGGTCCGCGATGCATGGCCTGCAGATGTGGGTCGCCTTGCCGCCCCAAGCCGAGGTGGCGGCCCCGTCATTTCAGCACGTGGCAAAGAGCGAATTGCCACGTTCGGTCGGTGCCGGTGTCTCGCTCGCGGTGGTGCTCGGCGCCTGGGGCCCCCTCCGCTCTCCGGTGAAGCTCGCCTCGCCCACCTTCTACGTGGTGGCCGAACAGGAGCCGGGCGCGACGCTCGAAATCCCCGCCCAGTTCTCGGAGCGAGCGCTCTACGTGGTCGAGGGCGAGGTCGAGCTGGATGGGCAGACCGTGGCGGCAGGCGAGCTCGTCGTCCTCGAGGCTGGTGTCGCCGCGCTGGCCTGCGCGAGCGCTGCTGCCCGGGTGGCGGTCTTCGGGGGCGAGCCACTCGAAGGCCCGCGGTTCATGTGGTGGAACTTCGTCTCCAGTCGACGGGAGCTGCTCGAGCAGGCCAAAGACGATTGGAGACATCGCCGCTTCCCGCTCATTCCGGGCGACAGCGACGAGCGGATTCCCATGCCAGGAGAGTGAGCCGTGGTCACGGTCGTGAAGACAGAGACAGAGCGGGTTGGGGCCTTTCGACAGGTGCTCCATGTTGATCGCGGGGGCCACGTGCTGCACGCCGACATGGCGGACGAGGGCGGCGGTGGAACCGCGCCCGGGCCCCACGACCTCTTCGATGCCTCGCTCGCCGCGTGCAAGGCGCTCACCGCCCACTGGTACGCGCGCCGCCGGAACTTTCCTCTCGAGCGAATCACCGCCGTGGTGGAGCGCGACGACGCCAGGGAACGAGAAGGCCAGTACGGCTTGACCGTTACGTTGCAGCTCATCGGGCCCGAGTTGACCCCGGAGCAGCGGGCCCGGCTGGTCGACGTGGTGGGGCGGTGCCCCGTGCACAAGCTGATGACGTCGGTGGACATCGCGATCACCACCCACGTCGTCCCGGGGTAGGGCGCCGGCCCACGCCTCGGCCCGGGCGCAGGCGTGCAACCCCTCGTGACCCCAGCGCGAAAGCGCGCGACCTTGACGGGTTGGCTCAGTCTGTTTATAAGTTGGTCAACCAACCTATTTATGCCTCGACCGACCAATACCGACGAACGCCGTGCACAGATCACCCAGGGCCTGCGCCGGGTGATGGCGAAGAAAGGCTACGAGGGCGCGTCGGTCACGGACATTGCGAAAGCGGCTGAGCTCACGCCCGGGCTGGTGCACTACCACTTCAAGGACAAGCTGGAGATTCTGACGGCGCTGGCGGAACACATCTCCGAGGTCACCCTGGAGTCCCTGCGCGGCGTGGTGGGCCACAGCCGCGGGCCGGTGGCGGCGCTCGACGCGGTCATCGACTTCTACCTCGGTCTGGGCGCGTCCGCCGATGCTGAGCTCCTCGCCTGCTGGATCGCGCTCAGCGGTGAAGCGCTGCGGCACAAGCCGGTGGGCCGGGCGTTCGAAGCCACGCTGGCGGGCGTGCACGGGGTGATCCGCGACCTGCTGGACGAAGGCGTGCGCCAGAAACTCTTCTCGCGCGAGCTCGACCCCGACGCCGTGGCCGCTGCGCTGGTGGCCACCATTCAGGGCTACTTCGTGTTGGCGGGGACGGCGCGGTCGCTGATTCCCAAAGGCTCCGCGGCGCGAACGGTGAAGCGGATGCTGCGAGGAATGCTGGGAGGCAAGCCGTGAACTCGAACGCCACCATGAGAAAGTTGGGGCTGCTGGGCGCGCTGTACCTCTCCCAAGGCCTTCCCTACGGGTTCTTCACCCAGTCGCTCCCGGTGATGATGCGCCAGACCGGCCGTTCGCTCGAAGAGATCGGGCTCGCCTCGCTCCTCGCCATTCCCTGGGCGCTCAAGTTTCTGTGGGCCCCGTGGGTCGACCGGCACGGCTGGCGCGGGTTCGGCCTGCGCAAGAGTTGGATTGTGCCTCTGCAGCTTTTGACCGCGCTGGTGCTGGCCTGCGCGGCGTGGCTCGACCCCCGCGACCAGTTCTCCAGCCTCCTCGGCGTGGTGTTGGTGGTGAACGCGCTCAGCGCTACCCAGGACATCGCGACCGATGGCCTGGCCGTCGACATGCTGAGCCATGAGGAGCGCGGCCTCGCCAATGGGCTCCAGGTGGGCGCGTATCGCCTGGGCATGGTGCTCGGAGGGGGCGTGCTGCTCATTCTCTTTTCGCAGCTCGGATGGAAGGCGTCGTTCCTCGCCATGTCCGCGACGATTGTGGTGGCGACCGTGCCCACCTGGCTCCACCAGGAGCGCACCGCCGCGGTGTCGCCCGAGGCCGCCCGTGCGCCCCGTCCGATGCACTTCCTTCGCCTTCGCGGAACCTGGCCACTGCTCACCATGCTGTTCGTCTTCAAGTTCGGCGACGCCATGGCGACGACGATGCTGCGCCCCTTCATGGCGGACCACGGCCTTGGCCTGGAGGATGTGGGCTGGTTGCTGGGAACGGTGGGCTTTGTCGCGGGACTCTTGGGCGCGTTGGCCGGCGGCTGGCTGGCGGGAGCGATTCGCCGCCGCACGGCGCTCCTGCTCTCCGCGGGGGTGCAGGCGTTCGCGCTCGCGGCCTACGCCCTGGTGGCGCTGCAGTGGCCGGGTTCGTTCGCCTTCGCGTGGGTGGTGGCGGCCGAACACGCCGCCGGCGGCATGGCCACCGCGGCGCTCTTCACCTGCATGATGGATTGGTGCCGTCCGGGCTCGGGTGGGAGCGACTACACGGCCCAGGCTTCCACCGTGGTCATCGCCAGCGGGGTCGCGGCCGCCTTCAGTGGTTTCAGCGCGCACCACCTCGGCTACGCTGGGCACTTCACCGTCGCGTTCGGGCTGGGGTTGGTGTCGCTGCTCGCCGTGTTGGGTCTCTTCCCCTCGAGCGCGCCCACAGCGCCGCGGGTGAATGGAGCCGTGCGATGCGCGTAGCCATCTACGCCGGCACGTTCGACCCCATCACTCGCGGACACCTGTCGGTCCTCGAGCGGGTGAGTGGCTTGTTCGACCGTCTGGTGGTGCTGGTGGCCGTGAACCCTGCCAAGTCGCCGCTCTTCTCCGAGTTGGAACGGGTGGAGCTCATCGCCGAGGCGACCGCGGCGCTCCCGGGCGTCTGCGTCGCCTCCACCAGCGAGTGGGTCGCCGCCTATGCCCGCCGGGTCGGCGCGCAGTGGCTGATTCGCGGCGTTCGCGACACCACCGACATCACCTCCGAACACCAGCTCGCCTGCCTGAATCAGCAGATCGCCCCAGAGCTCACCACGCTGTTCGTGCCGGCCGAGGCGCAGCTCGCCAGCGTCAGCTCCACGCGGCTGAAGCAACTGGCGAGGGCAGGGGAGCCCCTGGACGCCTGGTGCGCTCCGGGCGTGGCTCGCGCGCTTCGACGCAAGCTCCGCGCCGGTGCTCGAGGGGACGTTGAGGTGGGCGATGACGTTTGAGATTCTCCCGCTGGGGGTGGGCGACACGTTCTCGGCCCGTCACAACACCACCGCGCTCTTACTGAGATGCGAGAACGAGTACCTCGCGATTGATTGCCCCGACACGTATCTCCGTGTGCTGTCCGAGGGAGCTCAGGCGGCGGGGTGGTCGACGACACCCGCCGACGTCAATCGATTGCTCCTGACGCACGTGCACGGCGATCACATGAACGGGCTCGAAGGGTTCGCGTTCTACAAGCACTTCGTGGAGAAGCGCCGGCTGGCGCTCGTGTGCGTGCCCGAGGTGAGAGCGTCGCTGTGGGAGCCGCGCCTCCAGGCCTCGATGGGGCAGCTGTGGAACGGCACCGAGTTTCATACCCGGGCGTTTGACGACTACTTCGAGCACCAGCCGCTCCCCTGGGACCAGGCGCTGCGGGTAGGGCCGTTCTCCATCCGCGCTCGTCGAACGGTGCATCACGTGCCGACCTCGGCGCTCCTCATCACCGCCGGCGGCCGGACCTTCGGGTACTCGGCGGACACTGCCTTCGACCCCACGCTGGTCGATTTTCTGAACGCGGCGGACCTGATGATTCATGAGACGAATCATGGCCCGGCGCACACGGCCTACGAGCAGCTGCTGACTGTCGCGCCTGCGGTGCGCAACAAGATGCACCTCATTCACTACTCGGACTTTTTTGACGCGGCGGGGTCGGAAATCGCCGTGGTCAAACAGGGCCGGGTGCTCAGTCTCTAACGGCGGGAGGCGCTCATGCTGTGGCTCGCGACGGCGGTGGTGGTCCTGGGAATCCTGGCGGCCAGGCTGAGCATCGTGGTGGCCGCCCCCGATGAGTGGCTGCTGGTGGTGCGAAACGGCCGGCTCGCGGCGGGGGGCGTCGGCATTCGAGCCTGGCGGCTGCCGTTCGATGTGGTGGCGCGGTTCTCCAGCACCCTGCAGCGCGTCTCATTCCAGGTCACCGCCGACACCCGCGAGCACCTGCCGGTGCGTGTTGACGGGTTTGCCCTCTGGAGCGTGGGGCAGTCGCCGAGCGACGCGCTCAAGGCCTTCCGGAGCCTCGGGCTTCTCAACTTCGAAACCGAGCCGAAGGCCGCCGCGCTCAAACACGCCCTCGCCCGGCCGCAGTACCACGCGTTTCAGGCGTATCTCTGCGCCGAGATGCAGCAGTTCATTCGCCAGAGCTCGCTCGACGAAGCGTTGATGCTCCGCGAAGCGCAGGCAGAGCAGATGGTCGGGCGTCTGCAGCGATTCATGTCGGGCGTGGGGCTGCAGTTCGGCCAACTCGAAGTGCTCAGCGTCCAACCCGTCGACGCGAAGATCGCCGAGAACCTCGGAGCGCCCGAGCGCGAGCAGGTGCGGCTTCGCGCGAACCAGGCCCAGGTCACGACCGCCGAGTCCATTCGTGTCGCGCAGATGGAGTTCGACGCCCGCATGGCGCAGCGCCTGGCGAACGACCGCTTGGCGGCGGCGGACGCGCAGCTCAGGGCGGAAGAATCCGAAGCCCTGGTGCGACGTGCCCGGCAACTCCGCGACGCCGAGATTCAGCGCGACGTGGGTGACACCCTGGCCGAGGTCGACAAGGCCAAGAGTGGCGAGTTGCGCGAGTTTGAGCTCAGCCGGCTCGCGATTGAGCGGGCGGCCGACGCGTTCAAAGAACTCCCCATCTCCGACGGCAAGTGGGTGTCGATTGGCGAAGGGGGCCCGGCGGGCCAGATGCTCGCGCTCGCCGAGGTGCTCCGGGGTTTCGCTGCACGCGCCTCGGACGCGGGGAAGAATTCGCGCTGATCCCAGCCAGCCCATCACCGACCGGGGGCCCAGGGGCGCGTCGGCGCGGACCTCAGCGCCAGCGGCGAAGAGAGCGGCGCAGCGGCGAGAAGGCGTTATACACGCCGCATGGGACTCAAGCTCATCATCACCGGGACGACGGGCATGGTCGGCGAAGGCGTGCTGCGGCACTGCCTCAATGACCCCGGCGTGGACCAGGTGCTTTCCGTTTCGCGAAAGCCCTGCGGCGTCTCGCACCCGAAGCTGACCGAGTTGTTGGTGCCAGACTTTCAGCAACTCGCGGCGGTCGAGCCCCAGCTCACCGGGTACGACGCCTGCTTCTACTGCGCGGGCATCAGCTCCGTCGGCCTCGACGAGGCGGCGTACACGAAGATCACCTACGACACCCCGCTGCACTTCGCTTCGGTGCTGGCGCGCCTCAACCCGAAGATGGTGCTGGTCCACGTGTCCGGACGGTCGACGGACGGCACCGAGAAGGGCCAGATGATGTGGGCGCGGGTGAAGGGCAGAGCAGAGAACGCGCTCATCAAGTTGCCGTTCCGCGGCGTGTACAACATGCGCCCCGCGCTGATGAAGCCGGTGGCGGGGCAGAAGCACGTCAAGGCGGTCTTCAAGCCTGTGCTCTGGTTCTACCCACTCTGGAAAGCGCTCTTCCCCGGCTCCTCGATGACGCTCGATGAAGTGGGGCAGGCGATGCTGGCGTGCGTGCTGCGCGGCGCGCCCAAGCAGGTCCTGGAAGTCGCCGACATGCAGGCGCTGGTGCGCGCGTGACGCTCAACGACTCCGTCTGCATCAACGCGCCGGTGGAAAAAGTCTGGGCGGTTCTGTCTCAGCTCGAGTCGATTCCGCTCTGGGTGCCCGCGATTCGACACGCCTACTGCCCCAAGGAAAGTCGCGGAGTGGGCGCCGAGCGGGTGTGTGAGCTCAAACAGGCGACCATTCGCGAGACGATCGTGGCGTGGGACGAAGGCCGCTCATTCACCTATCGGGGCGAAGGCGCCCCCATGATGAAGCGAGCACAGAACACGTGGCGGGTTGACGCCCACGGTGGGCAGACCCTGGTGACCTCTTCCGCCGAGGTGGAACTCAAAGGAGGCGTGTTCGGGCAGTTGTTCGAGCCGCTGGTTCGACGCATGTCGATGCGACTTGGCGCGCAGTCCCTCGCCTCCCTCAAGTTCCTGGTCGAGAACGGCAAGCCCTACGACGGCAGCGCTCGCCTCTCGCGGGCCCCTGCCACGTGCTGAATCTCCGTCGCCCACCAGCGGGGCATGGGGCATGACAGGCTCGAAACCGCCGGCGTGAGCCATTACGGTTCGGAGAAGCGAAACGTCGACCGAAGCGTTGGTCGGCCGCGAGGAGGGAACTCATGAATGTCGCGCTGTGGGTGCTTCAAGTATTGCTCGCGCTGCACACGCTCATGGGCGCGGTGTGGAAGTTCACCAACTCCGAGCAGGCCGTGCCATCGCTGAAAGCACTCCCGCACGGGGTGTGGCTGGCGCTCATCGCCGTTGAGCTCTTTGCGGCCGTGGCGCTCGTCCTGCCAGCCCTGCGACGGTCGTTGAGCGCTCTGGTACCGCTGGCGGCCCTCTGCGTGGTCGCGGAGATGTTGCTGTTCAGCGGAGTGCACCTGTCGTCGGGCGCGGCCGAGCACGGCGAACTCATCTACTGGGGCGTGGTCGCCGCCCTGAGCGGTTTTGTCGCCTGGGGCCGGTGGGCACTCAAACCGCTTTCCCCCGCCGTCGGCTGAGGCGCGCATGGCAACACGTCGAATGGCCAAACGACCGCCGCGCAAGAGCGCCACTCCGCGCGCGAAACCGCGGCTGCTCAGCGGGGGAAATCCGCAGATCGCCAAGGGCGACGGCGAGGCGCCCGTGCAGGCCTACCTGGCGGCGCTCCCCGGGTGGAAGCGCGAGGTCGGCCGTCGCCTGGACGCGCTGGTCACCGCCGAGGTCCCGACGGTGCGCAAGGCCGTGAAGTGGAACTCTCCCCTCTACGGTGGGGCGTTGCCCGGCTGGTTTCTCGGCCTGCACGCGTACAACAGGTTTCTGCGCGTGACGTTCTTCCGCGGCACCTCACTCCGCCCGATGCCACCGGGGGAGTCCAAAGTGCCAGGCGTGCGCTCCCTCGATGTCCCCCCAGATGGGGCGCTCGACGAGGGGCAGTTCAAGGCCTGGGTCGGCGAGGCGGCGAAGCGCCCTGGCTGGGTGCCGTAGGCGCTCGCGCCGTGCCGGGCCCTTCAGGGCACGAACGTCATCACGACTTTGGGAATGCGGAAGGACTGCAAGTCGTAGATGGAGACGCCCACGGCGTTGTTGCTCATGTCCACGCCGCCCTGCCAGCCCCACACGCTGTTGAACGTGACGCTCCCGACCGTCAGAGACTGTCCGGTGTTCGCCAGTTCGCGCATGGACCAGGCGCCGTTCATCGACATGTCGTCCACCATCACCACCACGCTGTGAGTGCCCGACGCGAAGACCTTTGACGGAGCGAAGTTGAACGTGGCGGACCCAGACCCCGACGAGCTCGGGGCAATCGGAGTTCCCAGCGGGAAGGTGTCAGTCACCTGGAGATTCACCGCGCCCGCCCTCAGCCACAGCAGCGCCGTTCCTTCGGAGCCGGCGGGCAGACCGTCGACCCGGATCGACGTCACCGTCAGCGGGGACGTCACGTTGAACTCGAGCCCGCGCACCAGCCCCGGGCCCCCAAAGGTGGTCACGGAGGTTCCGGTGATGGTGCTGAAGTCCGCCGTGGCCGTGGTGGTGGTGCCGGTCGAACAGGTCGGGCCCGAGAAGCCGGGCGCGCACTGGCAGGTGTAGCTGTTCACGCCGTCGGTGCAGGTGCCGCCGTTCTGGCAGGGGTTGGGTGAACAATCGTCGATGTTGGTGCCGCAGCTCGCGCCCGAGTACCCCGGCGCGCACTGACAGGTGTAGCTGTTCACCCCGTCGGTGCAGGTGCCGCCGTTCTGGCAGGGGTTCGGCGCACAGTCGTTGATGTTGGTGGCGCAGGTGGCGCCCGAGTACCCGGGGGCGCAGGTGCACTCAGCCCCGTTGGCCCCGGTGGCGCAGGTGCCGCCGTTCTGACACGGGTTGCTCGGCTTGCAGGCGTCAGCGTCAGTGCACGTCGGCCCCGCGTAGTTGCCCACGCACTGACAGGTGAACGTGCCGGTCCCACCGGTGCAGGTCCCGCCGTTCTGACACGGGTTGAGCGTGCACAGGTTCAAGGACGTGTTGCACGTCGCGCCGGTGAAGCCCTCGGCGCAGTCGCAGGTGAACGCCGTCATGCCGTTGGTGCAGGTCCCGCCGTTCTTGCAGGGGCTCGAAGCGCAATAGTCGGTCGCGACCATGTCGCACGTCGCGCCCTGGAAGCCAGCCTTGCACGCGCACGACGCCGAAGTGACGTCGTTGGAGCAGGTGCCTCCGTTCTTGCACGGCGACGGCGCGCAGTAGTCTTTCGTGTTGCCGCCTCGAGGCGCTGGGACCACGGCGTTGTACGACTCGCCGGCCTGCACCGCCAACGAAGCGGTGGCGTTGTACGTCACCCAGGACTGGTTGGTGACAATGACCGCCAACTTGCTCCCGGGAGGCCCTTCAATCACCGCGCTCCCCCCTGCGGGTGTGTATCCGAAGGCGTACATCGTGTTGGTGGGGGTGGCCCAGTTCGGGTTCGAACTGATCTTCGCACTCGGGGCCAGATTGGTCGTGAGGTTGTGGGTCGAGACGAGGTTCCCGTCCGCGTCATAGTAGCGAACGCTGAACGGCCCTGCGTTGGCCTGCGTGCCGACGTTCTGAATGGTCAGAAACGACCGGATGCTCCCGTTGGATGCATTGTAGTTGGCGTCAGTGGCCCAGCGGACGTACGGGGCGACGAGCCGCTCGGCACCGACGTCATCACCCAGCCAGGTCCGAGACTGACCGCCGCCGCTGACCGTGTTGAGCAGGGTCATGGGTTGCGTCGAGTTGAAGATAGCGGCGCCCAGGTACCCTGAAGTCTGGCCCGAGGTGCATGGGTTGAAGGCGTAGGCCGCCATCGGGGCCAACTTGAACACCCCCGCGTCGGGCATCGCGTTTCCCGCGAACCACTGTGGGGTGACCGTGGCCTCGGACGCTCCGGCGTTCACCACGCGGTGGCTGCTGTTGTTGAGCTGGGCGCCGTAGTTGCACATCGAGGTGATGGCCTGGCCGGTCGTGGTCGCGCCTGCGGTCCCCTCGAACGCCGTCGCGTATTGGTTCATGGCGCCGCTGGAGGCCGTTCCAAACTCCTCCACGATCGCCGCCGCTCGTCCCGGGGCGCCGCTCTTCCTCGCGGCGACGACCTCTGCGGTGCCGTTGAAGCCGGCGGGGAGGCTGCTCACCGTTCCGAGGTCAAAGTACTTCGCGGCCCCCGGCGGGAGCGATTGGACTTGTGAACTCGCCGCGACGCTGCCGTCCATGTTGAAGAACTTCACGGTGATGTCGTTGTCGACGTTGTCCGCGTTCTGAACACTGAAAACAGAGGTGGTCGAGAACGTGCCTTTGAACACCCGAGGCAAGATCAGCCGCGGCTTGCCCATGAGGGCCCCATTGGCCAGCGGCCGCACCTTCGAAGAAATGCTGCTGGGCGGAATCTGCACCAGCGTCGCGACGATGGGCTGGTCTGAGTCGATGACCACCGAACCTTTAAACCCCGCGGAGAGGCTGGTCAGCGACCCGACGCTCAGCGAGCTCGACGCCGAAGCGACCAACGTACGCCTCTCGACCACCGCCGTCCCGCTGCCCTCTGAATAGAAACTGAAGGCGATGTTGGCTGTCTCCAGGCCGGTGTTCGTGTACGTGATGGCCGAGACGTACGCGGCGCCGTAGGTCTGCGCGGAGGCCGCGGTGGTGGTGAAAAGTCCGAACGCCAGGGCCAGTCCAATGAGTCGATTGGTTTTCATGGGCGCCTTCACGTGGAGGGGACGGGTCAGTTCGAGGACTTGTTGATGATGGGAATGTACGTCCGGTACTTCTCGCACTTGAGGCCGCCGAATCCGTAGGCGCAGGCGCAGGTGGGGACGCCACCTTCGAGCGAACACCCGCCGTCGTTCCGACAGGGGTTGGGGTTACAGGCCGTGGTGTTGGTACCGCCAGTGGCCGGGGCTGCGATGCATTCGAAGTTCTTCACCAGGCCTCCCCCCAACACCTTCCCTGACAGCTTCACGCGGGTTCGCAGCGTCACGTCGGCTGGCGCGCTGTTGAGGCTCCCCGTGACCCACACCTTGAACGCGTGGTCTGCCCCCTTGAGCGCGGTCTTGGCGAAGGTCTGCGCCTCCATCGAGATGACCAGCGCCAGGGAACTGCCCGGGGTCATCGCGATGTCCGTGTATTGGCCCACCAGAATTCGGCTCGAACCGTCCAGGGGGCCGATCTCCAGCCTCCCGCTCGCCCTGGTGGCCTGATTCTCTGCGCCGGCCGAGACTACCTCGATGCTGGCCTCGCTGATGGTCGCGTCGTCGACCACGTTGAGCAGCGTGGCAATCTCAGGAGCCGCCGACAGCTTGACCTCGTGCTCTCCGGTGTAGTCCGAGACCGCGTTGTTCGTCTTGACCACGAAGTCAGACGTGCCGCAGAAGTTGAACTCGAACCCCGCCTTCTTGGTGCCGGAACATGTGCTGGCCGTGGCCACGGCGGCGATCGCGCAAAGAAACTTCGGAGTGAAGAATCGACGTTGCATGGATGTGGACCCTCTGGAGTGTGCGCCGGCCACTCAAAATTGATGGCGCCATCGGCCTGCGTCGTGCCGCGGCGGAGTTGAGCGACACAAGGGCACGCAACTCAAGAAAAAACTGAACTCCGGCGTGGCTCCGCCCGGCGCGGAATAACTGGTTCAGTCGCCCGGCATCAGGCGCTACCGTTCGGCGCACAGGCCCACATGCCCCGCACCAACCTCGCCCGCGCCCTTGGAGTGCTGCCGCCGTTCGCGGCCAACCGCCTGCGCACGTTCACCTTGCGCTCCATGGGGCTCGAGCTCGGCAGCGGGACCATCTTCTTCGGAGCGCCGACGTTGGTCGGCGAACCCGGGTTCGAGCGACTGCTCAAGGTCGGGAAGAACTGTGGGTTCAACGTGGGCACCTTCTTCGAGCTGTATTCCGAGGTGACGCTCGAAGACGACGTGGCTTTCGGCCACCACGTGATGGTCCTGACCAGGGGCCCGGACGGGCCGAAGCCGGTGCGGGTGGGGCGGGGGGCGTGGCTGGGGGCGCGCTGCACGCTCATGCCGGGCGTCACCGTGGGAGAGGGGGCGGTGGTCGGGGCCCAGATGGTGATTGACGCCGACGTGCCTCCCAACACGCTCTGCCTTGGCCGACAGCGACTTTCGCTGGCCAAATGGCGCTAGAGCCGCCGAGAATTCCCGCGCGAACCATGCTCGATCGAAAAACCGCCGTCTCCATCGTCGTGGAGTGCCTCAAAGACGTCCTCGCGCAGAACGAGGCTCCGGTGCCTGACGCCATCGGCGACGACGCCGTGCTCGTGGGTCCAGGCGCGTTGCTCGATTCTCTCGGCGTGGTGGCATTGATCGTCGACATTGAAGGCCGCCTCGACAGCGACCATCAGGTGTCGGTGGTGCTGGCGAATGACAAGGCCATGTCGCAGAAGAACAGCCCGTTCCGCACCGTGGGCGTGCTCGCGGACCACGTGCTCCACGAAGCCGCGCAGGTGAAGTCATGAGCGGACAGGTGCGCGACGAACGGGTGATGCTGATCACCGGGACCCGCACCGGCATTGGCCGCAAGCTGGCCGAGCACTACCTGGCGAAGGGGTTTCTGGTCGAAGGATGCAGCCGCGGCGACACCGACTTGAAAGATGCCCACTACACGCACCACCACGTCGACGTGAGCGACGAAGGCCAGGTGCGAAAGATGATCTCCGACGTGGCCCGGCGGCACGGCCGCATCGACGCCGTGCTCAACAACGCGGCCATCGCCACCATGAACCACGTGTTGCTCACGCCCGCCAAGACGGCCAACCGCATGCTGGAGGTCAACGTCACCGGCACGCTGCTCGTCTGCCGGGACAGCGCGAAGATCATGATGCGACGCAAGTACGGGCGCATCGTGAACTTCACCACCATCGTGGCGCCCATCGCCCTGGCGGGCGAAGCGGTGTACGCGGCCTCCAAGAGCGCGGTGGTGACGCTGACCCGAATCCTCGCGTTCGAGCTGGGGCAGTGGGGCATCACCTGCAACTCGTTTGGCGCCACACCCATCATGACCGACATGATCAAAGGCGTGCCTCAGGCGAAGATCGACGCCGTGGTCGAAGGGCTGGCCATCAAGCGGCTGGGCACAGTGGCCGACTGCTGCAACGTGTGTGACTTCTTCATCAGCCCCCAGAGCGACAACATCACCGGGCAGGTTCTCTACCTGGGCGGGATCACCTGAGTTGAACGTCGCCTGGTTGAGCGAGCGCCTCAGGGAGGCGGGCCCCCAGACCGCGCTGGTGTGGCGAGACACGGCCGTCAGCTACGCGCAGCTCCTCGCCGAGAAGGACACCTGGCGGGCCGAACTCACCCGGCGCGGGCTCGGCGCGGGGTCGGTCGTTCTCCTCTACGCCAATGCCTCCCCCGGTGCCTGCGCGCTGCTCCTCGCCCTGATTGAGGCCGGCGCGGTGGCCGTTCCGCTCACCCCACAGTTCGCTCACCACCGCGGGCGCTTTGAAGAAATCGCCGAAGTGAATGCCGCGTTCGAGTTTGACGACCACGACGCATGGCGTTTCGTGGCTCGTTCGAATCAGACGGCCACCAACCCGCTCCTGCGCACCCTGGCCAGCCGTGGGGCGCCCGGGTTGGTCATCTTCTCCTCGGGCTCGACGGGCGAACCGAAGGCGGTGCTCCATGACTTCGAGGCCCTGCTGGGAAAGTTCAAGAAGGCCGGGCAGAAGAAGACGACGCTCAGCTTTCTGCTCTTCGATCACATCGGCGGCATCGACACCCTCTTCAACACCTGGACGGCCGGAGGCACGGTGGTCACCGTGCCCAGTCGAGACCCGGCCACGGTCGCTCGCACCATCGAGCGGTGGCGCGTGCACACGCTGCCCGCCTCGCCCACGTTTCTGAACCTGCTGCTGGCCTCCCACGTGTGGGAGACGACCGACTTGCGCTCGCTCCAGGTCATCGCCTGGGGCACCGAGCCCATGCCCCAGACGACCATGGAGCGCCTCAAGGCCGTCTTCCCCCACGCGAAGTTGGTGCAGACTTTCGGCATGAGTGAGCTGGGCGTCCTGCGCGCCAGACCGAAAGACGAGTCGTCCTCGTGGCTGCGCTTCTCCAACGAAGGGTTCCAGACCCAGGTTCGCGACGGCACGCTGTGGGTGAAGTCACCCACCGCCATGCTCGGCTACCTCAACGCGCCCGACCTGTTCGACGGCGACGGGTGGCTCAACACCCAGGACGCAGTGGAGACCGACGGCGAGTTCATTCGCATCGTCGGTCGGGTGACCGACCTCATCAACGTGGGCGGGCAGAAGGTGTACCCGGCGGAGGTGGAAGGCGTCGTCCTCTCGCTCGACAACGTGAAGGACGTCTCGGTGTTCGGTGAGAAGAGCCCGCTCACCGGACAGTTCGTGGCGGCCCGTGTCCAACTCCAATCGCCGGAGGATCCCGCCGCGTTCAAGAAGCGGCTCATCGCCCACTGCAAGAAGGCGCTGCCGGCCTACAAGGTGCCGCTTAAGGTGGAGCTGGTGAACGACGAACTGCATTCCGAACGCTTCAAGAAGGTCCGCAAGCGATGAACCTCTTCGGCGGGCGGGCGGTGACCCGCGCTCTTGGCAAGGTGGCCCAGGTGCTGCGCGAAGACACCCAGGGGCTCCACCCGCGCGTGCTGGCCTATCAGGCGTTGACCCGGGCGTTGCCGCCGGGGCGCTTCGGACGATTGCGCGCCGCGGCCCTGCGGAAGGTCGGTTTTGACGTCGGCGAAGACACCGAGGTCCTGGGTGCGCTTCGCCTCACCGGCGTGGGCGACTTGACGCGCAAGTTGACCATCGGTCGGGGCTGCACCATCGGCATCGACGTGGCGCTCGACCTTGAAGAGCACATCACGCTCCGCGACGGCGCCACCCTGGGGCATCAGGTGATGGTGCTCACCAGCACTCACGAGCTCGGCCCCAAAGAGCACCGGGCAGGGCCCGTCACCCGCAGCCAGGTGGTGATTGAAGCGGGGGCATGGGTGATGCCGCGCAGCATCGTGTTGCCCGGAGTGGTGATTGGCGAAGGGGCCATCGTCACGGCCGGCGCCGTGGTGAACAAGTCGGTCGCGGCCCACACGCGCGTCGGGGGCTCGCCGGCCAAGCCGCTCGGCAACGCCGAGGGCGGGACGTGAGAAAGGCTGCGGTCCTCACCGCCGCCTTCGCGGTGGTTGCCGCGCTGGTCATCGGAGGCGTCATGCTGGGAAGGCTGCGGGGCCACACCCGCTTCGTGTATCTGACCGGCCAGACGTCCGGCCCGGCGGCTTCAGGCTGGGAAGACGTGGCCTGGCCCGCGGGCCCCGGCCTCACCGTGCGAGGTCGCCTCCATCGTCCCGCGTCGTCCGACGCGCCCTGGCTCCTCTTCGTGCCTGGAAATGACCCCACGCCGCTCGCGACCGGGCAGCGGGTGCTCGACGCGGTGCGCGGCGAGGCCGACCTGGGCCTGGCGGTGTTCGCCTACCGGGGCTTCGATGCCTCTGGTGGCGCGCCCAGCCCCGAAGCGCTCCCGGCCGATACGTTGGCGCTCGCGCAGCGCCTGTTGCGCGATCAGAAAGTGACCGGGCCGCGGCTCCACGTCGTTGGGTTCTCCATGGGCACGACCATCGCCGCGCGCGTGGCTGCGGGGCTGGCCGCGTCACAACAATCGCCGCAGACGCTCTCGCTGCTCGCCTCCACTCCGAGTCTGGAGTTGGTGCCCGCTGGTCTGGTGGCGAAGTTCCTTCCCAGCGACACCTACTCGATGGTCGGCGTGGAACCGCAGGTGAAGGCCCGCGTGCTCGTCATGCACGGCGAGAACGACACCGTGTTGCCGCCGCGTCTTGGCGCGCAGGTCGCCGCCGCGTTTGGACCGAGCGCGAAATGGACCGTGGTGAACTCGCGCGGCCACGAAGACCTGCTCGAGGCGCCCGAGGTCATCGCCGCCCTTCGCGCCCACGTCGCGGAAGCCCCCGTGAAGGCGCCGCCACTCGCACCGGTCGCTCCGTGAGAAGGTCCGGCACAGTCGCAGGTCAATAGACGACGCATTCACCCGGGAGGCCGACATGCTGTTTGCAGTGATTGGGACGAGCGCAGGAAAGCCGCGAGATGCGGTGATGGCCGTGTACCCTCGCCACAAGGCGTTCGTAGATCAGTTCCTCGCGCGCGGCGAAGTGGTCGGTATCGGGCCCTTCGTCGACGCGGGCGGCGGAAACATGGCGCTCTTCCGCACTCGCGCTGCAGCCGAAGCGTTTGCCAAAGACGACCCGTTCTTTCTGGAAGGCCTGGTGAAGGAATACCAGGTCAAAGAATGGGGCGACCAGATGTTGGCCTGACCGCCGGGCCCCGCGAGGTCGGGGCGCTGGGCCTACCGCCGCGCGAACAAAACCGCACCTTCGACCGCCTCGACGCTCTTCGCCCTGGCAGTTACCCTGACGCCATGAACAGCGCTGACTGGAAGGCCAGGGGCACCACCCACACCATCCACGGTCGCAACCTCTTCGTGGTCGACACCGGAGGCGTGAAGCCCGCCCTGGTCCTGCTCCACGGGTACCCCACGTCATCGCATGACTTCCACCTCGTGCTGCCGGTGCTGGCCGAGCGCTACCGGGTGATTGTTCACGACCACCTCGGCTTCGGGTACTCCGACAAGCCCTACGACTACTCGTATTCGCTCCATGAGCAGGCGGACTTCGCGCTGGGGCTGTGGAAGTACCTGGGGGTCGAGTCGGCACACCTCGTCGCCCACGACTACGGCACCAGCGTCGCGACCGAGATTCTCGCCAGGTGGAACCTGGGGTTTCGACCGGTCCCGCTCAAGTCGCTCACCCTGTGCAATGGCTCCGTGCACATCGAACTGGCGAAGCTGCGCGTGATTCAGAAGCTTCTGCGCAATCGCACGCTGGGCCCGCTCGTCGCCCGCTTGAGCAGCAAGCGCGTGTTCGCGCGCAACATGAAGGCCCTGTGGTCCGACCCATCGCGGTTGTCGCCGGAAGACGTCGACACCATGTGGGACCTGCTGACCCGCGACGGAGGCAAAAAGCTGCTGCCTCGCATCACTCAGTACCTCAATGATCGCGTGCTGTACTGGCATCGCTGGGTAGGGGCGCTTCGTCAGAGCCAGTTGGCCACGAACTTTCTCTGGGGCGCGGACGACCCCATCACCGGCCGGGCCGTTGCCGAGGTTCACCACGCTGAAACCCCCAACAGCACGCTGGTCGTGCTGGAGCAGGTCGGCCACTACCCCATGCTGGAAGCCCCCGAGCGCTGGACGAGCGAGCTGCTCACCTTGCTCGCGCCGAAGACGACCTGAGGTCCGGCTCGCCGCGGCATTCGCCGTTTCCGCGGCCGCGCGGCACGGTAGGCTCTGTGGCTCCCGGCGTCATTTCCCTTGGAGGGGTTCGTGAGCACAGCGGAGTCCATTCGCAGGTACAACGCAGCGCTGCCCACCGGCCACGCGGCCATCGCGCGGTTGCTGCGCTCGGAGATTGAAGCGGCGCTGCCTGACGCCAGCTCAAAGGTCTGGCACGGGCACCCGGTGTGGTTTGACGGCGAGAACCCCATCGTCGGGTACGACGCTCGCAAACAGACCGTGAACATCCTGTTCTGGAATGGTCAGGCCCTGGGCGAGCCCGGCCTCGTTCCCGTGGGGCAGTACCGCGCCGCGGGCAAGCAGTTCAGGACCGCGGCTGAGGTCGACCGAGTGGAGCTGCGCCGCTGCTTGAAGCGGGCGCGGACGAACGTCTTTGACGGCGTCACCTACTTCCGGAAACTTCGGGAAGCCGCGAAGCGGCGGAACGCCTCAGCGAAGGCTCAGCGAGGCCCAAAGGCGGGAGGGGCCCGTCGCACGAAGAAAGCGTCCGCGGCGGCGACTCACCGCCGAGCGAAGACCAGGAAGTACTGATTGGGCAGAAAGGCGTGGTTCTGCTGGAGCGCGTAGCCGGCTTCGCGGAACTCGGCCTCCACTTCTTCCGGGTTCAACTTGTGCGCGTCTGGAGGGCCCATGGGCTGGCCGCGCCGAAAATCGATGACCGCCACCCGCGCGTTCGGTTTGAGGGAGCCGGCGAGCTGCCTCAGGTACGCCGGTCGGTTGCCGAGGTGGTGGTACGTGTCGACCAGCAGCACGAGATCGACCGCCGTGGTGAGCCCCGGGCTGTCTGCCGTCGCCTGCACGCTGATGAGGTTGGGCAGCGCTTCCTTCCCCGCGCGCTCGCGGAGATAGGCCACCATGTCCGGCTCGACGTCCGCGCCGTAGACCGTGCCCGAGGGGACCGCCCGGGCGAGGCGTACCGCGAAGTAGCCTGTCCCAGACCCGACGTCGGCGACCACGGCGTCGGGCGCCAGTGCCAGCGCGCGAATGACCGCGTCTGGTTGCTGCCACGCGTCGCGGTCTGGAGCGTCGAACCGCGCTGCCCACGACTGCGCGTCGTTGAATCGGTGATGCATTCCGTCGCCGTGGTGCTGCGGTGAGGGGCCATGCTGACAGGCCGGAGTGAGCAGCACGGCCCCGACGGCGGACACGGTGGTGCGAAGCGACATCGCGGTTTCCTCCTGAGTCGACGAGCGAGGGCTCGCCCACCGCGCGGAATATGCCCCGAAATGACTCGCGAATGAGCGCCCGCTGTTGAATCTTCCGGTTCGACGTTCGGCTCTCATTGCGAGAGAGGACCTACGCCATGCCTGTTCTGATTCTCTACGCCCTGCTCGGAAGCTCACCCACACCTGCCGACGCGCCCGCCCCCGTGTCGCCTCCCGCCGTCGAACAGGCCAAAGCGGCGCTGGGCCCGTTCAAGAAGACGCTGAAGGAAACGCTGCTGAAGGCGCTGGAGACGTCGCCCGAGTCCGCCATCGACGTGTGTCGCAAGCGCGCGCCCGAACTCGCGGCGACCGCGTCCACCCCCACCGTCACCGTGGGGCGCAGCGCGCTCAAGCTGCGAAATTCCGGCAACGCACCCCGGGCCTGGGTGCAGCAGGTCATGGCTGAGCTGGCGAAAGAGAAGAGCGGGAGCGAGGCGTCGCGAACGGTGCGCTTGCCCGATGGGACCGTGGGCTACGCCGAAGCCATCTGGACCGGCGCCCCCTGCCTCGTTTGCCACGGGAAGACCGTCGCGCCGGGTCTGGAAGCGAAGCTGAAGGCCGCGTACCCCACCGACGCCGCCCGCGGGTTTTCCGAAGGTGATTTTCGCGGCGTGTTCTGGGCCGAGGTCAAGCCGGCCAGGCCTTGACCCGGTCGCGGCGCGTCGCCTCAGCGTGAGCGCGGACTTCGACGCGCCTCCAGCGCGCGTCGGGCCAGCAGTCGCACACCCCACCTTGCGAACCGCGCGCGGCTGGGTAATAGTGAACCACATGGTTCAGTATCGGTCGGCCCACCTCGACGCCTCGTTCGCCGCGCTCGCAGATGCGACTCGGCGCGGCGTGCTGGCACAGCTCGGGCGAGGCGACGCCTCCATCACCGACCTGGCCGAAAAATTTCACATGACCCTCACGGGCATGAAGAAGCACGTCGGGGTCCTCGAGCAGGCGGGGCTGGTCGCGACTGAGAAAGTCGGCCGCGTTCGAACCTGCAAGCTGGGTCCGCGGCGGCTCGAGCAGGAGCTGGCGTGGCTCAGCGAACACCGCCAACTGTGGGCCGCCCGCTTCGATGCGTTGGATCAGGTCGTCAACGAACTGAAACTCAAGGAGAGCGATGATGGACGCAAAACGCGCAGGTGAGGGGGGGGAGACTGAAACGACGACCGAGCGGAGGGGTGATTGCGACCTGGTCGTCACCAGAATCGCCAACGGGCCTGCCCACCTCGTCTTCGCGGCATGGACCAGACCGGAGTTGCTCAAGCGCTGGTGGGCCCCCAGGTCGTTCGGCGTGTCGTTCATCTCCTGTGAGGCCGATGTCCGCGTCGGCGGAACGTACCGCTTTGTCTTCGGGCACCCGGCGTCAGAGAAACCGATGGAGTTCTTCGGCCGATACCTCGAGGTGGTTCCAGACAAGCGCCTCTCCTGGACCAACGAAGAAGCTGGCGATGCCGGCGCCGTCACCACCGTCACGTTCGAAGAACTTGGTGGCAAGACGCGCGTGGTGGTGCACGACCGATACCCGTCAAAAGAGGCGCTCGACGCCGCCATCGCCTCGGGGAGCACCAGCGGCATGTGCGAAACGTTCGAGCAGCTGGACGAGTTTCTGTCGGCTCCCGGCGGAAACTGAAGCCGTCGCGCCCCAGGACGTCATCGCGACGTTCTTCGCCGATCGCGCCGCGCCGACGCTCACGAGGCTGACGGACCGGAGTGCGCTCTTCCCCTCGTCCGAAGTCCAGACGCTTGGGGGAACGCTGAGGAGCCGGCGTGGGAAACCCGCGCGTACCTCGCCGCTCGCTCCCGTTCTTGGACGACTTTAGAGCCGCCGTGGTGGAGCTGTCGCAGGCGACATAGGGTGAGCCCGCATGGCGCGACGCCCCGTCAACCGGTTCAACCTCGTCATCGGCGCGGTCGGCTTCGCATACGTGCTCCTGTTCGCCCGCTACTTCTACTTGAGTTCCGGACGTGAGCATCCCGGCAATGCGGGGATCTCTTTCCTGGCACTCGTTGTGTCGCTGGTTCCTGCCCTCGGGCTTCGCTTTGGACTTGCGCGGCCCCAACGGTCATTCGTTGGTTGGCGGGCGGTGGCCCTCGTTCTCTGTGGGCTCTTGCTGGGTCCGCTCTGGCTCCTGTGGAGCTACGAGCACTGAGGCGGGCGGAGGAGCTGAAGCTCAAGTCCCCGCCACGAAAAAGCCCCGGTAGAGCCGAGGGGCTTATCGAAGCTCCCCTACTTGGACGAATTTAGAACCGCCGTGATGGAGGTGCGGGTGGCGGCGTAGGTGTCTCGATGGCGAACCTCAATGCCGTCTTGACCAGTTCCGAAGCTCCGGTCGAATCGGGTACCCTGCCCAAATGAGAGCTGCATTCGTCACGGGGGCGTCCGGCTTCGTCGGGCAGCACCTCGTGCCTGAGCTGGTCGCCCGTGGCGTGCGCGTCCGGGCCCTGGTTCGTTCGGACGAAGCGGCGAAGCGGGTCGGCGCTCTGGGGGCTGAGCCCGTGCGCGGAGACTTGGACCAAAGCGCGGTTCTTTCCAAAGCCATGGCCGGCTGCGAGGTCGTTTTTCACCTCGCCGCCGAGATGAGGCACGCTGACGGCGCCGCGGTGATGACCCGGGTCAACGTCCTGGGAACGCAGAACGTCCTTGCGGCCTCTCGGCAGGCCAAGGTCGGCTGACTGATCTATACGGGCACGACGGCGGTGCTCGCTGGTGGGCCCGCGCCGCGGAACGCGGATGAGAATTGGCCCGTTCCCGCTTCACCTCTGGGCGGGTACGCGCGCACCAAGGCGCAGGCGGAGAGAGAGGTTCTACAGGCTAACGGGAATGCCCTGCACACCCTCAGTCTCCGGCCGGCGTTCGTGTGGGGCGTCGGGGATCGAGCCAACCTCCCACAGCTGGTTGAGTCCGTGAGAGAGGGACAGTTCACCTGGATTGACGGCGGCTACTACCCCGTTTCCACCTGCCACGTGCGCAACGTGGTGGAGGGCCTTCTGTGTGCCGCCGAGAAGGGAAGCCCGGGGGGAACGTACTTCCTCACCGACGGCCCTGCGCCCGTGATGCGCGACTTCTTCACGGCGCTGGTGCAGGCGCACGGCGTGAATCCCAGACTCAATTCCGTGTCCCGATCGACCGTGCTCAAGATGGCCTGGCTCTTCGAGTTGCCGTGGAGGCTTCTGCCGCTTCGCTCAGAGCCACCGACCCATCTGCGCTTCATCGTCGAAACGCTGGGGCAGGAGTTCACCGTCGACGATGGCAAGGCACGCCGGGACCTGGCCTATCGGTCCGCGTACTCGACCGAAGATGGGCTGGCGGAGATCCGCGCGGCATTCGTGGGTGCGGAGCAGAACGGCGCGCTACGTACCCCGAAGAGACGAAACAGCCCAACGAACAGTTAGTTCGTCGGGCCGTCACGATTGCTCCCCATTCATGACAGCTCACGAACTAACGGGCTGACCTTGAGCGTCGTGTGGCCTTGGAGTTCCGAGGGAATGGGGTGGGACCGGGTGAACCAGCGGCGGCTTCGGGCCGCCAAGCGGCTCGAGAAGGGTTGGCCGAACCCGATTCCACGGGCGCGAATGTACCAGCGGGCGCTGAAGGTCGAAGGCTCCTACGGCAAGGTCGCCAAGCGGTTCGGCGTCACCCGCGAAGAGGTCTGCCACTACGTGACGCTGGTGAAGCGACTCCCAGCAGATCTGGTGCAGGTCGTGGAGAACGAGCGTGACCCGGGCCGCGTTCGTCGACGCAACCTTCGTGCACTGCTCCGCATCGCGCGAATCGAAAGCCGAGGCCTCCAGCGCAGAGCATTTGCGGCGCTGAAGTGAGGCGCGTGCCGTCTGCGCCTCGAGGATCCGTCCGAGGCTGTCGGGCGCGTCAGTGGGGCATCTCATGACCGGTGGGCGCCGCCGTGGCGGTCAGGCGATTCCACGTGGCCTCATCGACGACTTGCTGCTTCCACGCTGTGTGGCACTGGGTGCAGGTCTGCAAGGTCGCCGAGAACTCGGCGAGGACTCGCTTCCGGTCTCGCTTACGCGCTGCTTCGGCGATTC
The DNA here is from genome assembly GCA_964522795.1 of uncultured Myxococcaceae bacterium. Lineage (GTDB taxonomy): Bacteria > Myxococcota > Myxococcia > Myxococcales > Myxococcaceae > CAZFXD01. Next base: position 23,517 of record CAZFXD010000032.1, read on the forward strand.
GGTCAGCGGTGTGATGGAAGGCGAGGGCCTGTTCGGTGAACCCCGGCGCCCCTGCGCCCATGTGCGTGCACATCTGGCCCATCTGCTCCGAGTAGCCGACTCGACCCGCGGCCTTTTCGACGCCCCCGAAGTCATCCGTAGTGAGCGCGGCGACGATCTCCTGCACGGCTGCGAGGTGGTCGCGCATGTTCTGCTTCTGGTGATTCGCCATCATGGGCAGAAGCGGGACGGCGGTGCGGGTGTCCATCTTGTCAAGTGCGTCCGTGGCCGACGGCTGGGTCGGCGGGGCCACCGGCACCGACACCGAAGCTGCGACCACCGGCGGAGGTGCCGGGTCGCGTGCGCACCCAGTGCTCAACACGAGGGCGGTCACAAACAGTGCTTGGCGATTCATCGGGTGTTCCTCCGGTCAATTCCGAACGTCATATGTAACGCGCCCACCCGTTGGCGTTGGTGGCTTTGTACCGACGGTAGAGCCAACACGGCCCCACGAGTACCGAGAGGGTGAGCGCCGCAGCTCCCCAGGTCTTGGCGAGCCCATCGGTGTGCGTGTCGAACTCAAACAGCCCCTGCACAGCCGCCATCAAGTGCACGTGGAGCAGGTAGTAAAAGAACGCGGTCGAGCCGAGGAGAGACAGCGGTGCGAGCACCGGCCGCGTAAGCTTCGGGTCGTCGGGCCAGATGAAGAGGGCGAGCAGGCACAGCCCCAGGCCGAGCTCCAGGCTCGAGTACGCGAGACTCGGTGGGTACTTGGCGACGTGGAGCCATTGCAGCACCTCGAGCGAGTCGCGGTGGAGATTCCAGTTCCCATAGCCATCGATACCGCGAACCACGGCGAACAGCACCAGCAGGCCAAGGCCGACCGTCGCGAGGGAGCGTGCCCGCTCACCGTTCGTGCGCGGCTCGAGCAGCCAGCGGCCCAACACCCAGCCGAGCATCATCACCGACAGCCACGGGACCAGCGGGTAGGCGCATACGGTCTTCTCGAAGACCGGCCCACCGAGGAAGAGGAAGCCCCAGAGCGCGTGCCAGGGCTGTTCGATTGGGCGCCAGGCATCGGAGAGCTCGCCGAAGATCTGAATGGCCAGCGCGCCTGCAATCAGCGCCCTCGACGACAGCTTGCGCAGCCAGGCCATACACACCAGCGACAAGCCGATGGCGTAGAGCACCTGGAAAACGAACCGCTTGTAGTTCGCGAATCCGAGCGACATCCACAGCGGGTCGAGCGCCGCGATGAGCAGGCCGCGGGTGATGATGAACCGGGTCTGCCCGGGCTGGTCGCGCCGTTTCTCGTCCGAGAGCGCGAGCGAAACGCCCGCTAGCAGCACGAACACCGGCGCGCACAGGTGTGTCACCCAGCGCGTCAGGAACTCGCCCGTCGGCAACGGCGAGCCCACGACCCAGCGAGCCGCGCTGTCGCCGTGCATGTGGGCCGCGTCGAAGATGGTGCCGGAGTGGTCGACGGTCATCAGCGCGATGACCAACCCGCGAAGCCAGTCGATGGCGCGGATCCTCAAGTGCCCCACCGCGTCAACTCATTGAGCAGGTGCTTGCCGGGCGCCGTTGCGTTGGGAATCGTTCTCGAACGATTGCCGGGGCTCCGATGGCTCTGCTGGGGGCGATGAATCAGTAGCACTGGGGGTCGATTCCTCGATTGACGGCCCAATCTCCTATCGTTAAAAGACGATTATGAAAACAGCGAGTTCGGGGGCGACCCCTTTCGCCGTGATGAGGGCAACCCCATGCGAGTGAGTGTTGCTGAGGCGAGGAATTGCGAGCCGCCAACGCCGAGCGAAGACACGCCAGACCTACGTCCGGTGGAGGGCAAGTCGGCCGACGAGGAGCTGGCCGACCTGGCCAAGGCGCTTGGTCACCCGGCGCGCGTGCAGATCATGCGGATGCTCGTGAGGCGGTCGACCTGCGTCTGCGGCGACATCGTCGACGTGCTCCCGCTCGCGCAGTCCACCGTCTCCCAGCACCTGAAGGTGCTCAGGGACGCCGGGCTCATCCGCGGCGAAATCGACGGGCCGCGCACCTGCTACTGCGTCGAGCCGCGCTCCTTGCGACGGCTCAAGGCGCTGGTGGGGAGCCTCTGATGAGCGCGCTCACCAAGCGGCTGTCGTTTCTCGACCGGTACCTGACGCTGTGGATCTTCGCCGCGATGGGCGTGGGCATCGCGCTCGGGTACCTCGCACCCGGCATCGTGCCAACGCTGAACAAGTTCAACGTTGGCACCACCTCGGTGCCCATCGCGGTCGGCCTGGTGCTGATGATGTACCCGCCGCTCGCGAAGGTTCGTTACGAGGAGCTGCCGAGCATCTTCCGCAACTGGAAGGTCCTGCTGCTCTCGCTGGTGCAGAACTGGGTCATCGGCCCGGTGCTGATGTTCGCGCTGGCGGTCATCTTCCTGCGCGACAAGCCCGAGTACATGGTCGGTCTGATTCTCATCGGCCTGGCCCGGTGCATCGCGATGGTCATCGTATGGAACGACCTCGCCAGCGGCGACACCGAGTACTGCGCGGGCCTGGTCGCCTTCAACTCCATCTTCCAGGTGCTCTTCTTCTCCGTCTACGCGTGGGTCTTCATCACCGTGGTGCCGGGCTGGCTCGGCATTCAGGGCGCGGAGGTGCACTTCACCATCGGCGACATCGCGCAGAGCGTCTTCATCTACCTCGGCATCCCGTTCCTCGCGGGCATCGCCAGCCGGTTTGGGCTGCGGGCGCTGAAGGGCGAAGACTGGTACCGCAAGGTCTTCATCCCCCGCATCTCACCCATCACCCTCGTCGCGCTGTTATTGACCATCGTGCTGATGTTTTCGCTCAAGGGCGAGGCCATCGTGAACGTGCCGTTCGACGTGGTGCGCATCGCGGTGCCGCTGCTCATCTACTTC